>JAJZFJ010000120.1 GCA_021805395.1 bacterium
GGAGAATGGCTGATCCTGCCATTCCATGCCCTATCGTTTCCTATTTCGATACCAAAATAGAAGGGATGGCTGCATCAGAAGCCTATAATCAGAAACTGATGGCAGAGCACAAAAAATCTGATTACAACTATCCCATACCAGGTCTTCAGTTCGATCCAAAACATCCATTCACATTTCGTATTTTGCTAAGCAAGCCCTATCCCCAGCTCCGATTCCTCATGGCCATGCCGCTCACAGCACCCATTCCCGTGGAAGCAGTGAACAAATATGGGGCAGATCTGGCTAGGCATCCAGTCGGCTGTGGGCAGTTTATCCTGAAGGAGTACACACCCAGAGGAAGGTATGTGCTCGTAAAAAACCCGAATCGGCCATACCTCACCTATCCCACCACTGGAATGCCTGGTGACAGAAAGAAGGGTTTACTGGCAGATGCAGGCAAACAGCTTCCTCTTGTGGATGAAGTTCAGTTCACCATTATGCCAGAGGCAACCACTGTGTGGAATGAGTTCCAGCAAGGCTATCTCGACATCACAGGCGTTGGGCAGAACAACTTTCAGCAGGCGATGCCTCATGTCAACATTCTTTCTCCTCAACTTAAAAAGAGAGGAGTGAAGCTGGAAAAGACCGTTGGCATGGACATTAACTACTACATCTTCAATATGGATGATCCTCTTGTTGGTGGAACCAGTACACGAGCTAAGCTGCTCCGACAGGCAATCTCGCTGGCAATTAATTCCAAAGAAGAGATTGATCTCGAAACACTGGGGCTTGGAATGCCCGCTCAGTGGCTTCTCCCACCTGGCCTGTTTGGATACAATCCCAACTATAAAAATCCATATTGTGAATACAACCTGGCAAAAGCTAAACAGCTTCTTGCACAGGCAGGGTATGCAAATGGCATAGATCCATCCACAGGCAAACCACTGGTGATCTATTACGACAATGCTGCAGTAACCGCTCAGGGAAGACAGGCACTGGATATCACTGAACGTGAGATAGATGCACTGGGCATCAATCTGGTTTCGAGATCATGGCGGGAGTCTGAGTTTCAGGACAGGATAAATGGGGGACAGTTTGAATTTACAAACTGGGGATGGGTTGCAGACTATCCTGATCCTGAGAACTTTGCGTTTCTGCTCTACAGCCGTAATAAGAGACCCGGGCCAAACGCTTCGAACTATGATAACCCGGCATATGATGCAGTGTTCAGAAAGATGAGGGCAATGCCTGATACGCCGGCAAGAGCAGCTCTCATCCAGCAGCTTTGTGATATCTCAGCATCGGACTGTCCGCTTGTCTATCAGTCCCATTCTGAATCCTTTGGACTTGTTCAACCCTGGCTGTTAAACTTTATGCCTCACCCGATTGCGCTGGATGGCCCGGACTATCTTGCAGTGAATGTTCAAATGCGAAACCGGCTGCGTTCAGAATGGAATCAGCCACAGGTTTTGCCTATAATCCTTACTTTTGTGTGCCTTATTGGAATAACAATTCCTGCTATTGGTGTTGTGCGCCAAAGGGCAAACCGGCATCTTAGGCGGCATAATGGAGGGGGGAGCTAGATGATAGGTTATATAATACGAAGAGTTCTGTATGCTATCCCTATTTTAATTGGAGTCTGTTTCATAACTTTCTTTCTATTTTATATGACAATTTCCCCGCAGGATTTAGCTAGAAGAAACCTTTCTGCAAAGAACCCCACACAACAGCAGATTAAGGCATGGGAAATACAGCACGGATATAACAAGCCAAAGTGGCAGCAGTTTGTGGATACCACAAAAGGACTGTTTTTGTTCGATTTTGGCAGATCGGATTCAGTTGGCGGCGGAAAGATAATTACTCGCTTGAAACAAAGCTGGCTGCCCTCTTTCGAGATTGCTTCACTGAGCTTTATCGCTTCTCTAATCATAAATTTAACTGCAGCTCTCATCATAGCCTATTTCAGAGGGACCTACCTTGACACGTTCGCAACTTCCCTTTGTGTAGTTATGATGTCTATCACTTATCTGCTCTACATTATAGCGGGTCAGTTTGTTCTGGGAAGATTAATGCGTATCTCACCCATTGCAGGCTATCTGCCAGGATGGGAAAGCCTGAGGTTTGTGCTGCTGCCAGTAATTGTAGCTGTAATTTCTGGCTTTGCATCAGATACACGCCTGTATAGAACATTCATCCTAGATGAAATAAACCAGGATTATGTAAGGACAGCCAGAGCAAAAGGTGTTTCAGAGAGCCTGGTTCTTTTCCGGCATGTTCTCAAAAATGCAGCAGTGCCTGTCATCACAAACACAGTGTCTGCCATTCCTGCTCTATTTCTCGGATCAATTTTGCTTGAGAATTTTTTCAACATTCCAGGGTTAGGAAACTATTTGGTGGATGCCATTAACAATCAGGATTTTGCGGTCGTTAGAGCAAATGTATTTATAGGAGCAATCATAACAATTGTGGGCTATATGATGACAGATATAGGGTATGCGCTGGTTGATCCGCGCGTAAGACTGGAGTAGCTTAGGATGTATGCACTCAAGTCTATATTATGTTTTAGCAATCTGCTACCTTTCGTTGTCATCGCACTACTTGGCTTCATCTACGTACGCTCCAAAAAACAGCCTCTGTGGGCTGAAGCTTACCGCCGGCTTTCTAAAAATCGCCTGGCAAAACTAACGCTCGCTGTTCTTGCAATATATGCTTTAATCGCTTTCACTGAGAGTATCTCCTGGCAGAACTCTCGTATTACTCCACAACAATCCATTATGGACCGAGTTTTCACGCTTGCTCACGTTCAGCGAGAACGCACCTATTCCCAGCCCTTTGCGCACTACACCACAGGTGAACCACATCCTCACAAGTTAAAAGGATGGCATATCCTGGGAACAGATGGCGCAGGTTTTGATGTGCTGCTGGAGACACTGAGAGGATGCCATACCGCAATGCTCATTGGCGGGCTTACTACCGCAATTGTAACGCCACTTGCACTTCTGTTTGGCATTTCTGCAGGTTATTATGGAAAGGGCGTAGATGATGTGATACAGTATATTTTCACTGTAGTAGCATCCGTTCCCTCAATACTTCTCCAGATTTCACTCCTGCTTGTATTAGGGCAGGGAGTAGTGAATATCTGCCTGGCGCTTGGTTTAACGGGCTGGGTGGGACTCTGTCGCCTTGTTCGCGGTGAAACCCTTAAACATAGAGACCGTGAATATGTGAGGGCAGCGAAGGCTCTGGGGGTTTCCAACATGAGGATTATGACCAGACATATCCTTCCTAATCTGTTGCCTATTGTAATTATCTCCTCAACACTTGCCTTCAGTGGATATGTACTATCGGAAACCATTCTATCCTATCTCGGAATTGGAGTTCCTGCAGGTGTAGGGAGCTGGGGAAATATGATTGATGCCGCAAGGCTGGAACTGTCTCGTTCACCAATAATTTGGTGGAACCTCACATCTGCATCGGCTGCTCTGTTTATCCTGGTGCTGGCGTTGAATATCTTTGGGGATGCTCTGAGAGATGCAATTGACCCACGACTGAGGAGTAACTGATATGCCCACTCCACTTTTAGAAGTTCAGGAGCTACGCACATGGTTTTCAACCTCCTCGGGAATAGCCAAAGCAGTAGATGGTGTAAGCTTTAATTTGAATGCCGGTGAAACTTTAGCGATTGTAGGTGAAAGTGGCTCGGGAAAATCGATCACTGCACTCTCTCTCATGCAGCTTGTTCCAGAGCCAGCGGGTTATATAGAGAGCGGCAGGATCCTTTATGGTGGTAAAGACCTGCTTGATCTAACATGGGAGCAGATGCGCAGTTTACGCGGCAAAGATCTGGCTATGATCTTTCAGGAACCCATGACCAGCCTTAATCCCGTGATGACTGTTGGATGGCAGATTAGAGAAGCTATGGAAGTTCATGGCAAGTATCGGGGAGATGAAGCGCGGCAGCGAACTCTCAGCCTGCTTGATAAGGTGGGTATTCGTGACCCAAAACAGATTGTTAAACAGTATCCGTATGAGCTTTCAGGAGGCATGAGGCAGCGTGTGATGATTGCGATGGCTCTTAGCAACGACCCTAAAATACTCCTTGCCGATGAACCAACAACCGCACTTGATGTAACCGTGCAGGCACAGATCCTTGATCTTCTTGCAAATCTCCAAAAGCAGTTGGGAATGACCATGCTGCTGATAACGCATGACCTGGGAATCGTATCCCGAGTTGCACACAGGGTTGCCGTAATGTACGGTGGTCAAATTGTGGAACAGGCCGAAACAAAACAGCTTCTTTCTAATCCGCAGCATCCCTACACACAGGGACTAATAGCCAGCCTGCCAACACGTGCGCGTCGAGGGGAAGATCTGTACACCATGGAGGGAGTGGTACCAGCTCCAACAGCATGGCCGGTTGGTTGCAGATTTGCTGCCAGATGCCCGCGAAAGTGGGAGCTGTGTGAAAGAGTGATACCGGATGTCTATACAGCCGAAGATGGCAGGCCAGTCCGATGCCATCTCTATTCGCCCACCGAGTTAGATAAGACTAAAAGTCCAGCAGAGGTGGCATCGTGACACAAACAGCTCCAGGTGAAGCTCTGGTTGTTGCCAGAAATCTGGTAAAACGGTTTCCTGTGAGAACTGGATTGCTTGGGAAACGCGAGTATAAAACTGCTGTAAACGATGTAAGCTTTGAAGTCCCATCGGGAAAGACAGTGGCAATTGTAGGCGAGAGTGGTTCGGGTAAAACGACTGTTGCACTCATGGTGCTCGATCTCTTAAGTCCAACGCATGGTCACATTCTCTACGATGGAGAGCGTTATGCTGTACGAACTGGCAAAGAGAGACTGGCTTTAAGAAGGAAGATCCAGGTTGTGTTTCAGGATCCCTATTCTTCGCTCAATGGACGAATGAATGTGCGAGAAGCTCTCACCGAGGGTATGGTTATCCACAACATAGGCAATACAGCTAAAGAGCGTGAGGAGATGGCGGTTGAGCTTCTGAAGCAGGTCTCATTAAGGGCAGATGCACTGGATAAATATCCTCATGAGTTTTCTGGCGGACAGCGACAGCGTATAGCAATTGCCAGGGCACTATCTGTGCAGCCCAGTTTTATTGTGCTGGATGAACCGACAAGTGCGCTGGATGTATCGGTTCAGAGTCAGGTACTGAACCTGCTGCAGCGTTTACAGAGAGAGATGGGACTGACCTACCTTTTCATCTCTCATAACCTTGAAGTTGTAAGCTATATGTCGGATTATATCTGTGTGATGGAAAACGGAATGATCATTGAGCGCGGCACGGTTGAGGAGAT
This sequence comes from bacterium, assembly GCA_021805395.1. Taxonomy (GTDB): domain Bacteria; phylum Armatimonadota; class Chthonomonadetes; order Chthonomonadales; family Chthonomonadaceae; genus JAJZFJ01. The sequence goes on from JAJZFJ010000120.1 coordinate 5,297, forward strand.
CTTCGACACTCCTAAGATGGAATATACAAAGCGATTACTGGCAGCTATCCCAAGAGTGGAAGTTTAGCGTACTTGTATTGCACATTTCCCGTTTCTAACTACTTCTGACGTTTGGTACCAGACAGAATACAGATGTACTCCACTCAGTTCCGATGAGCAGGGATGAGACTGACTGTTATAATTCTATAACACACTCCTACGGCTCAATACTTTTCATGCCATCATAACTCGTCGATAAAGTAGATTTAAGCAAACTTAATACGTATATATTACACTTTGGGAGCATAAATTATTCTCCCATTGAAGCAAGGCGGCATCTTGGCAGAACAGAGTTCTGATCTGAAAAAAGTGGTCATCTACACAGATGGAGCATGTACTGGGAACCCTGGTCCCGGAGGCTATGGAACAGTACTGCTGTATGGTGAGAAGCGACGTGAGTTATCGGCAGGATACAGAAGAACCACCAATAACCGTATGGAGATAATGGCTGTGATAGCGGGGCTGGAAGTTCTGCGATACCCCTGTGATGTCACCATCTATACCGATTCCCAGTATGTCTCCAACAGCATTACGCAGGGCTGGGCAGTACGCTGGCGTGCAAATGGATGGATGCGAAACAAGAAGGAAAAAGCAATTAACATCGATCTGTGGATACGCCTGCTTGATCTATGTGCCATCCACAAAATCCAGGTTGTGTGGGTGAAAGGGCATGCCGGCAACCCCGAAAACGAACGCTGCGACCAGCTATCCGTCCAAGCTGCAAAAAGCAAAGACCTTCTCGTGGATGAAGGATACGAAAACGCGACTACCGATAATTCTGAGAAGATTCTTTTCTGAAGAACCAGTGCACATAACCATTTTAAGCTATTACTGATTTGTCTTGACATGCTATACTGCCCCTGACTGTACCCTCCAGCCACGTTTACGCTACTGACTGGTGAAACAGAGGGGACAAAACTGCCTCATTACTTTTGAAAATATAAATTGCCTTGTCTTGCTCGCATAGTGTAAACCCATATTCGACTAGACACGTCCACCTGCTTGGACGAAATCCCGATACATAAAAACCGTACGGTGGATTTGTAATGGGTAACGTTACCACTATGTGGGAAATCGCTGTTGCAAAGCAGTTCGCACTCTTACCCTCCCTTAATGAGCGCTAGCGAATGGCGAGGGGAGGGTCGTGTCGCACTCGCGGGGAGAGGTTAAAAGCTGGCGAAACCACAAACTATTCACAACTCACACATACATTCCAGTTCGCACTCCTCCCCATCCCTTAGCAAGCGCAGATCGCGGCAATGGGAGGGGCTGGGGAGACGTGTCGAAGGCAGTGAAGCCATGATTGCGGCAATGCCTAAAGACATTGCCTGCGGATCCCAAGCCCTCTAAAGGGGGCTCTTTGTTCCCTGCTTTGGGATAACGTTACCACTATGTGGGAAATCACTGTTGCTAAGCAGTTCGAATCCGTCACCCGCGCAGACGGGGTGATTGGGTAAAGGCAGGTTTCAACCCATCCGGCACAGCTGTCAGAAGGTGATGATAATACCTCTCAACCGTCAGTCATACCCCACCCCAGGCAGCGTAGCGAATGACACGATCACACTGCACCAGCGCCAGTGGAATCTAACAACTCCAGCGATTAATCTTTCCTTATGCACTCATCTTAGATCGAGTGGAAGAATTTACCAATTTGCAATAAGAGCGAGGCTCTCTTTCAACTTTCTAAAACGACTATCGTTATCGAAATCCGGATGGCTTATGATGAGGGCATGTGCAATATTGTTATCAATTGGGTCTGCGATCACATCGATTGTATAGATAGCTTCTGGGCTTTTTATTACGCGTATCAAACGTACATCAGAGGTTATTAAACTGAGTACCCCATCGTCTGAACGTAACTGTGTACGACTTGCATCATTATCCTGTAGACATCCTCTATTCACTGAAATCTTTCTGGTTCTATCTGAAAACACGGATGAGCTAACCCGAATAGTACCATCAATTATCTTGTAGTTTTGGGGATTATTAATCACGCTTCTATAAAGGATTTCTTCATCAGCAATTGATTCCATTTATCTATCGGACTGCAACCATTTCCATAAAGTTATGAAGTCGTCAGACGTTTCCAGTGTGATATCTTCCATCTGGTTATCTATATCTTTACCCCAAACTTTTAGTGCCTCTATAGGTAGTCTGTCTCCAATGTAAAGGGTTATTTTCCTCGTATGTTTCCACCACTCTAGCACCACATTGCCATTTTCATCAGCAGTTATATTGGGAGTAATCCAACGATATCCGTTCTCTCTCATTCGTTGCATAAATATAAATAAGGCATTCCCTGCCGCTTCTAACGCCCCAGGCTTGGGCGCATCCATATTCCCGTTCCAACCTACAGACAGATTCTGTAATTGTGATAAAGCATTCCATGTACGCTGCCTTTCAGCTCTATCAAATTCTGAATCGTATGCCGGCCTTGCCGAAGTGTAGGAAGCATTAGGCATTGTTTTAGTGAGAGTTGTCAACTTAGAACCTCTCTTGCTTTATCAGAAATATAGCGTTCAAAAGCTCTATTTTTCAGATCTCTTAGACTATCCAAATATTCCCATAAATCGGGGCTGTCTGGATACCATTCTTTATCTAGACTAGAGACCTCAATATCGAAAATGATTGAAAATGAATCTGTTATAAGTGAATTCACTGATCCCAAATTTATAATGGTTTGAGCATTCTCTTTAGTTTGTCTAGTGGCAAGATTAGTCCAGAACCCAGCTAGTAGATCTGTGTTATCAATCGGTAGCAGAGGTAAATTGTTAAATAACCCAGCCACAGGAGAACCATCCTCTGGCGGATCGAAACGATTGATATATCTTAACGCACACTGTCTAACGCTCACCGGTCCACATGACTTAACATAGATGCTCCAGAGTTCCTGAGCTCTATGTTTCATATCTACCCATTGTGTATAGTATGAGCTAGCTTGCGGATCACAAACCATACTTAAAGTAAATCTATCTATTCTTGATTGCAATATATATCTTTTATCCTGTGAGATAAATCGAATTCCAGATAGACTTGCCGGAGGGGTTAATTGACTTTCTGACGAACTAAACTGCAAAATGATGCCCGGATTTCTCGAAATTTCCTGCCGTTCAGGAAATTCCTCACGAATAGTATCAAAACCTGTCAGCATGTCCAAAGCACTTAAACCTACTCTTGGGATTACCTGGATTTCAATAAGAGCTTCAATAATTGGGGCTTTTTGATAATGAGCTGACGTCATTTCATGATCCTGTGTAGCGGTATAAAGGGTGTTCATATAATACCTTATACGCTGCTCTAATCCCATTGTAGGCGAGAGTGCAAGAAACCGATACCTTCGCAGACGGGTGTGATTGGGCATAGGCGGGTTTCAGGAACAGTTGCACAGCCGTTCACATGCGATGCTAATGCAAAGCAGTTCGCACTCTTACCCCTCCTTGAGTGAGCGCCAGCGAATGGCGCGAGTCTGGCAATGCGACTCCACCCCCCTGGCGCCCGCCTTCCCCCCTCCTCCTGACACGTGCTACTGCACGTTGAAGGAGTGGGGCAGAACAGTGCGACTCCTGGTACCGTTTGCGATAAGCACGCAAACTACGCGTACCCCGCAGATGCCACATCCGGTTAAAACCGGACGCTGGCGGGCTGACCTTATGCGTGCGCGGACGAGATGGATCAAGCTGCAAACCTTACGGGCTTAACTACTAAACACATTGGCAATGCCAAGCAATAAATCCCTCGCCGCTATGGGTCGCTCTCTGCCCACCCGCGCAGGCGGGTGCTGTCGACCCAGGGAGGGGATTCATCCCCTCCGGGGGTCGCGACGTCAGTCGCGGGGAGAGGTGCCGAAGGCAGGGCAGCGAAGTTTGCGGCAATGCCTAAACGGGGCTGCACGCTCCCTGCTATGGGGAAACGTTACCACTAAATGGGAAATCGCTGTTGCAACGCAACCCGCACTCTTACCCCTCCCTTAGCAAGCGTAGCGTGCGGCAAGGCTGGAGGTTAAAAGCTGGCGATACCACAAACTATTCATAAGTAAACAGCACGTTCCTGGCAACCACCATCGCTAGGGAGGTCGCAAGAATCCGCCCACTCAGCAAGCGTCCGTCGCTCTACACTGCTATACTCCCGAAGCAGTGCACGGGCTGATGTGGTATCCAGCGTGTCGACTACTTTACCAATTGGGCAAGGCATCCATTCCAGATAACCCATTAGTCTGCACATTAAGGGTCGTACATTGTAGATACTGCAGCTATGGGAGTTCATATCGAAAAATCTGCACATACCCACATACACGTCGTCACCTAAATCCATCTGTTTATTCTGGGCAATGATACTTGAGAGAGTCGCCTTTTCTGTACCTGTTAACGATGAGATGTGCGTCTGTATGGCAATCCACTCCGAAAGTGTAGCAGGCACATCATCCGCACAGCGAAGGCTGCAGGATGTACACCCATTGCAGGCATTGAAGTTCATCTGTTTCCTGTTCGTTTCAAGCAAGTGATCTAACCGGTCACTCACCTGTCCAAACCTCGTCCATATTGAACTCTTCACCATCAAAACTTAGTAACAGTGGTTTCCCCTCTCGCTCAGTTTGTATATGTACGGGCCGCTGCCACAAAGAGTAGATATGACGCATTGTTCGCTGGGTGTAATCCGTATCGAGAGGTTTGCCATCACTTGCATGATTCAGCAGCAGTTCGCCACGACGCTTGTAGTCTCCATTTTCCACTTCAATAATTGGCATGCCCATATTTGTCATGGATTCCAGGAGAGTATCTCGCACATTGCGCCAGTCTGTATCAGCAACCACCCAAACCTGCACACCGTTCACAACATCTTTTCTGTATGTGAACATATCAAGCCTATTGATTAGTCCTTCGGTGAGGTACTTTCGTAGAAAAGAGAGGTCGTTTTCATCTCGACGGACATCGAAGATTTTCATCATACCATTTGCATCAGGCCGGGTCCTTTTGTCACCAAGCCAGTCCGTTTCAGGGTGGTCAGTATCTGGTTCACCATTCCATCTGCGCTCGATATCACGGAAAATGTTGTAACCAACATAGTATGGATTAATAGACATCTTTGAACCAGGTGACAGCACCGAGGAGTGGAGCTTTCTGAATTCAAGATGCTCTTCAGGGGTAAGATCAAGATCAGTCATGATTCGCTCATGCCAGTAGGAAGCCCAGCCTTCATTCATTATTTTGGTTCTGATTTGAGGAATGAAGTAGATCATCTCTTCACGGACCATGTTAATAATATCGCGCTGCCAGCGTGTGAGTTCAGGAGCATAATCTCTTAAAAACCCTAACAGGTCCCTGTCTGGCTCCTGCGGAAATTTAACGTTTGGGGTAGTATCTCTTACTAGTGGTCCATCCACGATATTCCATAAATCATCAAATTCAGTCGTTGGTGGAGGAGGTGCCTTCACTGGCTCGTCAGGCTTAACCTGCTTGCGGTGATAGGAGGTAGTGGTTGCTGTGTCGAAATGATACTCTATAGAGAGAACAGCATCCAGGAAGTTCTCCACCTGCATTTTGCCAAATTCATCCTCATATCGTCGGATCCGATTTGCATGCAATCGTACCTTTTCAATCATTTGACGGTCGGTATGTTCGAAATAGATGTTGTTCTTGAAAAAATCGTTGTGACCAAGAACATGTGCAACTACAAACTTATGAGACAACATTGAGTTGCTATCCATCAGAAATGCCTGACATGGATTCGAATTAAACACTATCTCATAGATCTTGGACATCCCGTACTCATACATGGTCTTTTGCTGATGATAAGCCCTACCCAATCCCCAGCGTGAGAAACGTCCAGACAGCCCGTAACTACCTAACTCATATATTACATAATCCGGCACAACTTCGAAGTGAGCAGGGTAAAAATCCAGTCCAAAATCTACAGCTTTTTGTGTAATAATATCAATCCATCTCTCCAGCTCTGCCTGATCTGTTTTGTTCATCGTCTTACTCCAATCCTCTTACCTCATCCGAATTGCATGGATATTCATATATGTAAATTATAGGTTATTTCAATCGAATGTCTTGTATCTTCTGTTACGAAGTAATGAACACGAATTATCACTCCCTAATATACGACGAGGCCAGAGTGCTTTTGTAACACTCTGGCCTCGATGCCCTGATTACAGCCTGTTGTTTAGTGCTGATCAGTTACAGTTGGATACAACTGAGGTGCAATGGTCTCCTCATACAAATCAGTACTATTTCCAGATGTACCGGACCAGAAGAGCCAGAGTCTGTTTAGTAACGGATCCGGGAACACTGCAACCTGTCCCTCATTTGTATGAGTCTGCATTGGTACCAGAGTCTCCTGGGTGGTGATGTCGGCTGGAGGATTGCCAGTTGTCGTCTGATTGAGACTGATCTCATCACCCCATGCCACACGGTATTGCAGTGATGAGTACTTGCCATTGGTAGATGTATATGTCACATCCACTATCCTGCCGAGATCCTGCAATGTGAAGTAGATGCGACCTCGCACCCAATCCACCTCATAATCACCAAGTGCAGACTGGTTAGGATCTGAGGGATCTACACTAATCTGAACATTCACTATCTGTTCGTTGCCAACCGTTCCGTTAAGCTGGACCGGATATGGAAGCCTTACGAGTGGGCGCAAAGCCTTCACATAGAGAGTCTGCCCTGTTTTGGAACCTGGATCGGATTTTCGGTAGAGTATCCAAAGTCTGTCTACTGGCATTGGCTGAGTGCCGAATACCACCTGTGGTGCCTTCAGATTCTCACGTGGGTTCGGTTTAGTATCCAGTGTTACCGATGGCATGTAGGCGTCACCGGTAGCATCCGTCCATTGCGCAGGTGCGAGCGCCGCTGGAATTCCAGAGGTGAGTGACGTGAGCGCCGGGTCCAGCAGATTGCTGTCTGATCGGCTAACCGAAATGCAGCGCAGCTGTGGAATATAGCTCACCAGTAATCGACTTGTAGCGGCTGGTGGGATGTTCGGGAACGAGATTGTCCCTGCACTTGCATCTACCACCATGGTTCCACCCTGCAGGATTGGATTACCAGACGTACCGTTAACAATTGCCCCAGTTGCAGGATCTGTGCTGTTTACAGGGAAGTATAGATCACCGGATGCAGGATCATAAGTTCCAGCGGAAGGTGTTACACTTCCCACAGGCGCGTTCAGATTCACAGGATTCGAGTACTGCAGCGTTGTGGGATCCTGTGTCTGCATCTGTACATATATCATTCCAGCCGTTGTAGATCCTGTCAGGTTGCTGCTATTTGCTCCAGTTCCATTCCCTGGACCTGTATACCATTCGGCATCGCGTGTTACGAAGGTATTCGTATCGCCCTGTCTTTCTGCGATCTCTTCGGTCACTGGAGGCAGCGGCAGAATGAACAGCTGACCCATCTTCATCGCAGGAGCGCCTGGTAGGTTCTGACCTCTGTAGATACCATATCGAACCATCCAGATACGTACACCTCCCTGACCACGAAGCTTGCCGCTAAAGTAGACGTCAATCGCATCGAAGGGATAGAGCGTAGCACCGTTGTACTGGAAAGGATCTGGAACTAACACGTGGCGATAGATTGCAGAAGGACTGCTCATTCCACTAACTGCTTCCGGCATAGGCAGGACCTGATTGCCCAGGCGAGGATCACCGGCAGTGTCAGACACCACCCATCCAGTTGGGTCTACTGATGCTCCTACACTATTGAGCTGTGTTCCATTTGAACCGTATGTGTTCGCGTTATAGAAGATGCGTGTATGACCACCCTCTGCTGATGACCAGAACAGATAGAACATCTCCTGTGCAGATGCACCAGGTGTACTGGCTCCTGCAAACTCCAGCAGCAAAGGTCTGACGCTTGAGTTTGGCATCTGTCCACTGTCTGGATAGGAAACAGGTGTTCCATTTGGCACCCCGTTATTAAGCTGCTCATATATGATTCGTGAGTCGGTCTTTTCACCTGTGGATATAGCCTTGTCAGCCTCACCCAGAGTAATCAGATATGCATCCGGATCAGTTCCTATGGGAGCTGTAACACCAGTAGTAGAGACATCAATTGCCTGAGCGATCGTTGGGCTGCCGTAGCGGACAGTGCTGGGATTCATTACCCCAGGTAATCCAAGATCACCAGCTGTTGGAAACAGATTGTCCGCAAGCGTTACATTTGCTGGGTCAAACACGTTATTAGGTGTCGACCACCACTGTGCGTTCAGTCCACCAGCACCAGAACCGGGTCTCGAGAATAGAGAATCTCCAAATATTGGGTCTGGAGTGGATGTGTTATACGGCACATCAATTGCACTGAAGTCAATCCCTGTCTGTTCAGGTCCAAGAGCTGAAGAAGCCTGCCTGTTACTTGTCCAGTAGCAGAAGAGCGAAGCAGGATTAGATGCCTGGTTAGTCCCTCCTGCATTGAAGTATAGAGCTGGCAGAGTGTTGAACGAGCTTGGATTCACTTTTGATTGTGTGAAAACTGCGAGTGGATTGACAAGATCGATCTGACTCAAGCTTCCTGGAGTTACGGAGTTGGTGAGTCTATTTTCTACCACATTCACTTTCAGTGTGAAGAAGTTGGAAGTAGGCTCGAGGACTCCACCCTGAACGGTACCGGTAGGATCAGTGATATTCTGAGCATTTGTAATGTCTGTAGTGTTCAGAATTCCATCGTTGTTCACAGCACCTGTTGGCGCTCCATTGATATCCGCAAGCCATGTACTCCACTGAATAGGTGTCTCATCCTCGAATATGGCAGCCTTCGTGGTGTAGGTCCCGACCGGTGTGCCAAACGGAATAGGCAGACCTAGCTCTGTGGTGGTTGTGATGGTGTTGTTCGGGTTGCCATGTGGTACATCCGGGATCGTAGCGGTTGTCCCAACGGAGTCCCCAGGCAGCGGTTTATGGAGCCATGGGGAAGGCTGAGCGTCAGCAGTGATGCCAAGCGGATTACCCGACAGGATATTGGTGTTGTTGATTGGATACAGCGACACCGCACTTGTGAATGCATGGGATGCAGCCGCATGGTCGAAAGACGAAACCAGTCCCTGGTTACCAATACCTGGCCCAATTGAATTGGAACCAGGTATGCCAAATGGTACAGCTAACAGCCATGGTGAGATTGAGGAGTCTACCTCGCTGCTTGTGAAGGCTAGTGGAAGTGCAGGAGGGTTAGCTGACCCATAGTTAGGTGTGAGTGACCAGTCATTCGCATTAGCCGGTCCGATCAGTTTCGTCACCCTCAGGTTAGTGAGGTTGATATTGCTTTCACTTGTTAGGGTGAAAGGCTGGAAGAACTGACCGATACCAGTGGCTGTATCCCATGGAGACAGTGTGCTCTGGTAAACGCCAACGCCGCTTGGCTGGAATGGAGAACGTAACAGACCACCTCCAACGGGATCTGAATAACCAGTTCCTGCAGGTTCATTGCCGAAATCAATCGTCTGCTGAGCTACCTGCAATCTTACGGACGGAGACACGCAGATCGACGAAGTGAATGTACGTGTCGCTGTCTGGTTGCCAAAGGCAGGGAAGCCTGTGGGTGGAAGTACTGCTGCAGGGCGTCCAGGAAGCTGTACCGAGACGGTGATGTTCGCAGCCACATAGCCCAGTGCAGGGAATGTTCCTTTAACAATGGATGTAGGCTGTATTCCATTATCATACGTCAGCGTCGGTCCTATAAATGGATTTGCCTGGCCAAGAGCAACTCCTGCAACATCGGTATATGATGCTCCAAATGAGTTCGTCCCAAGAGACACGGGTCCCATATTTACAGTGGCCGGCTGATATTTCGGCACATTGATAGTGAAGGATAGTGGTGTGGGAACGATAATCCTTTGAGTTACGCTGTTAGGAGCAGTTGAATTGCCACGTGGGGGAAGCAGTACCCCGGTACTCTGAGTTACATTTGTTCCCACGGAGTCGGTTACAATCACATCACTTCCAGGAATAGCCGGGTAATCAATAGTGTCGTTGCCATTGGAACCGGTATTTGGAAGCTGCTCCCATGGAAGCGGGTTCATTACAGAGGAGGGACCACCTGCCCACTGGAATGAAGGAACATGTACGGAGAACTGCAGAGCGTTACCCGAAACCATATAATATGCACTGCGATCTATGGCATACAGGGCTGGAACTCGCTGTCCTGAAGCATTTTCACCCTGATATAGTACTGATCCTCCGTCAGATGTCATATCAAGCGGAGCCAGCAGTGCTTTGGTGTTAAAATTACGGAACCAGCCGATAGTCGAGCCATTTCCAAACAGATCCTGAAGACTGGTAACACCATTATCTACGGAGCCTGCCCACCCCACAGTGTTGGGTATGTTCAAGCCTGTATTGTCGGCAATTCCATTAACACCTGGTGTGGCACCATCGGGGTCAGTTCCCGCAGTTGTCAGACCAAGTGGGTTCGTGATGAATATAGGACGTGGACGTCCCCTTCCAGTTGGGCCAAGATTGTTAGGCGTACTGGTGGTATAGCCTCCCGAACCATCAGGCACTGTCAGTCCCGTATAATCACGCTGTCCTGCCCGCAGCACGATGCTTCGATAGGTTGCATTCTGTCGCGTTGAATTGGTGGAAGTCTGAATATTCACTTCCTGACTAATGGTCGCCTGTGCAAGCACACGAACACCGCCTCTGCCGGGAGTATAGGGATGTGCAGCATCTGGTTTGATGGTTAGCTGATATGTTGCAACCCATGGAAACACGTTGGTGTTAGCCGAAGTACCACTATTCAGAAGGTCGTATGTTGCCGTATTATCATCCCAGCCAGCTATCTCATACCCTCCTGTGAGTGATGCTGCCTTAATATCCTCTGGCCATCCTGCATTCGGTGGTGTTGTGATTTCTGCAGGCACTGTTACGGTTGTACGCTGAGCTGATCCTGGCTGGATGATAGTGAATGTAACGCTGAGATTAGGAGGATTAACCCCAGTAACAACGGTTCCACCGTTTGGTCCAGATGTTGAAGGCTCTGCATGATAGACACCCCAAGCTGCAATATAGAGAGTATCGCCCCAGTCAGCTGGGACACCGTTAAACGGCAGTCCTGATGTGCTTGAAATCGGAACAGCTCCCAGGTTTGTACCTCCCGTGTTTGCTGCAGGAGTTTCGCTGTTAGGGGTCTGTGTAAAACCAGGAACCTGTGGCGCTCCCGTGAAGTTCGTCCAGTCCTGTGGCTGATAGTAGTCGACGGACCGTAGATCCACGGAGACATACTGGCTGTTGTTGAGCAGTTCTGAAGGAGGCACTGTTGAACCAAGACCATTGGTACCCGTTCCTTCGCTATAGGCACGCATCTGACCACCCAGATCACCATTATAAAGATAGTTGTTGGCAAGAGCAGTCTCATCAATCCTCTGTGTGCTAGAGTCAGTGAGCTGCCAGAGCTCAGGAAGAAGAGTGGCACCTGCTACGCCGCTTCCATCGGGAATGGCTGTTAAACCTACAGCTGTTATGGCACCACTGTTGTCTGAGAATACCAAGGCTGGCAACGGTGTGCTGCTATCTCCGGAGAGCGCTGTGCCGTTCAGGTTATTTGCCTGCCCAATTATCTGTGTAGCAGTAGGTGAGGCAATGGTATCACTTGTGAATGCACCACTCTGCGAGTATAGAGCCTGGTTTGCCACTGTAGAGCCATCGCCCACAGGATCTGCCTCAATTGCATCAACCGTTCCATCATTCTGAACCACATACACCATATCATAAGGGATGACTGTAGTTCCAAGAGCGGCAGTTGTTAAAGCGAGTGGAGCACTTGGTCCGAATCCAGGATCGAGAGCAGCAGTTGTGTTAGGATTATTTGGGTCAGGATATGGTGGATTAGGCGTAGGTGGATAGACCCAGTAGGGTGTAACCGTACCTGGTGTCGTTCCTAATGTGCCTGTGTATTCTGGGATTGCATACACGCGTCCACCTGAACCATCTGGTACATCGCTGTTGAACAGCAGGTAGCGGGTATTAGTTTTGGAAGAGGTATAGACTGATATGGTAGAGATGCCTGCACCTAGCCCATTCGTTGTAACCGCAGGATATGCCCAGTACTGCCTGTTGTTATAGGTGGCAAATCCGTTGACTAGCTTTAGTCCTGAATCGTGATCAGGGAAGATTGCATGCACTCTTCCATTGGATGTTCCAAACATAATCGGAACATCCGATGTGTTATAGTTCGGATCAACTGTTAGTGACCCTGAGATCTCGCCCAGAGCAGCATCATCAGGAATATTAAACGCCTGAGTATAACCATTGGCTGTATCTGCATTCAGAGCATGAAAGGCATCAGCACCAAAATGCGGCCATGTCCATAACCTCTGGGTTGTGCCCCAGATTGGCTTGGTCGTACTGGCAACACCTGGCCCTGTGCCAACGGTTGGAACGGTGAAGTCGCCGCGTCCGCCAGCATCGAAAGCCCATATCCTGCCGCCTGTGCCATTCTGCGCACCAACCACCAGTATTTGAGGACCAGTTGGATTAGACGGATCATTCATGATGACTGGAGCCCAGGCCATACCTCCCATAGTTATCTGGGTATCCTGTCTTTCAATATAAGGTGTACCGGGTGTTCCTGTGGCAACTATGTCTCCATCAAAGTAATTTCCAGAGACCTGATCTGGTCCAAAACTGTATGCTGGTCCAAAGCGTGAATAGGCACCGGTTTGGGTAGGCAGAGAGACGTTTGGATCTTCCCAGTTAAGTGGAGCATTTGGCGGCTCATTAGCCCCGCCAGTCAGCGGCCTGTAAGATGGATAGCACCAGTAACAGGTTGTGGTATGGTTTACCAGAGTTCCTGACGGAGGAAAAGCAAGTGGCGGCTTACCTGATTGCTCTGTAACATTGACATAGTTATAGACATCTGGTTCAACGCCAGTTGGATCCAGCGCGTAGATGTGCCCAAGCGAGCCATTGCCATTCGTTGTCACGAAGAACACCATCGGTACCACAGTACCTTTTCTGGTCCTCACATTAGCAAGAGTAGGCGATGCTATGCATGTTCCGGTTCCGGCATCGGGAGTTGCAACAAAGCGCCACCTCACCCATTCTTGCGAGGGATAATTGGTCTGGGTGGTAACTCCACCGACTGTGGTAGTGGTTACCTCATCCATATTGTTCAGACAGTAGAAGACTGGCACTGTATTGGAACCGGTAATATCTGTCGAAGGAGTCAGATCAGTGGTCGTGGGGTTAACAATGGTTGCAGCTGTGGAAGGTAGTGTCTCTTCACGTGCAAGATAGATCAGGTTCTGTCCATTAGAAGAATCCCCAAGAGGTGCGATCTGGTTGCTTACCGTCACAGGTGCGAGAATGCGTCCGATGGAAGAGATTAACCCAAGGTTAGTAGCAGCAACAGGTGTGGTTGTGCCAGTACCCACGATTGTAACACTCTCAGGTACAAACTGAACCGCATCAGCAGTGATTAACGGAGCATTTGCATACTGCGTGGTATCTGAAGGATTATCTGGCGTATCACGGTACAGGGTCACTGTGACCTGATTATTAGGACTGCCGGAGTTATAGGGAAACAGAGCAGGATTCACGGATGTGCTGTCGCTGCTGGAATAGGCTCCCACAGTTCGCCATCCTGGTCCACCTGAGAGATCGACCATAAATATACGGGAGTACTCAGGATCATCCACACCACCCGTCCCAGCAGCACCTGAGCCTTCTACTATATTTGCTCCGTTTACTGTGCCATTCCAGCTCACACGCACAAAAGCATGCTGGATGTTCGGGTGCGGAGTGGTAGCACCAGTTGAAGAGGTTGTTAGAGTGCCGTCACCAGGGGACCAAATCTGTACTTCGTAGTTCACCTGAACCGACTGCCCTGCGGCAAGAGTAGTTGGCAGTGTGGGAGTGCCCATCGTATACTGAGCAGTGTTAGCAACATCCGCATCCAGGGCCTTGTTCACATTATTATAGATATCTGAACTTACGTAGGGAAGAGCCTCGAGCGTACTGGTGGTAACAGGAACTCCGTTGCCATCGTCAATTTGAACCTGAACGGGAGTTGCGACACCATAATCGAATGAGTTTGGATTAGTTGGATCAGTGATGTAGCTAAAGCCGCCGTAGGGAATGCGATCGGCATACGCAGGAATTGAATAGATGCCTGTATTCCACTGCGCAATAGCGTTCGCCGACTGCTGGCCATTGGATTCGGTGGCTTTTTGTGCTGGCGGATCTTGAGGGTTGTAGTTATCTGTCGTGAGATTGTACTGTCCGGCCACAGAGCCAGTGGCAGCCTGAAGATCTGCTGTTGCGGGCCACACCCAGCGCTGTACAGAGTGCTGAGGATCATTACTGGTGCTGAGAAAATTGTTATAGCCCTGCCTGGTTGCAAAACCATTGTAGTTTGCATCTACCGCAACAGAACCTCTATCCAGAGTCCAGTCGGTGCCAGTATACAGAATTTGTGCGTGCGCGGATATGGCACATGCCAGAACTAAGAAACTCAACACTGTCCTGGTTATGACTAATGCACGGTTGTGCTTCATCTTACTTTTCCTCTTCTCATCACATTGTGACCAATATTGGTCTTCAATATTCCGACGATACTCACCTTCAATCCTGTTCCATCAGTAGCTTGCTTCAGGTAGTTCATAGTCTTGATTTAGCTTAAACTATCACTATTAAATTATTAAGTCTGTGTAGTAGACAGTAGTAACACCTGAACAGCATTACCCTCTTATTGCGTACACTGGAGCATCCAGGGTTCCAGTCGTCGGGTTTCCTGCACTTCCTAAAGTACGAATGATTGGACCAGCCTGTGCGGCAGAAGGATACACCAGATTTGGAATCATCTGCAGCACTGCTGCTACAGGGTTTGCCGTTAACAGCCCGCTATTCAGCATGTATTCGGCATAACCTATCTGCTGATAACCATTATACATCGCAGTACTTGCACCTGCGGAATCCACCACGGACGTCGTGGATGAGTAGTAAGGCGCAGAAGCTATCTCGAAAACCTCACCTGTCACTCGTCCATCAAGAATTACATTGCTGGAAGCTATACCAAGGTTTTTCTGCCACTCAAACACTCCATCGCTACCATGATATCCGTTTGTGATCAGATAGTGAGGAGCGAAATGCGTTACTCCGCCAGCATCCGTGTAGTAATCAGATGACGGCAGTCTCTGGATTGAGAGTGCATGTAACGGATGTCCTGTCATATCCTCATAGTCGGTATTTGTCAGCATCCAGACTGTATCAAGTCCTCCAGTAGTAGGATCCACTTTAAACTCGTAGCATCCGTTAGCATCCGCCATTAGATAGTGAAGAACTGCTGTACCGGTTGCTGGATCTCTATAATAGAACTCGGTGAATGTTGTGGGATCATCTACTTGCTGCTGCCCCACGATGGTAGTACCATCAGCACCCATCACATTGAATGTGGTGGCAGCCTGCAGCGTTGCGCCGTTCTGGCCTGGTGCACGGGAAATAAATAGAAGTGCACCTTTCCCAGCTTGTGCCTGGAGATTCGCTGGGCTGGCAAAGCCCTGTGCCTGAGCTGCTGCAGACGTGTTGGTACTGTATCCCAGGTTATCGACTGCGGCAACCATGTCTATGGTGTTTGCATTCAGGGGATCTGCAAACTCTTCAATAGTTCGATATTTCCACAGTGCATTCTGATCTGGCAGAGATCTGGTAGTAAATACCACCTGGTGGTACATTGTAACCGGTGCCACGCCACTTACAGAAGGTGTAAGCTGAACCTGCAGCCCGGTTATAGGGTTCATGGCATCCACAATCTCAATTGCACGATGATTGCCTGTATCCGCAATAATGTAGTGGGTAGCAATGTAGGGACCTGTATATGTGTACGTGACATTTGTGGTTGTGCTGATATATGAAAGTACCGAAGTAGTACTTGGCTCATTATCCGTATAGACCTGCACATCGGATGGAGAACTAAGTGTGGTAGGTTCCCCTGGTATTAACATATGCATATCGTCACTAAAGCTGTGGATCTCCATCAATGCATGTCCACCCTGATCCACCTGTACTATACGGTTATTACCCTTGTCAGCTACTGTGAACACTCCGGGAGATGTCTCGTGCACAGCGGATGGTGCTGAGAAAGGTACGCTTTGAAGCTGCCCTTCATTGACTGCATTAGCACCGGTAATGGCAGTTGGAATTGTGGTGGAGCTATCTGAGGCATCCATTGTCCATAACGGACTGCCGCTTGCATCCACTTCCATAATCCGGTTTCCATCTGCGATGAGCGTGGGAGTATTGTTGAATGCTGCAATGCCAGCTGGTGAGTTTGCAACCACCATATTTTCACCTACTGTGGGTGGATAGATGATTGTTTGTACCACCGGCTGATTTAAACTGCTGGTTATCTGTTTCATCACCGTGGTTACACTATAATCTGGTTGCAAAACTCCGGAGAGTGATTTATGATAGGCACCTTTATCCGATAATGCATTTGCCAGATTAAGTGAAATGATGGCATCCTGTGAGCTGTAATAGAGATTACCGTTCGACAGTGACGGTCCGGAAGTAGGTAGACCGGGAAGAGGCAAAGGCTCTCCAAGTGTTGTTTGGGCAGTTGGAATAACAGCATACCACTGCAGATTGTCCAAAGGACCATAACCGGATGAGTTGGTTAACACGGTTGTCTGTCCGGAAGTGTTATTCACAACATCAATCGGCTCCGCTGAGTTCAATGCATCTCCGTTAGGGGACTGCAGATTAGTAAAATCGATCGCCGATGCATAGGTTATCCCAGTACTGTCTGTGGATGTTACGATTGTATAGTTTACATTAGGCTGTAAAATGGAGTTCGTGCCAGAAGTAGCAACCAGATCTGGCTGCTCAACAGTAAGACTAACCTGTGGCTGTCCAAAACCGCTGCTGATCTGTATCGGTGGGTTTAGTGAGACAACTCCACTGGACTGATCATTGAGGGCAAGTATAACCGTTGCCGGGATACTGCCATTTATAGACGCCTGCCCCACAACATAGGCGGTTCCATTCAACACAGCTGGTTTGCCGATTGGTCTGAATGCTGTCACTGGCTCGTTATCGTATGTCAAACGCTGCAGCACATTCATTGTTCCTTCAGTCGCTGCATCGGTGGGTGACCACATCCAGTTCAGACGTGTACTGTCCGGTGCAATAGAGCCGAACGTACCTGAACTGCCAGGAATTATACTGTATACCCTTCCCTCGAAATTACTGCTGCCAGCTGCGAATAGTGCGCTGCCATTTGAGTCGACTGCAACACCGCCGGAAATGGACTGGTATAAGGATCCAGAGTTACCGCTATACATCCCATACTTGCCTGCAACTATCGTCTGCATATCCTGACTGTTAGGAGTGTAACCGTTAATCTGGTCTCCAGACCAGTCAAGAGTGTAATCTGCAGTCACAGCAATAGATCCGCCGGCATTCACTACTCCCAAGTCAGTTTGCGGAATATCTACTTCCATATAGTGCTGCCCTGGTAGCGAGGGTATATTGGTTGGGTAGTATGGAGGCTTGTTCAATCCATCAAAGAACTGAATGCCGCCATAATTTCCAACAGAGTAGGTTGTCACGCCGGTCACCACACCATTAGCATCTAGCTGGGAGATGTGAATCACTGGAAGAAGGGATTGATTACCCGCTGTATTGTCAAACCATGGAGCAAGGCTCCGGTCCAGACCTGGCTGGTAGAGAATGTCGCCAGCAACCGAAGCTGTTCCAGTTGTGTTAGCAATAAGCGGTTCGCCATATGTTCGAAACCGCATGATGTCCACTCCACCAGAAGTAGTACTGTTATCCGTCTGATATGGCAGACATACCACCTCATCAAGTGCTCCCGTTGCTGAATTGGTCGTCATATCCACAGACAATGGTCCGGTAAGAGAGATATCTCCTGGGAGTGTAGTGGAGGTTCCTACTGAGGGCGCAATTGGTGAACCGGAGGTTCCAAATGCGCTTACTGCGGAGCCAGACTGTTCGGACGCAGGAAGGTTGATGGCATCGACTCTCCATCCGTTAGAATAGACAGGGCAGAAGAGTATCCCATCCTGGTAAGCTGCACCCGGTCCAGGAAGAGCATTGGTGGAAGCGTTAGGATTCAAAAAGTTATCAGTACCGGAAGCATTACCTGTAGTAACTGAAAATATTGGCGATGATGCGCTGTTTAATGCACCATTAGTTCGCCCTGTTCCCTGAAAAACAGTGGTGGTTCCATTCTCCGAGGTAACGGAGACGAGGCTCTGTGTCTGACCCGTTGAAGGAAGGAAGAAATTGGATACTACTGGCGTACCCCACGCACCGGAGCCTAGCGATGTTTGCCATATCTGATCGTATGGGTAACCAATGCTGTAATCCTGCAAGCCGTTGTCGTTATACAGCGAGTAACCACCAAGGCTTGTTCCAGGAGTAGTGTTGTATGCGTGGAGAATATTGTTACCATCCACACCATAAACGAGATTGTTGCTGATAGCTGCGCCACTACCGAGGCCAGCAAAAGTTGTGGGAACACTGTCCCAGGCTAGCCCCAGGGTTGTAGGTGTATCGTTTTCAACTGCGGAAGAGTTACCGTTGCCGGCATTACTCCATCCCACAATATTGTAAGCCAGCTTGAGATCCACAGAAGGTGTATTAATTGTGCTGCTTCCACTCACTGCACCGTTGTTTCCTGTACCGTTGGCTGCTTCAACCTTGAAACCTCCCAGACTGTCGGAAACGGTTTCTCCAATGGACAGACCACTCAAAACTATTTGACCATTTCCATAAGTCCCTGCATAGAGCAGTGCATTTGGATTGGCATCAGAAAAAACTGGCTCCATGGATGCTGGATCCACGAATCCTCCACCTGGTGCTACAAGAGCCTGTCCTGAATACGGTGTACTTGGAATTATCGCATTAACATCATTTGTGCTCAGTGCATCTGGTGTGTTCAGTATTGGATGCAGTTGATTCACCACATTCAGTGGAGCTGCAAACGCAGCAGTGGGAGCTGTAAAGGGAACGATGAAGTTGCTGCCATCGGAAGAGCTGGCATTGATTACCTCATCTTCAACCCACAAGTTTCCGCCGGACGCTACATATTGAGCAAGTTTTTGTCTCTCATTCTCGTCCAGGTCAAATGGATTACTGCTGGAAAACCTGCCACCAATTAAAGGCATAAAGACCACATTGTACTGATCTAAACTTTGCTGGCTGATGGTGTCTAGATTTTCTTCCCAGTAGGCACCCATATTTTGTGTGAGTGGAAGACCAACCTGAAAGGACAGAGCCTGGGCAGTTCCACTCTGAAATGCTGGATCTGTCGTCCCATAGGCGGTCTCTCGTGCCGCCCATCGGTTATAAATAGGCTGCGTAATTACCGATGGAGCGAGAGTATTAGTGAACTGCCAGCCTGCAGGTTTATAGGATGTACTGAGATTCAGTGCATAGAAGAGATAGGGAACCGGATTATTCTGTACTATCGTTTGATTAGGAGATGTACCTATCGCTATGGAGGCAGCATTTGAGACCAGCACACAGGCATTAATCACTCGCGATGTGCCGCTGTACTGCACTGAACTTGCTGAGGATGCAGCAGGTATTACAATTGAGAGAGCTGCAACTGCAGCTGCTCTTCCTGATTCAGATAGTATTCTTTTCAAGCTTCTCATCTTGTTTGCGTCCTCCGCAAGTCTGCAGATCTCACTTTATTCCTGTTCTGCACATCAAATAATACACTCGCATGTCTGACCATCCATGAGGATTCATCTATCATCTTGTGAAATCTTCTCATGTTCATTTCAATCCTCATTGATACTGGTCCGTATCATCAATCAGCGAGCCAATCTGCACTCCACTCACCCCGCCATACAGCAGGTTAGGGCATACTGGCATGTCTGGTACAGCTGGCAGCATCTGCTCTATTGTGTAGCTTTCAGTGGAGCCGGGAATGGTGAATGTATACACATTGCATCTCAGCGCGTTCTGCTGCCTAACCAGCAAACTGTTCAGGTTAATTAGCGCAGTTGATGTAGGGTTCACATAGGGCATTGCCAGCTGCGGATTATACTCATACCGGATTCCGTTTGTAATTGGGAATGTCTGGGCGTTTAGTACATTGGAAGGCAGTCCAGATTCCTGCTGTTCAATAGGTGTCCTGTAGTCCAGAGTAGTATCTTCGCCTGGCAGAAGCGAAGTAGGATCCTGGTTTAAAAGATGCATATCTGGCACCTGTACACGTGCCGCCGTATTCTTGTAATACTCTGTGGATCCGTAGTACGCAGGAATATAGCCCCATCTTCGCATCCATGCAGCCTGATCGGCTTCAGAGGCTGTGTAGTTCTCAGCGATAGAACCGAATAGGGTTATGCGGATATCGTTGGGCTCATTATAGAACGGAAACACATCTTCAGCCTCACGATGTACACTTGGTGTAGCACCGGTGTTGGCAGCATCCTGGTTTGCATCAGCAATATCCTGTGAGTTATACGAGATACGGATATTGCCATCCACCTGGTACTGCGCACGTGTATCCCGTGCATCCGGATTGAAAGAGTATCCCGGAATTACAAAGAACGAGCGGTTTTGAGCATAGATAGACGCTTCAACCCTGATATCCAGCGGAACCATGGCAGCAGCACCAAGGCGGTAATCGGACAGTTGTGTTGTTCCATTTTGAGACACGTTCTGGGCTGCTCTATCAAACTGGAAACGGAAATCGTTGGAGTAGCCAGGCAGGGTATTCGCCAGAGACTGGTTTATAGTTGAACCTAACATCGGCAGACCCAGCATCTCTGTAGAGGTCTCATCATACTCGGTAGATGGTGTTGCAGCCTGTGGTTCGAATGGAAACGTGTACGGGATATTTACAGTTGCTGGATTGTAGAACAGATTAAGTGGTGCCACACCCAGTGATGCGGTTGACTGGCGTACCATCATAAAGAACGGAGATGCATTTCCACCAACAGTATAGTTCGCATAAGGAACTCCTGAAGAGAACGAAGTGTCGTAGGTATCTGTACCAGACTGTCCCAGTTCTGTGTAGAATGGAGGATTCTCATCCTGGTTCTCGGATGCCCATACATTGGCGGATTCAGGTCTCATAAACTTGGTGGTATTCACTGTCACATAATCTTTAGCCATAATGGCGCATGTTGAGTTGTGTTCCAGAACAGGTGCACCTGAACCATTCAGATAGCCATCTCCACTCACAATGTTGCCATCGATGTATGCGGTGCCGCCAGAAACAATGGTGAGGTGCACTCGGCTCATCTCTCCATTGCTGCCACCACTAATAGCGCCATACACTCCGCTTACCTTCACATTCCCCTCGGCGAAAATCACGAGATTCACACCGTATGAGTTCGGATCTCCGTATGGAGATGTAATTCCCAGCAGTTTTCTCGTTGCCGGATCATCTCCATTATGATTCAGTGGAGTGAGAAAAATTCCGTTGGAGAGCTGTGTAGCCTCACGAACCGAATCCCTTAAAGGAATGGTAAGAGTATTGCTTGTGCTGCCATCTGGAAGCACAAACTGTCTGCCATCATCCCTTGTAAGCTGAATAGCATTTCCCAGCAGGAGAATGCGTACGCCAGGTGCATTGTAGAACGGACCATCCCATCCATAGCTTCTGCCGTTTACGCTGGTTGCGTAATGTGCCTGAGGATTAAGCCAGTCCGCTCGCTCTGAATATCCACCATTCACCCCCTTTACGGATGTCTCCTGTTGTAAATCAAGAGGATTGTTGACATAGATGCCTGTTCCATATCCATACTCGCCAGTGTTTCTCTGAACACCATTGGCGTCTGTATAAAAGAAGCCAGAATCACGGGTTAGAGCTCGATACCTCAAAATGCCCGCACCATCCACTGCATCCAGACGTGGAGGATCCAGCCTAGGTACTGAACGGGTTAGCCCGTTTACGTCAGGTTGACCGCTTGCATCTCTCACAGTTCCCAGGAAGCTGTTGAAACCCAGAGTGATGCCTCCGCCTATGGTTCCATTAGATGCCACAATCGCTCCGCCTTCGATACCATTTGTATTGGTCAGCGTAGGGGCTACATCTATCTCTTCGTTCAGGTATGCAGGCAGTGCATTATCTGGTAGTGTGGTGTAGGCGCTCTCCTGACGATCTGGAGCAAGATTAATGAGACCGTTTACCTCTATGCTCTCCTGATTGAAATCTGTATTTCCGCCCAAATGACTTTCATACAGATATGTATCTCCGCCAAGTGTAAGGTCACCATTTACATACATTGGATACCCATAGAGAGAGTTTCCGGTGGTTGAATTAACCCCGCCAGCATACTGTGTGAAACCCAGCATGGGGTTTCCCAGGACTGTAGCGACATTCACGCCTATAGACGGTGTGCCCACAAAGTTTGGTACTGTCCGCCTGTTCAGGCCAGTGACATAGAGTGCATAGTCTGTAATACCAATCTGTTTCACACCAGTAAGCTCTGTGCGCATTCTGGGAGAGTTACCATTAGAAACAAAAACCGTAGGATCACTTCCTGGAGGATTGGGCAAAGCACCGGGACGTCCAACAGATTCAATTACTAGGTCAGAAAGATATGTATTATCTGGTGTTGGGTCGTATGCAACGCGAACAAGTGCTCGTCCTCCATTCATCTGGATACGTGAGAAGCCCCTCACGAGCCAGTAGAAATCGGGATCCTGTGTGTTGGTGGGAGGTGTGGGAGTAGGACGCCAGTCAGCACCTTGGGGAGAGCTGTCCAGCTGCTGGTTGCAGTAGTCCAGTCCTGCTTTGGCAAGCACATTTGATTCACTGGATTTTTGACTCTGACCAGACTGCACCAGGTTTCTTGCAATACGTGTTACGAATACTCCTCCCAAAAACAGGAGAGCAAACAGCACAAGGAGGGCAACAATCAGTGTCTGTCCACGTTGTGCTGCTCTTGTTTTCGTGCTCCATAGCATCATATTTGGTGCGTTTTTCACTCTGTTTCCCCTCGTTGGAGCACAATGCTCCACTAAATACATTATGCTATTCTGCAGTGAGCTAAATGGTAGTTGCATGTTAGACTTAACTTGCTTACCTGCTGGTTCCACCCATCCGCAACAATAGTCTATTCAGATTCAAATATGGTTTTGGTATGGTTCTAATCTGAAGATATCCAAACTTGCACGCAGTGTGCTACCGCTGCATATTGGTAAGAACCACCGACTGCACCAGATTAGACTGTTCAGGAAGGGTGGATGTCGGATCATAAATCCTTGCATCAATACTCACAGTCATTCTGTTCTGAGTTGCGTAAGAAACCTGAACTGCATCGGTCTGAAGGTTCGTTTGAAACTGATAAGATATCTCCACAGGATCTGAAAACATATAGGTACCGGACCCAGAGTCGAATTTCCAGGTTGGCAGGCTGTTAGCAGCATAAAGTGGGTTCGTTGGGCTGGCATTCAGATTTTGAAGGTCAGGTGTATCGTTCTGACTATCAAATTCCACATAACCAGCCTCCAGTCTCGGATCGGGAGCGGATGGATTAAATCCTGGCAGATTGGTATAGTTGATCCTGTATTCGTTGGGACCAATTACACCAGTTAACGAAGGAACTCTCGTGTAGAGTGTGAGATGTCCGTAATGTGATCCTGCCACCTGATCTGGACCATACACACGTTCACTTCCAGGCACAATGGATACGGAAGCTGAAGGAAGCGCAAGTGCCGACATTCCAGGATAGTTATTCAAAGTCTCAGTGGTTTGCGAGCCGCCAGATGAAAATGGACCAACGCTGTAACTGGTTTGAGGCAGTTGATTTAGCAGTAGGTAACGTGATCCTATTGAGCTTGTGAGATTGCTATTTACCGCTGATGGGACATACATCTGTCTCGCGCCAACTTCGCCCAGCGTAGCCCATTGAGGGAACGCAAAGTTTACTTCGCCAGTTGATGGATCAGGTGTAAATGCAATCTGAACTTTTGGCAGCTGCGCAATGTTAAATAGTCCGTTAGCAGTCACATCTGGCCCTACATCCGGCAGGGTGGATGGCACAGCAGGAGCAACTGGATTTTGCAAAACTATGTGGTTCGCACCTGCTGCATCTGTGTAGTACTGATAGTAGCCACCAGGATTGGCAAGTGCATCATCGGCACCGCCATTTATGGTATTGGCGCGAAACACTTCCACGGTATAGTTCAGAGACCATGCTCCATATTTGGTTGTGAATAGTGCGGGTGCAACCGATGCTACCTCATCGCCAGATGCAGATGTGGCATTTGGCTGTGCAGCTTCATCCACCACAGCATGTGGGTTAAACGAAATGAGCGGGTGAATGGTTGGAACTGCGGTGTCGTTAACTCCATACACATTAGTCACGGAACAGTACTGAAGCGAACCATCATCATTTCTGTTTGCAGCAACGGCATCAGACTTTGCGGTCTCCATGAGAGATGCGGAGATTGCAGCCCAGTTCTCCCAGCGGTATACAGTTGTGGTTGGCATTCCATATTTTTGCGCAACTCTCTGCCAGCCAGGAAGCCCCCAGAATGGATCACCCTGTTTATGGGAAGGGTCGTTGGACGGGCCAGCGAGGCTGTCGTCATAGAAAAAGTTGGGATCATTCAGTACCATGCTGCCCTGCTCTGTATCTGTCACAACTCCGGCAGCATTCACTGTATGGAACAGGTCCAGGTTAGGAATAAACCCGCCGTTTCCTCCTGGAATGCTGGATGTGAATACAGCTTTGTAGAGAGTGGTGCGATTATCTGACCCGTTTGGTATAGCCAGAGCATTGTTGTATCCATTATATCCACCAGATCCGTTAACTGGCATGCCAGTTTGTTTGTTGGCTGTGGTATCAGCTCCTGACTGGTTATCGATCAAGCCAATAAAATAGCGGGTTATAACTCTGCCAGGTGCTACAGGTGTTGACACCTGGTTTTGACCTGCAGGATAGATGGGCATTCCTGTAGTGGGATCAATACTCTGTGAATTGCCTGTCTGGTCAAGCAGATGAGCAGGAGACACAATATCAATCTTTGCATAGGGCAGCGTAGTTAATGCAGGGTTTCCGGACTGATCGTAGATCCAAAGATTCACTTCTGCAGAAGTACTACTGTTATCATATACCAGTGCAGCGTTGGAAAGATCAGATGTAATCTCTGTGAGTGTATCTCTTGCTGCAGCTTGACTCTCTATCTGTGACCCTGCACGTGTTACAAGGTTAAAACTGTCGGTAAGTGGTTTTAGCACAAGCACGAATAGAACCGATGAGAGAGCAATAACAACTAGCATCTCAACAAGGGTGAAACCCTTACTTCTATTTTGATAACTGGATTTTCTGGAAGTCATTTTATGACTGCTCCTCCATTGAAACTCTCTCATCTCAGTTGTTAATCCCTGAAACTATCGGAGACTGCGTAGCGGTGTTCCCTACAATAGGAAGCATTCCGTCTGCATCCACTTTATGCCACGTGTAGTTCCCATTCTGTAACGTGTTGTTGTGCCACACTACTCTGGACTTCAGGGATTCGCCCTGAACAGATCCAACTGCAAGACCATTGACGACTGATGTGAGGCTGGTAGCTGCAGGGATAGCATCTGTGATATCCGCATAAACCAGCTGGGCTCCATTAACCGAATCAGTCAGACTACCAATCTGCAGGGTGAGCGATGATGCCAATCCGTATGTTGAAGGATTAGTACTCACTGTTTGTGCTGTAGTGTAGTACACATTGGAAAGGGTGACGGTTTTCCCCTCCTCCGATTGAGAGAAGTATATTCTGGTTGGTATCCCGCCTGAAAGACCGCCACCGATGTAACAGTCTGTTGGAGGTAGTCCGTTTACGCCAACTGCGCTCAGGGGTGTGTACGTCTGGGCTGCCTGCTGTATCTGTTCACCCCAGCCCTTTGCAGCCCTGTACAGAATGCGAAGTGGTAAGCCCTGCTCATTATGTCCAAGAGCATTGACTGCCTCAACTCCAGATGCTGCAAATTCCAGAATTCCCCTTTTAGGATCCAGCACACCGACTGTAGCATCCTGACCTGTGTTGTACGGGTTAGCCAGATTGTAAAGATAGATAGTGGTTCCGGCAACATAGAAAATCGGTAAACCGGTCTCTCTGTTTATAATAACAACGTCTGCTTCATCCCGTGTAGTATCACCGGGAATATCATGATACAAGCCATCATAAAGTGACTGGTCTGCCCGGATGTCGCCCTGAATAAGAACGTTTGGAAATGAGAGCTGAATGTTGTATGGAGCAACATCTGGCATTGTTCGGTTATCCCTGATGATATGATTATCATAGGTAAGATAATCGACTGCTACTGTCTGACCATGCGAAAGAGGATTAAATATGATAGTTCCTATATTCGCATTCCCGGTCTCTTGAGGTGAGTAGACAGCATACTGGTATGGGTAACCCGATTGAAATACAGGGGTAGTTGTTGGACCCGACCCTACCAGTTGATACTGAATGGTTACCTGTTCAGAGCCAGGAATGATGGTTGGCAGCTGGTTGACTGAAACTCCGGCTGGACTTAGTACAGTAGTGTTTGAACCGAATATTGGCTGCCAGAACGCTGCTGATCCCTGTGCTACATCTGGAACTACAATACTGATGGTATAGGTAACAGGACTGATGCTGTTAGCGGGATATCCCTGATAAGTAATCAGGAAGGTCCTGTTCAGAGTGGGTGACCCAGTGAGTGGCGATTCGGGATAAAATGCTATTGCACTGTTTGCATAATCTATTGCATAGCTCTGTGCATTCGGCACATTTGGCTGTGGCTCAGGATTTCCTGGTGTTGGCGTTGAAGTCTCTGGCATTGTTAAAAGTGGCAGAGAGTGAACGCTCAGGCTGCATGCAGGATTACCATTGGCATCGGTGTGAAATACGTTATAAACCGGGCCAAGGGAAAGAGTGTGAAGCGCAGGATTTGCGGATGGAACTGTGAACTGCTCTCCATGTACATAACGCAGTTGGTTAACATCGGAAAATGAGTAGAGCGGATAGTTAGCTGGGAGAGCAAAATTGTATGCGGTCTCAATTGCATTCAACTCATTTACCGTGCCTGCAACAAGGTTATCGGGGTTAATATTATTGATCTGAACGAGATTGCCCTGTGAATCTGGAAGACCCGCTGTAATTGAGTTGTAAGCAACCGGAATCTCTGCAAGCTGGTTGGAAGCGGCAGATCTTGCCAGATTAATGTCTTGTGTCTGCTGGATGGATAGAAATCCGTATGGAAAGATACGAGCAACAGCAAGGATACCAATGACCAGAATGGTCATTGTAACAAGAACCTCAATGAGGGAGAATCCACGGGCAGAGCCATTTCGCATTTGCCGTATTCTCATTCCACTCTGAACTCTTTCTTTCATGGTATATCTCTATCTCCCTGCAAATCAATCTTAGCTTTTCTATTCAGATGTAGGACGCCTTCGGATGAGAAGGTGTTCCTTGAAAACGTACTCATTCCACATGCAACCCGCTTTTCAACCAGGTCATCTTCATACAAAAGATACAAGCTGACACTGGTGTTCAGATTGTATCTTGAGTAAAAGAATCGTGACTTTAATGATAGTTAAGTGGTAATTCCTGGGAAGCCTGTGTATAGGATATCTTGCGTGCAGTGCCATCCAGCAACAGAATAATCACGTTGTTGGATCCAGCAACTGAGACATGGTTTGTCACCCATGTCAGGACGGTATTGTCGGCAGGCGGGTTCTGATATTTAAGCTGCTCAGTGATGGGTGTGCCATTAAGTGCGCTATTGAGAGCAGGAGGTGCACCGTTCTCTGCAAACTCATCGCAGGCATCCACCTGGTTGTAGCGCATGTGAGTCCAGTCAGTTGCATAGTGCAGCTCATACATTGGATTGCCTTTGCTGTCTGTCATCTGTTTCCCTGAGCTATTCAGCATAGGTCCGATATCCATAGCATCCTGGGCGTAGAACAGTTTCGGCTGACCGACGTATGCTGTGGGATTGGTGGTATTACCAGATAGTTGACGCACCGGCAGATCCACATCTCCAAATGTTGCACAAGGTGTGGTAGGCGAACTTGCAACCCAGGTTACCATAACGGGAGTTCCACCCGTGAGTGATAACGGATAGTATGCTGGTGTGACCTGATACGGATTGGTAACAGTGCTGTCTGTGCAAAGATAATCCGCTATGTTTTTATCCTGATGTGGATACAGGTAGGGAAGAATGCCTGCAGTTACTGATGAGAAATCCTCAGTAGCGCTGGTCATTGGAGTAGTAACCGTATACGCTCCATTAGACGGATTTGCAGTATCACTCAGCAGAGCAGGCATAGCCGGAGCATTGCCTGGTATCCCGGCATTGGGAGATGGAACTTCCGCATAACCAAACAGCGCAGATGGAAACTGACCGTTATCCTCTTTATACATCCGGGCACCTTCATACATGGCATGGAGGCTGGACATAGTATCAGACTGGCGTCCCTGTTCTTTCACTGCACTGAATGCAGGAAAGAGGATTGCACTTAGTATGGCTATGATGGCTATCACTACGAGGAGTTCAATGAGAGTGAAAGCTTTCCTGGCTGAGTATCTTGAGTTGTAATGATATCGATTTTTCATGCTGTGAAAAGTGCCTCCCGGCAAATCTATGGTCCAAAAATGGTGAGGGGACCCTTGCTGATAAACGTTTTAGCATCAATTACCTTCACGGTGCCACTTAAAAGTACTACAGGAATTACGCCGGCATGGTTTGTAGCCTGATGATAGGTACACCATGTAATCACTGTATGATCCGGTGGAGCAAGTGAGCCATACTTTAACTGGTTGGTGTTGTCCCCGGGCCCGGTTGTTCCGGTCCAGTCCAGACTGTAATGGAGTTCATATACCGGACCGCCATTGGAAGTTACTTCGTTACCGTTGGAATCCAGTTGAGGACCAATATCATAGGAATCGAAAGGTGAAAACTGGGCAGCAGTATTTGGCAGAGTAACATTGGGTCCAGCGGCATGCTGCATAACTGGGGTATCCAGATAACCTACTGATCCGAATTTGGTTGAAAGTGGAACAGTGGCTGGATAGACAGCTGTTACTGCTGCAGCATTCTGATTATTTTGAGGGTTATCAGGACAGTGAAATTCATTCACACTCTTCAACTCTTTTGATGTGAACAGTGGCTGATAAAAATGTGTAGTTCCCGGTGTATTGCAGTTAGTATCCACATTCATATAGTTTATGCCCACCCACTGATCAAGCACGGCGGGATACGTGTGGTTATCCTGATAAAATAGCTGCGTAGCAGTGTAGAGATCATGGAGATTAGACATACAGCTTGTCTGCCTTCCTTTCTCACGTGCAGCAGAAAAGGCAGGGAACAGAATTGCAGCTAAAATAGCTATAATGGCTATCACCACAAGAAGTTCAATTAATGTAAAGCCTTCTCGTTTATGCTTGATGTTATTTTGTTTAATCAGATCGTACATAGATCTATGCTCCTGTGCAGATCAATTTTCCTGCACCGCATGTTTGACGTACTGGTACGCAAAGCTGTTCCAATTACCCTGAGTTCATACTCTAACCTGGTAGTCCAGAAACAATTCCAGCTCAGCCTTTTAGAGCGTAGGAGAGATACATCCTTGTGAGCTGTTCTCCCCAGAAAATTGCAGCAAGAAAGCCAACCACGAGAAACGGTCCAAACGGAATAGCTGATGGCAATGGTACCCAGTCTGCATCCTCATTTGAAGCCTGAACAGTGTGATTCTGTTTAGTAAGGTGATACCGTAAGTACACTACAATATCGCCCATCAAGAGACACCATAGAACATCACCAATCTGGTTAGACAGTTTTCCCTCTCGTTCAAAAGTGTCAGATTCAAGAACATGCTCAGTTGGCTTATCTGGAACACTGTGCTGCTTGGTGCGAATCCAGATTAGCAGCGGGCCAATCACAATTCCAGACAGGCATGAGAAGAGCACCCAGACAAACAGCAGTCTGAGGGGGTTGTCAGAGGCTGGGGTAATTAACGAGAGCATCGCTCCCATCCCTCTTCCCAGAAGCACATCCCCCAACCCCATTGCTTCCACACCTTTCCAAAGCCATCCTGCTATGCGAACGAAGCCGAATATCAAAGCTCCCGCCAATCCACCCACTATGCTCTCAGGCAGCCATCCATCCAGAAGCCTGTAACCATGACCATACCTTATCGATAAATCTATGTTCAAGACCACAGGAATAACGAATAGCAGGATATTCAGTGAGTCCGGTATGGTGAATGTGGCTAAATCAATGAAAAATACCGGTATCAGTGTTGCCACAAATGCACATAAAGCGATGAGCAGAATTGTATGTGCAGGTGGAGGATACCTCCAGTAGAGTACTGCAAATATCACACCTGTAAGCAACTCAACTCCAGCGTATCTCCAGGAGATTGGTTGCTTACAGTATCTGCACTTCCTGCCCAGCAGCAGGAAACTGAAAACGGGTACAAGATCCATTGGTCCTAGTGCGTGTCTGCAGTTTGGGCATATGGAAGTCTTCGGTTCCAGCAGAGACAGCTGCGGGCTTTGGGATAATCTGTAGATGACTGCGTTCAGGAAGCTTCCTATCGTAATGCCAAACAGAAAGCAGATAGATAGCCAGTACCAGAACGCAGTCGTATGAGATTCTATTTACCCACCTCCACCACTCAGGTTTGCAATCACTGCAATGAGAGGCATGAAGAGTGAAATAACAATAAAACCTACAATCACACCAAGGATAACAATCATTATGGGCTCTATTGCCGCTGTTAAAGATGACAAAAGTGAATCTACTTCGTCCTCATAGAATTCAGAGATCTTTGCCAGCATGGAGTCGAGTGCACCAGACTCTTCTCCAATGGAGATCATGTGAACAACCATTGGGGGGAAGCGCCCACTCTTCTTTAGTGGATCGTTGATTCTGTCTCCTTCACGAATTCTGTTATGAGCACTCATGATTGCGTCCCCCATAATCACGTTGCCGACTGTGCCAGCCACGGTCTCTAGTGCTTGCAGAATGGGAACACCCGAGGAGAGCAGAGTGCCTAGTGTTCTTGAGAAACGAGCAAGAATAACCTTATGGCCAAGGGGACCGAAAACAGGAACACGCAGTTTAATCTTGTCGATCACGCGTCTTCCAATACGGGTTTTGCCTATAAGTTTAATTGATATCCAGATTGCGACTATGATACCAATTCCAACATACCACTCAGTCTTCATGAAGTCACTGAAGTTCATCAGCATCTGGGTGGACCATGGTAACTGTTTCACACCAAGATCCTTAAACAGAGCAACGAACTTGGGTACGATAAAAGTACACAGCCCAAGAACAATTGTAAGGGCAACAATCACAACGAGGACAGGATAGGTCATGGCAGACTTGATCTTGCTTCGCAGCTTCATGTCTTTCTCAAGGAAGAATGAAAGTCTTTGGAGGGCCTCCTCCAAAACTCCTCCGACTTCCCCCGCTCTGATCAATCCAAGAAACAGAGGGCTGAAGACTTTGGGATGTTTAGCCATCGCTTTGGAGAGTGTGGAACCACCTTCAACCTCAATCTGTATCTCTTTGATGACCCGTTTGAGGATTGGATTCTGGCACTGCTCTTCCAAAACATCCAGGGATCTTACGAGAGAGACACCAGCATCAATCATGGTTGAAAACTGTCGGCAGAAGATGGCTATATCTTTCAGCTTCACACGCCCGAAAGCTACGGGACCGTTATCGGTCTTCTTCATCTTCTTGGCTTGCTGGATGTTCTTAACGGCGAACCCCTGCTCCTGAAGTCGTCGGGTTATCACATCCTGACTATCGGCTTCAGTGGTTCCGGTTAATATTTTCCCAGTAGTATCACTCACTGTATATTGAAAAACTGGCATCTTATTTGCTCCTACGGCAAAAGATCTGATGAGGAGTAACTCCTCATCAGAGCATCAATTCATAATCCTACGCTCTCACGCCTGGGGTGGCACCACTTGGAGGCAGGGAAGTGGAAGTACGTATCATCTTCTCAAGCTCAGGAACATTCATCGCACGTGTCATTGCTTCTTCAAAGGAGATAGTTCCTCTGAGGTACAAATCACGAAGACACTGATCCATTGTCTGCATTCCAACATTTGCACTTGTCTGGATCATGGAAGTGATCTGATGAGCTTTGGATTCTCTGATGAGGTTACGAATTGCAGAGCTTGCTTTCATAATCTCCAGCGCACAAACACGACCTGGCTGATTAGCACGGGGAATAAGCTGCTGGCAGAGGATAGCCTGCAGGTTATTTGAGAGCTGTAATCTAACCTGACCCTGCTGATCTCCTGGGAACGAGTCAACAATTCTTTCCACCGATGTGGCTGCCGAGTTTGTATGGAGGGTAGCGAACACAAGGTGTCCAGTTTCCGCAGCAGATACTGCCATCTGAATGGTTTCCAGGTCTCGCATCTCTCCAACGAGTATAACATCAGGATCTTCTCGAAGCGCTGCTCTAAGAGCATTCTTGAACATCTTGGTATCCAGTCCAACTTCACGCTGGTTGATAACAGACATCTTGTGCTGATGGAGGTACTCAATAGGATCTTCGATGGTAATAATATGACGGCTTGAGTCTGTATTGATCTGGTTGATCATTGCAGCCAGCGTGGTCGATTTTCCCGAACCAGTTGGTCCGGTAACAAGTACCAGGCCTCGGGGAAGCTGAGTCAGCTCTTCAAGCACAGGAGGAAGTCCAAGCTCTTTAAGGGTAGGGACCTTCTGGGGAATCTGCCTGAAGGCAAGCGCAACGTTTCCCTTATCTCTAAAAACATTCACCCTAAATCTTGCCATACGAGCCAGCTGGTAGGAAAAGTCCAGTTCCAGCTCTGTCTCAAATCGCTGAATCTGCTCATCTGTCAGAATTTCATAAATAAGTCTCTGCGCATCTTGAGGCAGAACTTTCTCAAAAGGAATAGGTATAAGTTCACCATCTACTCTAATAATAGGTGGAATTCCAACAGCTACATGGAGGTCCGAAGACCCTTTATCTACCATGGCTCTCAGCAAGTCATCGATGTGAGCGTCATCAATAGGGAGAGGTCTGGCAGAGGCAACCTGCAGTGATGTGGGTTTTTGTGCAGGAGGCATACCGCCTTGTCCCTGAACAGGAGGCATGCCGTTTTGGGGTGGCATTGCCATAGGTGGTGGCACCACCTGTGGTGGTGGCACCACCTGTGGTGGTGGAATATTGCGATTTGAATTATCTGACATAGTTACTAACTCCAGACAGAAATTTCCTTTAATAACAGCTATAAAACAAAAATCTATCCCGATTCACACTACCATAAACTTTAAGATCATGGAAACGAATCGGGACGATAATAGTTAGAACCCTGCTGTAAACACGGTTCTTCTCACTTCTTCAGGAGTAGTTACCCCATCCAGTACCTTCTGAAGACCATCTTCTCGAAGTTCAGTCATACCGTTTGCTTTTGCCGCCTCTTTCAGATCGCCTAATGGAGCACGGCGTACAACCATTTCGGCAATTTCAGCATTCATCTGCAAAAGCTCATAGAATCCAATACGTCCTCTATAGCCGGTCTGACGGCACTGATCACATCCTTTTCCACGAGCCAGCTGGATCATCTGTGTGGGATCAGTAACTTTAAAGCCAAACCTCCGGAGGTCGATTTGTGGCACTTCATAGAACTCTTTGCAGTTGGTACAAATGCGACGCCCAAGTCTCTGTGCAAGAATTCCCACAACCGTTGCGGAGATAAGGAACGGTTCAATTCCCATATCTGTTAAGCGTATGGTAGCTGAAGGAGCATCGTTCGTGTGAAGGGTGGAAAGCACAAGGTGACCTGTAAGAGCAGACTCAATTGCAATCTCTGCAGTTTCAAGGTCTCTCATCTCACCAACCATGATAATATCAGGATCCTGGCGAAGGAACGAACGGAGTGCTGTGGTGAAGTTCAGTCCTGCCTTCTTGTTTACCTGGACTTGAGTGACACCGCCTAACTGATACTCGCAGGGATCTTCAATTGTTAGAATGTTCTTGTCAACCGTATTGAGCTTATTCAGCAGAGAATACTGGGTGGTGGTTTTACCGTGTCCCGTTGGCCCTGTGGAAAGCAGCATTCCGTTTGGCTGTGAGGAAAGTTCCTCAAGCTGAGCCTGCATTTCTGGAGTGAAACCGAGTTTACTCAACCCGATCATAACGCTGTTCTTGTCCAGAATTCTCATAACGACCTTCTCACCATGGAGGCTTGGAAGGCAGGAACAGCGCAGATCGTACTCTTTACCCTGATATTTTGTTGCGATGCGTCCATCCTGTGGCACACGTCGTTCAGCGATGTTCATGTCAGACATGATTTTATAGCGAGCAACCAGAGGCATCTTTATGTACCCTGGCATCGACATCACCTCATGGAGCACGCCGTCAACCCTGTATCGGATGCGTACCTTGGTGCGGTCAGGCTCAATGTGGATATCGGAGGCACGCTCTTTTATGGCCTGCTGAAGAATTGTATTGGCAAGACGAACTATAGGAGCTTCATCCACCATTGCTTTCAATTCCGCATCTTCATCGGTGGATTTGGCTGCATCTCCTCGTGCCCCGTAGGATGCAATTGCCGCGTTCATGGCAGATTTGGCATCGGTGTCGTCTTCGCCAGCAGGGGCGGCGCCACCAGCTTTCAGAGGGTTCATGCCAGTTTTAACAGCTCCACCCTCAACACTTACGCCTCCGCCATATGCCTTGTTGAGTGCTTCCTCAAGGAGTTCTGCTACCGCAAGCACTGGTTTAACAGTACATTTGGAAACCAGTCTGATGTTGTCTACAGCACCAAAATTGTTGGAATCAGAAACTGCAATGTACAGCACAGTATTATCTTTTTTGATTGGAAGTGCATTATTGGATTTAGCTACGTGTGCAGGAACAACATTTATTGCACTGGCTTCAGGTACAAATTTCGCCAGATCCACATATGGCATACCAATCTCCTGGGCTTTAGCCTCACATACATCTGAAGCAGAAATGCCCATGTTAATTAGTATAGTGCTGAGATCCCCATGATTACTCTGTTGTACTTTTTTTGCTTCTTCCACCTGTTGAAGGGATGCGTATCCTTTTTCAACAAGCCAATCTCCAAGACTTCTGCGCGGTGCAAGTGTCATGCCATTTTCTCCAACTTATTGTGAATCACAGGTTCATTTCGGGAAGGTCAATATTTTAGGCGGAACACATCTTCCCTATTTGCGTCCGATTATAACACAGTATTGCCCTCTATGCAATACCCTATTCGTTTTTTTGTGCCCCAGTCAGGGCAAACACTGTAGGATTGCCTGCTCCATTGCCTCCGTATCTGGCCTGCAGCCTGTCCAGATCTCAAATGCAGCAGCACCCTGCATTACCAGCATCTTCACTCCATTAAGGGTGACACACCCTTTTGAACGAGCAGCCTGCAACAAAAATGTCTCTCTAGGATTATAGACCAGATCATAAACGATAAGGTTCGATGTCAGAAAATCTATTTCTATCGGACTGCTGTTTTCATGGTGAGGATACATGCCCACTTTCGTGGTATTCACCAATAAAGAAGCCTGCTGAATGGTCTCTTTAAGATGCCTGTTTTCGTACCCTAAAACCTGAACGGAGCACTCCGGATAGTGTTGCTGCAGTTCCAAAGCAAGCTGTTCGGCCCTGGGAAGAGTGCGGTTAACGAGTGTTACCTTTGCACCTTCACGGACCAGCTTGAATGCCACTGATCTCGCAGCACCTCCGCCTCCCAGCACAATAGTTTCTGCATTCTCACAAGAGTAATGCATGTCAGAAAGTGGCGCCCAGAAACCTGTTCCATCTGTATTATAGCCAGTCAGACGTCCTTCATGCAGATTAACCGTATTCACTGCGCCAACTTCTACAGCGGAATCATCCAGATAGTCCATAAACTTTAAAGCGGTCTCTTTGTGGGGAATCGTGAGATTCACACCTAAAAGATTTAACGAAGAGAGCGATTTTAAAGCAGTTTCCAGATCTTCAGGTCTAACCATAAATGGCAGATAAACACAGTTAAGATTCAGTGAGTTCAGAGCTGCGTTATGCATTGCTGGAGACAGACTATGGTCAACAGGGTATCCAAAAACGCCCAGAACCTTCGTTTTTCCATCTAAACCGGGTTTACCATGAGCTATTCTAGACATGACCTGATTTCTTGAAATACTTCAAAAGTATTCGTTCAGGTGGTCTGCTTATAAATCTGGTGTAAATAAACTCACTCTTATGAATAGGATGAACCATTATCGTATGAATACCCAGTCTGTTGCCCCCCAGAATGTCGGTAAACATCTGATCACCTATAATTACTGTGTTCTCAGGTGTTGTTCCTAAAGCTTTCATAGCTCGGTGAAAACCAGACTGAAGCGGCTTTTTTGCCTGCCCAATTGCAGTAACCCCGATTTTCTCAGCCAGCCTGAACACCCGATGCCCCCGTAATGAATTGGAAAGAATACAGAGCTGTAGCCCTCTGCTTTTAACATTCTCAATCCATTGCATTACAGCTTCCTGTACCTCTTCGTGCTTCCATTCTACCAGAGTATTATCTAGATCTAAAATAACTCCACGAATAGATCTGGCGATAAGGTCGTCTATGTCTACCTGGGTAATTGAAGAGAGTATCTTATTCGGACAGCAGAGTGATATCCCTCGCTTATCAGCTCGTCTCAAGGGACTATTTCTCCTGCTGTACGCACAACCATATAGTAATGAAAGGAAACTAATATAATAGACTCCTTTAATTGCATATCTGTTCCATTACTCCGTAAATGTAAGTGCAGAGAAAACTCTCGCTCATTTTGTACTATGTGAGCGATGTCTTTTTGTCCTGATTAATAAATTCCTGAAGGATGATTGTAGCTGCAAGCGAGTCAACATCGGCTTTACCATCAGAGCCAGATCTGCCCATTTCATTCAGGATAGATTTCGCCTCCGCCGTGGTATATCGCTCATCCTGATAGTGTATAGGAATTCTAATAAACCCTCGCAACAGTTTCACAAAATCTTCACACTCACGTGCTCTATCTCCCTTTGTACCATCTGGAAGCAAAGGAAGTCCAACGATGATCTGAGCAACCTGGTGCTCCCTGACAATGTCTCTTATCTCTGCCATAACCTTGCGATACCCCTTCTCACGTTTTATCGTCCTCAGAGGGGTAGCAAGGATATTGAGCTCATCACTGAGGGAGACTCCCACCGCTCGATTACTAATATCCAGTCCCATGCTCCTCATTGTACCACTGGTTGTTTTTGTCTCTGTAGCATCACTCCCGATACTGCCAGAAGAAGAGCGCACACTGGTGGCACAAGGAGAGCAATATGCCAGCCGCTGCTAATTTTCAAAACTCCTTCAAGCCATGGGGTAACGCCGGAGCCAGCACAAGCTAACGCAGTTACCATTCCAATGGCTGCCCCAGCTTCCTGTGCAAAGAATTTCACACCCAGAGAGAGCAGTATTCCAAACGTACCACTGAGTGCAAAACCAGCAAGCAGAACGGCAGCCAGAATTGTGATCTCACTTGATAATCGGGATGCAATGAACATAAATAGTGCTGTTGCCAAGCTAAGAGCTGTTAGAAGTTTTGACAGGCTTATTTTCTGCACGAGAAAACTGGTTACCAATCTCCCTGCTGTCATGCCTACCCAGAAAAGTGCTATAGCCAATCCGGTAACTGTTAAACTCGTTGCGGAGTGGATATAGTTGCCAATCATACCCCAAAACCCTACCTCAGCTCCCGAGCAGAAAAATCCTCCCAAACACAGAAGTGTCATAGGAAGGCTTTCCCACGGAAGCAGCAGCTTTCTCTTCGCACCGTTTTTAGCAGGTTCAGGAACTTTTTGAAGAGCCTGCAGAAGAAACAGCAAGCCTCCACAAACTGCAAGTCCCACATAAAGCTGCCGCCATCCAACTCCATGTGCAATCAGGGCGGTCATGGTAATAGGTCCACCAATGCAGCCCAATCCGTACATCACCTGCATGACCATAAGTACCTGACTGGATCTCACCGGAAACATATTGGAAAGTAGAGCGTTTGAAACCGACTGCATGGAGCCGCTGCCAGCCCCTATAATTGCGGAGCTCAAAAGGATTCCATTGAACGACTGCGCCATACTAAACAGGATGGCTCCTGTTATAAATAGCCCCATACTCACAAGTAGTACTATCTTCTTGCCAATCCAGTCCGAAACATACCCGCAGATCAACACCCCAGCTACCAAGCCTCCAAAGCTCGCCGGGAAAAGCCGCGCCTGTGCCGCCACTCCCAGATGGAATGTCTTACCAACCTGAGCAAGCATTACCGCAATGCCTGTTACATAGATAGCATAGAAAAGATTAACTATGCCACCGGTAAAGAGTGTTGGACCACGTCCGTGAAGCTCTCTGAATATGTCGAACTTCTCTAGTGCGGATTGTTGAGTGTGCAGGATGGTTCCTCCAATTAAAACTGTTAAACTTAATAGATTAACATTGTACCCTTAGACCTGCACTGTATTCATACCTTTATGGAATTAACTCAGCAATTTGCAGATCCGAAAGGGAACAGATAAGGATTTGTTCGCATATTTCTTAAATTTTCGCGATTTGAATATTGTGATTATTATTAAGAAAGTGTTAAGAATTTACAAAAAATATCCTGAAATATTAAATTTTGGTTAAGAAGCATCTATTTTATATTAAATCGATATATACTTGTGTAGTCAGTGAAATTTGAAATATCATCACTTCAATTTATCAATTCGGCTTCTTTGTTAAGGAGAGACATATGCTAAGAGTCTCTCAGAATTCTACTCATATCACACGAAGAGCACACTATTTTTATATGATGCTTGCGGTTGTCTTACTTTCTGTATCTGCGCTGACAGCATCTGCAACAGACATCGTCCATATCAATGGCAACCCAGGACCTTACCCCGTTGGAACCACCATTTCTCTACAGATAACGTGTCAGGGAGTGCCAGGAGAAAGGCTAATGGGTTGCTGGCTGTCATGGGCATACGGTGGATCCTCTACTGATTACACACTCCAAAATCACCGTTTTTCCAGCTACTCTTATTCAGGTGCCTGGACGTTTAGTGTGGTGGCATAGAACTTCGATCCCTAACAAGTGAATTTCTTCGCCGTTGGTGAATGGGATCAGTATGTTGTACCGACTGGAGCACTTGGTTTCTTTACTAATTAGCTGATATCCAGGAAGATATTTGTGTGGCGCCAGACTTATACACGTCAGTCTGGCAGGAAAAGAGATGCATAGAACATGACACTTCTAACACCAAAACAGATAAGTATATCCTCAATAGTGGGTCTTATCCTTTCTATGGCAGCGTTTTGTACTGCCAAGCCTATAGTACACTCCCAGACTCCAGTATGTTACTCTGCCACGATTCTGGAAGAAAGGGTAATTCAGTTTAAGGTATTGCGTGATGGAAACTGCTTTAGATCTCAAATGGTATTCCGTGGAAAACTGCAGCCAATGGTTGAGATCTACGACGGAAATCCACAGAAGATTGTCTGGATGTTCACCCGTAACGCTAAGTCAGGCACTTTCTCAGCCAGCATGGATCAGGCTTCCATTATGGATGCTATCACCCGAGGTCAAAATAAAAATGGGTTCAGTGCATTTAACAGGAGATACAGTCTCGGAAAATACCGTTTTCAAATATCACAACTATTTCCAGTTTATCTTCCAGATTCCCTCACCTATCCCTTCAAACATAGTGGAACTGTTGAAAAACTTGGCCATACCACAGTTGCCGGCTATCGATGCGGCAATTATGAAATGGATGCGCCTGCAATGTTTCACCAGATTACAAAAGTGTTTGTAACAGGTAAATCCCAGACGCTCTTGAAAGAAGAGACAATTAATCTGGTATCTCCCGGCTCCAGATTTCCTGAGTCCCGACAGACAGTAGCGGTGATAAAGATAGAAGCGGTTCACTCTTTCCCTAAAAGCCTATTCGAATTACCATCACATTGCACTTTCTCCATTCCAGATATGTTCCGAAAGCTAAAACTGCCTGCTGGAGTAATCATTAAATTTTTCCCCACGCATAATGTTTTACCTTCTTCCGTTGTGCAACCGATGCCCATGTCCCATACCAAACGGTGAGGATTTAGAGATGAATACCATAAAAACCAGGGTTTGCCGCCTTTTGGTCCACCTAACTGCCTGTTGCTGCATCTGTTGTGTTATCTCATGCGAGCTGAGTGCAGACACCCTGTCTAAAGATGGTCGTCTCACCACACTGGTACACATCAATACACCTCTCGACGGCTCAACAATTGGCTCACTACTCAAACGTTTAACTGCTAATTCTGCAGTCTCCCTAAAAGCTTCACCGAAAGTGAAATCCAGGCTCGTTTTCATCCTGGCGACACACCTGTCTCTCTACAAAGTGATGACAGCACTGTCTTGGACTACAAGACTGACCTGGTCACCCCAAGGCACTGGATATCTGCTGCATCGCACTCTCAACGAGAAGAAAATGGAAAAATCGGAAATCCTCAAATCTGTACAATGGGAGCAGGAAGCAACAGAGATGCACAGAAGGGCACTTGAAGTGGCAATGAATGCTTCTATAGCGCATCCTAAGTCGACAAACTCTGTATCTCTACTTCTGAAAACGCTGGATACTGACCAGATAAGAATGATTGCTGATACCGCCAGAGAGCAGAGAGTTTTTACTGGGAACAGTGATCATTTCTGTGATGCAACCCTCTTCACAGATCTCCCGTCCGATATTCAGAGATGTATAATGACAGAACAAGGGCGATCCAACATCACTCCCACAATCAACTCAGCACACGAGAGTGATCTCACTCACTCCTACGTGGGTCTCATTGCTGCAGATGGATCAGTAAACCTTGGCATATATACCCTCAATCAACCTGCATCCCAGGCACTTACAATGTCTCAGACCCAGGCAGTGTACCGTAACGGGATCCCAGGGATTGATGAGGACGATGGTACAGATTCCCTTTCCGACGCAGCTTTGTACCGTACCCGGTTCGATGTATCAGAACCGTTACCAGATATGTCAAAATCCAATCACCTCACTTTTACACGTGCAGACAACTATACATACCTGCCAGATATTCTCACAGACATTCATAACGAATCTGGCTTGCCTGTTTTCACAGAGCTGTTCCTCGCCTCTGATAGCTGCCCAGCTATTGGAATGCTCACTGATAGAGATTCTTACACTCTGCGTGAATGTTGCGAGGAGACAAGCAGAGCCTTTGGTCAGCATATGGCACTGTTTGGAGGGATGCTGGCTTCACGCTCAGTAACCCCCGGACGCGATCTGTACATGCAGCCAGACGAGAGTCTATGCCACTACCTGGCAATCTGGTACCAGAAGAAGGGATCACTCACCCTAAATCAGCTACATCGCTTGGGGGAACTGACACAGAAGCAGTGGACTTATCTGCAGACTCGCACTGCCCAGCTAATCACAAACAAGCATAACACATATGTGGTACTCCCCTGGAGACACTATCTCATGCGTCTGTTTGAGATGTTAACTCCGGCACAGTTAAATCTTGCAGAGAGCACTGCCGGACTTCGTTATCGCCTTCTCAATCCTGAAGAACGGCTATGCTTCCTGCATGAAACTGAGGTGGGTTTACCTTCCTCACAATCTACTATTACTTCAAAATCGAAGTCTGGAGGTCTCTGGATCTCCTGCCGGGATACCAACGGATATGTCGCCCATTTGAATTTTGTTCTCCGTGATGTCTCTCACCTACCAGCGAGGGAAGAAAAGTGGGATCTACCAGGTTATGCTGATACAGACACCAATTAGATTAATGGATATGTAGTGAGGGTTGAAAACACTCTGAGAGATGAGTGATTAATGTAAGCCTTTCGATAGCTTGCTCACTGTTACAAGTCATAATACTGTCTCGCTTGATATGTTTTTCTGTGGCATCAGTACAAATAGCATGTTACAATCTTTATGAGCTATTGATCCATTCTGTTTACAGATTAATTTTGCCGACCGGTTAATAGGGAACAACATATAGATATGTCAGGCAGTTACGATGCAACAATCAAAGAGATTATCCTGCAGGATCCTGATGCACTACTCAAACTTTTGCATTTGCAGGGCACCCACGCCCAGGTGGAGAACACAGATCTCACATTAATAGCTAGACAGCCCGATATACTATTGTCAGTCAACAATCCTGACTATTTGCTTCATTTAGAGATCCAGGCTTCGTATGACCCTGAGATCTCACTAAGAATTTTAGATTACCATGTACTATCACTTAGAACATCGGATTACCCTGTGATTAGTGCACTTCTGTTACTGCGACCACAGGCTGATGGACCAAAAGTAACTGGTGAATGGAAGAGCGCTCAGATTCACTTCAAATATGATGTGTTTCGATTATGGGAGATACCCGCTTCAGAGGCTCTATCTCTGCCTGTATCCCTTCTCCCTCTGGTGCCACTTTGCAATCTATCAGGAACAAGTGCTGAAGAAGTGATCTCAAAAATTGATTCGCGTCTGAAAGTGGAACAGCTAGAAAAGCAAGCAAAAATAACATTATGGGTGAAGACATACGTACTTTTAGGATTAAAGTATAATGAATCAGATGCTCTTAATCTGCTTAAAGGAGTAGACAACATGGAAGAATCAAGCACATATCAGGCAATCATCAAAAAAGGAACTGAAAAAGGTATCCAAATTGGAACCAACATAGGTTTCATGCAGGGTGAACAGCAAATGCTAATAAAGATACTGCAATATCGTTTCGGAACAATTCCTGAAGCCAAAATGAGGATGCTAGCATCCATTGATTCTATCGATGAATTAGACAGACTGTCTCAAAAAGTTGTCAAAGCAAACAGTCTAGATGAGGTATTTGCCTGATCAGCTTTAACCCATGATGTCAGCTCGCAATTTTGCTGCGATTATA
>JAJZFJ010000306.1 GCA_021805395.1 bacterium
TGCTGCATAGTAAAATCCTGAACAGGGATACCAGTCATTAACTCAATTCCAATATCGATGTACCGATAGGAGCGTGTGAGAAAATCTGTCTCGTAGAAAACATCGCCACACTTCCTGAGCATATTTCTGTAAAGCTGTTCTTTAGCATCTGTTGGGGCAACATCCAGCTCTGCAATACTTCGCATAACCCCAACAATTCTATCTGGCTTATCTGAACTACCTGCAATGAACCTGCATCGGCATATAGTAGGAACTACCTCACCATTTGGTAACTGCAACCGAACTTTACTTCGTTTAACACTCTCGTCGAGGGAAGCGCTGTTCAATAGTCCGCGCATTCTCAACTGATCCTGAGGAAGAATGATCGACAAAAAATCTGCTTTATTTCTGATATGAGGACTTCCTTCAGATTGAATGAGACTTACAAACTCATTTGAAAGGAACATCCTGTCTGAATCTGGATAGTAAGTCCAAAATCCGAAACCACCCACCTCTGCTGCCAATAGGTAATGGGAATTTTCCGGCGTTAGATTTCCCTGTTCAGTTTCGATCTGCATTTTTTCCTCTTGATTTCATGGTGTGCACACTAC
Organism: bacterium; assembly: GCA_021805395.1. Classification (GTDB taxonomy): domain Bacteria; phylum Armatimonadota; class Chthonomonadetes; order Chthonomonadales; family Chthonomonadaceae; genus JAJZFJ01. Next base: position 591 of record JAJZFJ010000306.1, read on the forward strand.
AATGGTATGGTTTCGAAGTAGCAAAGTCTCATAACTCTCATGCAACACCCATCTAAACTAGCATATTGTATAATACGTCTGCACGTATGTATATAGATGAGTGAAACCACTTCTACAACAAAAGAGTTCCTTCTATGGGATGGAGATTGTGGACTGTGTGAAAAGTGTGCCGCATGGATTACAAAGAATAATACCCAAAAATCAATTATTATTATGCCATTCCAGCTTGCCGATAACCCTCCAATGACTCCTCTTCTCTATGAACAATGCAGTAGATCTATTCAGTTCATATCTGCAAACGGAGATATTGAGCATGGTGCTGATGCATTGATCCGTGTATTAGAGTGTACGAAATATAGATGGATTACCCCTATTATGAGACATAAATTCATCAAACCCATCGTGGAGTTGATGTATTATTTTGTTGCGCAAAATAGAAAAAAGATCAGTCGAATTCTGGGGTTGAAGGCATCCTCAGGAAGTTCATGCACGATCGTTAGCAGAAATCACCCTTACAAGAACGACTGAGTTAACTTAATCCGCTAATCTTACGACAAGATTCCGCAGACTTCGAAATTACCGTTAAATTAAATCAGGAGGGTAAACAGTCGTGACTTCACACCTCACTGTAATCTGTCAGTGAGTCTATACTATCTATATTGGTTACCTGTAGCTGCCTCTGTAGGGGAATTACAAACTATAATTTTAGAAGTTTGTGCCTTGGAAGCCTGGGAATGAAGTGTGATATTAATGTTAAAGATAAGAGATAATTCTATGATGCCTTGTACAGTTCATATAAATTCACATTAATATAGGGTATCTCACATCATATCATACACCATAACCCGCTTCCCACTAAAAAGCACCCTGAATCTTTGATTGACTCAGGATGCTCATAATTTCTATATGGCTTTAATTTAGAACGTATACTGTATGGTTTAACCGGTAAGTGGTAACACAAGCTGCGGTGTAGGAATCTGGTGATCCTGAGAAATGGAGACGATTGCTGTGCCGATGGCAAAGTACTCTATTACATGACTGCCCCATCCATAGTTGCTTTCCGAGACAGACGCGCCAACAATTCCCTCCGCCTGATCAGATTCAGCTTCAGCAAGCATACGGGTGAGTGCCAGCTCTCTTGCATCATATAGACCCTGGGTATAGTTTGTCATCTCCACATTTCGCCCAACTCTGCTTAAAGCCTGAAGCATTCCCTGCTTGGCTATGTGGTATACACAAGTTCCCATTACAAGGGATACCGGACGATAGCCTGAGCGCAGCAGTGTCCAGAAATCCTGACCAGAAAGATCAGATGTGAAGGGTCGGTTATGTACTGTGCGATAGTGATCGCCTTGTCTGTGCTTAATGGCGGTACCCACTGCTATGAACTCCGCCATATCCTCGCCCCATCCAGTACGGTTTACCACTAGTCTAACACCTACTATTCCATCGGCGCCTAAAAGGTCCGCCTCCTCTTCCATTCGAGTCATTGCCAGCTCTCTTGCCTGGTAGAGAGCCTGGGTAAGCACTGTCATCTCCTGGCTTTGGAAAGCACCTGAAAACTGGAAGCCGATATGATAGATTGAACTTCCCATCACCAAACCTACAGGGTCGAAACCTGCCTCTCGAACGAGTAAAAACTCATTCACGGAAAGGTCTGATGTAAATAACGGCCGCTGTCCATCTCCACCTTTCATCATGAATAGTCGTTTTCTCGCAGCTTCAGGTAGCCCGGCGTTGGAACCAGGTGTGTATGTCATAACAGAACTCCTTTTGGATTATCAAATAATGTAACGGTTAACCCTGGTTGTATGGGCTTATGGACAGCCTCATAGGGTGCAATTGCCGTGCCTACAGCTGAATAGTTGAACAGCATATACTCTTGGGTTTGGCCCTGATTGTCGTACTCCCCTTCCATCACGTCCATGTCCAGTTGTACTCCAACCACACCGGTTGCTCCCACGCTGTGTGCCTCAGCATCCATTCTGCTCATGGCAAGTGAACGCGTGGTGTACAGTGCCTGCGTGTAATCAGTGAGCTCCTGGTTCATCCAGGAAGCACCGAACAATCCACCTGTCATAGCACTCTGCGTGCGCCAGGTTGCCAGCTGCATGTAGGTACAGTTCCCCATCGCAAAGCCCACCGGATGATATCCAGCCTGATGAAGTGCCCAGAAATCTTCGCCTGAGAGATCACTTACAAACGGGAGATTTCTCTTGACGGGGGCATCGATTTCCCTTATTGCTGTGCCAACCATCATGAACTCAATGAGGTCTGCCCCCCAATCATAAACTTTCTGTTCAAGCCGCACGCCAATAATGCCGGTAGCACCAAGCAAAGACGCCTCCTGCTGAATTCTACTCACAGCAAGATGGCGTGCTGTATAGCGTGCCCTGGTTATCGTATCCAGTTCCTGCCCCAATCCGGTCCATCCATATCCTCCGTAATTGGTCCACTGGTAACCCACATGGAAAATGCAGCTTCCCATTACTTGACCAAGAGGTTCGTAACCAGCATGTCTGGCTAGAAGGAACTCGTTGGATGACAGGTCTGAGGTGAAGATATGCTGAGGTGTGTTCTGCAGGTTAAACTGGTTTTGCAGACGTTCAATGGCACTGACTGGCAGACCGCCTTGTTCCAGATTTTGGATACTCTGTGCCTGTTTAAGCTCAGCTTGCGGATCTTGCGAAGGTCGTTTTCCAAACACGATACTCTCCTCTCAGTTTACGAGGCGACCGAGTGCATCTCGAATTGCCTGGCTGTTATGTGCCCTTAATTCCAGAAACTCCCCCATCTCTTCAATCAATTCTGGAACAGTAATCGTCTCGGTCTTAAGTGCTATGCCACGAACTACACGCGTACGTGCTGCAATCAGGTTGCCTCGACCCGGGTCTTCGAGTATATACTGCCACTCTCCCAAATTTAATCTTATCTTTTGAACATTCTTTTTCTTGGAAAAAAAGCCCCCGCTTCTCGCTATCTCAACTTCTCCAGGAAAAAGAGAGATGAGTGTAGTGGCTAACCTTTCAAGAAATTCTCGTTGGTCTGCGCTGTACTGTCGGGACATATTTGCCGCAACACCAAGCCGCACCCATTCCTGCTGCTCAAAATCGTCGGACATCCCAACTCCTCTACGGTAAGTAATTTCATACGGTTTCAAATAGTTCTGATAGTTCTATTAAACGAATAGTGACTGTTCTCCTGCTTTTTATTACGAGGTATACTCATATATCCATAGCTTTCCATACCGTTCTGACAGGCTGTATTATTGTTATTCCGAATCATCCTGAACCTGCCAAAAATTCAAATCAGTTCTGTGAATATTTAAACTTAATAAGGGTATTGGATGCAAACAGCAGGCATTAACTTATCCAGGAATTGAAGCTGATGAACATATCTGCATTTGAGAAGAAAGTTTGGCTAAAGACAACGCCTGGAAGAGTTGATTTCATTGTGAATGGAACCAGATTTGCTTCCTATCGACGAGACTGCAGACTTACTCCTGGTTTTACTGCTCTTTATGCTCCCAATGAGTCGCCTATCATCAATGGTGGCGAGCATGATCTGGGTGTCTGGATGGATCATCCTGATGTTTCCGGCTACAACTGCAGTAAAGAATCCAAACGGATTGTGGAAACTGGAATCACTCTACGAAGAGGCCCATATTCTGTTGGCTTGCTCCAAAAATGTGAATGGTACGGTGACAACCAGAAGCTTCTGGTTTCCGACACAAGATGCTACTCTGTGAAAGCTGGTCCATCGCAAGGTGCCATGATGGATATCATTCATACTTTAACCCCTGCAGGAGATGCTCCTGTTATGGTGGGAATGACCGATTTGGATCTTCTGAAGTTTCGACTTACACCTGCACTATGCAATGGATACACCTCACAAATTATCAACAGCAACGGTAACACTGGACTGGAAGGTATTCATAATTCTCAGGCTGAATGGGTCAATGCAATGGGCTATCTGGATGGAGAGACATGCGGACTGCTTATCCTGGATCATCCATATAATCCATATCATCCCTCACGATGGGCAGCAATTTCCAATGGAACCATCTCTCCATGCCCCATACTATGGGGAGAGAAGAATGGTTTAATTACCCAGGCTGTAACCCTGAGGTATCGACTTCACACGTACAGTGGCTATGTTGGATCTGGGTGGTGCAGCCGGCTGTTTAAGGAGTATGCTCGTGAACCTAAAAGATGCTTGTAGTGGTGTGGCTTAGATGGGAATGTTAGAGGTTAAGCATCTTAACATAGCTTTTGGTACTAAAAAAACACCGACTAAAGTAGTTTGTGATGTATCTCTTACAGTTGAACGCGGTGAAATTGTAGGACTGGTGGGTGAATCTGGAAGCGGAAAAACACTCACAGCCTTAGCTGTCATGGGGCTTCTGCCTAAATCAGCACATCTCATTTCAGGAACCGGAAAACTGGATGGGGTTGATCTGCTGACATTAACACCACATCAGATGCAGAAGATCCAGGGAAGCAGAATTGGCATTGTCTTTCAGGACCCCTTTACCAGTCTTAACCCCACTATGAACCTTGGCGAACAGGTTTCAGAGGTGCTGCGCCTTCACAGAAACATGAGCAGATCTGAAGCAAGGGCTGAGACTCTTGAGCTGTTCAAGTCTGTCCATATACCAGACCCAGAGATAAGGATGAGGCAGTATCCCCATCAGGTCTCCGGCGGGCAGAGACAGAGAGTATTGATTGCAATGGCTTTTGCATGCAGACCAGAGCTTCTGATTGCAGATGAGCCAACAACAGCTCTGGATGTAACTGTTCAAGCTCAGGTTCTGGCCCTGTTGCAGGAAATGCAGCAGAAACTAAACACAGGGGTCCTTCTTATTACGCATGATTTAGGCGTGGTTGCCAGCGTATGCAACAGAGTACTTGTTATGGTGAACGGTCGAGTAGTGGAGAGTGGAGGTGTTGAGGAGATAATGACTGCTCCGAAACATCCATACACACAGGCGCTGCTGGCAGCTGTAAACAATCCTGTCCATCTGTCCCCGACAAATGAGACAGTGAATAATAACGGAAGAGAAATGGATAATTGCTGTGTGTATGCAGACAGATGCCCTATATGCGTGAATGACCCGTGCAGGATGATTGAACCTGAATTGAGGGAGCTTGGTGAGGGACACGAAGTTCGATGCCACCTGGCAACGTGATGGGAAGCTTAAGCCGACGGTCGGATTCGAACCGACGACCGACGGTTTACGAAACCGTTGCGCTACCTCTGCGCCACGTCGGCAGACGTGCTTATTATGACAAAGTGATTAGCTGGTTGTCAATTAAGTAAAAAGTATGAGTGTGCAGGCGAGTGGGAACAGTTCTTCATGGTAGCATCTAATCTACGAAGATGGGCTACACTTGCTGAGGGAGGGTGGGAAGGCAAATTGGGAAGTATATGTATTTAGTTTTATGGCGCTGATCCACTGAGTTGAAACCCTGATCTGATATAGAACACCCTCAACAAGAGGGTGTCAGATATGTCAGTATTGTAATTGGGATTTCCTGTTTTGTGGTAACGTTCCAAAAACATTTCTCCATACCGTTTGCAGTACCGGCATTTTGTCCACCCAGGTGGACGAGACTGGGCAGGCATGGGTTTAAACACATGCGGCTAAGAGAAGGCTATATGCTTATCTGCTTCGGGGTAGCGCATATTACTAAGGGTTAGCTGGCTTAATCATGCGCAAAGCAAAGGTGTCACCCCTCTCTAAGTGAGCGTAAGTGAACCTCCGTAAGAGGGGCAGAGAATGAGAACTTTTAGAACAAGTATCACGTTTCCAGGATGAGTATGTCAGGAATTTAACACAAGTCATGCATAATCTATGAGAGATTTCAGTGCATAAGGAAGATTAAGGCTGAATTAAAATTTGTTGCGCAAGTAATGTATTCAGCAGTCTGATTACATACGAGTTTTTTAATTTACACTAACCATAGATGATATTATTGAACACCGACTAAACAGTTCTACTCCAAATCTCCATGACAGAAACGGACATATCAAATGTTTACGGTAATAATGAGTACATCCAGGGAATATCAACTTGAAAATTAAGTACTGTTTAGGATCACTACTAGCATTTTTATGTCTGATAGTTCTTGCAGTTGCTGTGATATTGCTCGCAAAACATAAAATTGACCACACATTAGCAACTCCTTTACCTACCCCACCCGCTTCCAATTACACCGAACATTTAGTAATGTCTGCTTACACTGGTTCAACACCCGTTATTATCACGAATACTTCAGAAATTCATCCAATTCCATCCATACCAAGCAACCCAGGACTGTTTGTTTGCTGTCCCACGTGTACTTCAGCTGGAAATATAACCATGCAAAATTTAGGAGATGGAATGGCGCACTGGTTACAGTTCTTTGTAGCAGGAATGCCCTATTTTTCAAGGTCACAGTTCTGGTCAGATCAAAAAAGAATAGGAATAGAGTTACATCATTCACAGCTTCACCTCACATCTGCTGATCTGCCGGAATTGTCAAGGGCATCAGGAGTAACAGATGCAGTTGTTCTATCCATTAAAGAGGTTCAGAACGGCTTCGAGTTTATAGCAACGACATACAGTCTTCCACGTTGTCAACCAATCGGTGTACCAATTGCAATTGCAGGATCGCCATCAGTGCTTTGTCGGAATTTGCCCATATTGGCGAGAGCGGTTGCCATTGAGCTAGGGGCAAAAAGTTTGTCTGGCTTACCGAAAACTACAGATTTAAATTGCAATGAGATGGAGTTTTTGGGAAGCATCTCACTGCAATTCGACCCAGTTCATCACATCAATGATAAAGTCTCTGCAGAGTTGTTGTCTCTAAGCAATAAAACTCCGCTGGCGGCAGCCATGGCACTTGGTAACACCGTTCATCCTGTGCCAGCAATATATATGTATCTTCCAAAAAAGTTGAGACAGCTCACACCAATCAATACCCAGGGAATTAGCATACTCACGAATATGGGCGACCGAGAGATAGTAGGTAACAACAATCTGGTGGAAAAATCACTAGCTGTTTGGCCACAAAACTACATTTTAGCAATGTCAAAAGCTCAATTTATGAATATCCTCCATTCAACCGTTAAACATTCAGCGATTGTAGTGAAAGCATTTACGGAGGCAGAACTGGATGATCCTGCCAATCCTCAAGCGTGGGCTTCTCTTTCTGATGAGAATGAGAACATCGCAGACAATCTCCGCCAGGGCAAATTTGCCAGAGATATTACTTCGAATGAATGGTCTCAACTAGACAAACTATACTCAATTGGACAGTTCGATGCGAAAAAGGCAGTGTCGCTAGACAAACTTGATTACCAGGCGTTGGATGATCTCGCTGTTGCTGATACTTTCAACGGAGATACATACGACGCTGAAAGAGCGCTTCAAACCGAACAGAGAATTGCACCGCAACTCTCTCAAAGTTACAATTGGGGTCTTCAGCTCTATCAGCATAAATGGACCTCAGGCTCAGCAAATCTCCTGGTGGATGATGCTCGCAATTATGCTGCGGCATGTGATTACTATTCTGGTGCATGGAAAGCTGTAAATGCTCTCAACGAAGATGATATGAAACCTGAAGCACAGATACTTGGAAATACTATTATAAGAGTGAATGCAGACCGGGTTGCTAGAGATCCAGGGAACAGCAAATATGAATACCACTACGCTGGCGTTTTATTGGTAAGTGGCAAGACATATTCTGCGTATCGTATATTCTACAAACTGGCTTCAGATCCAGTATATGGGTACTTTGCAGAAGATTCTGTTGCTGTTAACGAATTCAATGCACATCGGTTTGTTTCTGCCCTGCCCGATCTGAAAATTGCACTGGAGCTAGGGCCGGATGATCACTCTCTGTATGATCTGCTCGGATTTGATCTGAGAGCGTGTGGACACCCTCATCAGGGAATTGCACTTATTAAGGCGAGACTAAAAGAAGATCCTTATGACTGGGATGCAGAACAAAATCTTGGTAACTATCTGATCCTTCATGACCACCCTCATAGAGCCATTCCTTTGCTGGTAGACTCACTGAAAAGGTATCCATGGCAAAACAGCTGGGGCAACCTTGCCTCAGCTTATCTTGATCTGCATCAATATCAAAAAACGATAGAAATCGCAAAAATTGCCATCCCTCATCTCCCGAATGACACACAGCCATATGATATTCTGGGTGCATGCTACATGGAAATGAAGCAGTATAAACAAGCAGAAAAGTATTATGAGAAAGCAATACAGATCAACTCTACTGATGTCCTGGCAATAGCCAATGCAGGGAACTTATATAGACGTACAGGGGATATAAAGAAAGCCAGAGAATACTGGAAAAAGTGCTTAACGTTATCAAATAATCCCCTATTTGTAAACAATGCCAAATCACATCTAGCTAAATACCATTAGGCTTGCTCAGTTGCAGCTAGCGTAAAGCAACAACGTGTTCTAACGGATTATCCGACCAATTTTAATATTTTGTATGAATGGTGAGTTAATGTTTGGAATCAGAAATCATGACACTTCGAAATGTTTGGCGATTGTCGTTTGGGTATTAAGCAATGAGATAATCCTTTGAAGTAACCATGTTTATTGTGACTTGGAATTGCATGAAGTAAAACTATTTCGCATTTTCTGCTATTATATTTTCAACCTATATCAAAACGACCGGCCGCCAGCTCCTTAACCTGCTGAACGACAAGTTAAGTGATTACAACCACATATACTCATGATGTGTGTTTTTTGAGGAGAATGACATTGAAAACGAAATATATCTATGCAGCTGCAGGAGCCTTATTCACAGTCTTAATTGTTAGTATTGCTTTTGCGATCCATACTCATAAGCGGACAGGAAATAATGCAGATAATAATACAACAAACTCTGACAGTACACAATCCAGAGATAGAGTAAACCCTGCCTCATTCACCAAAAACTTGTCGCAGGCTAATATTAGCTGGTCGAATGTTCATACTATAAGCTCACTCCCACATGATCCCGGTCTATTTGTATGCTCTCCTGCCAGTACAGGTTCTCTACAGCCGGGCGATCATCAGTTAGGTGACGGAATGGCTCATTGGCTGCAATTCTACCTTGCAGGTATGCCGTATTTCTCTAGATCTCAGTTCTGGATAGACCAGCAGAGGGTTGGTTTGGAGCTTCATCATCCTAAGCTGCATCTCATACCATCAGATCTATTCAGGTTATTCAGTTCTACAGGAGTTACTGATGCGCTCCTGTTATCGATCAGTCGAAATAAAAATGATCTCAAACTGACTGCCACCATATATGGATCCTCAAGCAAACATCCCCTTGCAACACCACTAGTGATAAGTGGGAGCCCTGAAGCTGTCACGGACAGCCTTCCACTACTCGCGAAAGCTTTGGCCACAGAACTGGGAGTCACAGATTTGGGTGATTTACCTGCATCAACAGGTCTTACAGCAGATGAAATGAAGTTCATTGGCAGCATATCATTAAAATATGACCCATGGCTTCCACCAGATTCAACAATGAATGCAAAGCTCGACTCCTTAGCAAAAAAGTCTCCACTTGCCGCAGCCATGGCGTTAGGAAACACTACACATCCACTACCAATAGTAATAATGGATTTACCAGCACAGCTCTCATCACTCACGCCTGTTAATACTTCTGCTGTAGGCATACTGGTAAATATGGGAACTCGTGAACTTATCCAACTAAAGCCTGTATTCGACCACAATGTTCCTTTATGGCCTCACAACTATGTACTAGCTATGGGGTCTGCCAAGCTCAACAAGATAATACATGGTGCGCAAAGTGATGACAGTGCGAACTATAAACGCTTCCAGTTAGCTGCTTTAACCGATCCCAAGAACCCTCAGGCATGGGTTGCTCTCTCTAATGAAGCTATGGATAATAGTGACAACATACGCCATTACAGGCTTGCTAGCGATATATCACAAGCTGACTGGCAACAGCTAAATTCGATATATTCCCAAGTCGTAGCTGATGCACAAAAGGCAACCAGCCTCGATAAATTCGATCCACATGCTTTGACTGCCCTTGCAGTAGCAGAGTGCTTTGAGGGCAAATTATCAAGTGCCACACAGGTACTTCAAAGTGAACAGCTTCTCTATCCAAATAGACAACAGAGTTATACATGGGGATTGCAGATGTATCAGTCCAAATGGATGAGTGGTGATGATGACCTTTTAATTTCAGATTGCACGAAGTTTGTTGCGACATCGGATTATGGCTCTGATGCATGGGATGCAGTTACAGCATTGAAAGATGATAACCTCATTCCTGAATCTCAGCATCTTGCCAACACCATCCTTAAGAAAAATCAAACTCGTGTTCAGAAGAATCCCACCAACTTAAAATATAAATATCTGTATGCTAGTGTTCTTCTGGATGATAAAAAAATATCAAAAGCCATGGCAATTTACTCAGACCTTTCGAAATCTGAAGATTATGCGTATCTTGCTGACACTGCTGTTGGAAGTTACAACTACCAGATGAATCACTTTGCACCTGCTGCAACCTCTCTTCAGGCTGCTCTGGACAGCTGTCCGGATGATCATGGCATCTACGGTCTGCTTGGATATTCACTTAGAGTTACTGGTCACGCAAATCAGGGAATAGCATTTATCCAAAAACGGCTAGAGGAAGATCCATATGACTGGTATGCTGAAGAAAATATGGGAGAATATTATGCTGTTAGAAATAATTTTGCTAAAGCTATTCCACTTCTTCAGGATTCTGTCGATCGTCACCCTTTTCAAAGTGGATGGGTAGATTTAGTTCAGGGTTACATTACAAATAACGATAATGCTAAAGGGATAAGTACAGGACTGCAAGGTATCAAGTATGACAAGCAGGTAGCTCCCATCTACTTTCTGATGGGTGATGGTTACTATCAGGAGCATGATTATCATAATGCTGAAAAATATTATGAAATGTCTCTCGCTTACAACCGTACCTATGCTCCAGCGTATAATAATGCGGGGGATGCTTACAGGCATACTGGTGATATTCAAAAAGCTCGGGCTTACTGGAAAAAGTGTCTCACTCTAACAAGAGATCCTCAAATTATTGCGGACGCACAGACACATCTAAATAAATATCACTAGGGCTGTATCGTAAAGGATGTACCCGGTCTAGACATCAACGCGAACTGGATCGCGGACCCTCCGTTAGCCGTGCGTAACTCTTGCTAAGGGAGGG
>JAJZFJ010000138.1 GCA_021805395.1 bacterium
CTCCTCGTTGGAGTTTCTGGTCGCTCTTCTCGCTGAGGCAGGTTTTCAACTTCCAGACTGTAATCGTCATGCCCAAATTCACACTTGTGCAGAATCGCATTGGGTATCTTTGTGAGTGTCAGGTTGGCATGACTATCCGCGCTGCCTGTGTATGCGGCGCAGCATACCAGAAGCGTACGCTGTTCCCCAACTTCCTCACTAAGGGCATGCAGTGTCTCACCGGTAAGGGTCTGCGTGGTGACATAGATATAGTCGGTCTCGGTAGAACGACCATGCTGCCAGTAGATCTCACTGCTGGGTGCATATGTGAAACCCATATGCTTACACATTGCTTCTGCCAGCATGGCAGCATTGTACTCACGGCTAACAATCCAGTTGCCCCGGCTGTCCTTCTCCAGCAGAGAGGGCGCTAGTCGAAAATAGCGGAAGCCACCGCCTCCCTTCCAATCCACAGTCTTGCTGATTCCTCCCTGGTCTGTTCCATCTATCACCTTCTTAAGCCGGGGAATGATATGGGTGTGGCAGTGCTCACCTAGCTCCACCATAATCCATCGTCGTCCCATCTTCTGAGCTACAGCGCCAGTAGTGCCCGAACCCGCGAAGGAATCAAGCACAAGATCACCAGGATTTGTGGCAATTTGTATAATACGTTCGATCAATTTTTCTGGCTTTGGGGTCGAAAACACATCTTCTGGATTAATATTCTTAACTTCACTTTTGGCTTCTTGATTATCTCCGACCTCATCTCTCATCCATATAGTAGTTGGTACTAAGCCTTCTTGAACTTCACTCCTAAATCTTTTATATCTAGGCACATTATTCCCATTTGATCCGAAATATATCCGATTATCGTATATTAATTCCAAAAAGCGATTTTGACTGAAACGCCAACTTGTACCTTGAGGTGGAAATAAAATTCGACCTGATGGAGTTGTTATTGGATATATATCTTTTACATTGGGTGTTTTTGCATGACATGGTCCAGAAGCCCATTCGCCACGGGGGTCATTATCTGGATTGGTATAATTGGTCAGACCAGCTTCATTCCGTGGCAGAAGATTTCTCTTCCAACGCATTTTATTTTTGGCAAAACACAGCACAAAATCATGATTATCAGAAAGCCATCGTGCATCGTTTGCACGAGTATGCTTTTTATGCCATATTATAGTAGCTACAAAATTTATACGCCCAAATATCTCATCGCAAATAATTTTCACATAATGAGCTTCATTGTCATCAATTGTAATCCATAAAGAACCATCTTCCGTCAAGAACTTTCTTAGAATCTCAATACGATCGCGCATAAGTGTTAACCAGATAGAATGCTCTATTCCATCATCGTAATGGGCAAATGCTGATCCTGTATTATACGGCGGATCAATGAAAATGCACTTTACCTTGCCAGTAAACTCCTGCTCAAGAGCTTTTAAAGCTAGCAGATTATCTCCAAAGATGAGCCTGTTATCAAAGATATCGTTCTCGGTCACACGCTCTCCTGAATGGTATGAAAGTTCTGCGTCCTCAAGCAGTATTCTCGGTTCTAACCGTGGACGATTCTCCTTGCCTATCCATGTGAGTTCTAATTTTGTATGGTTATTTTGCACTAGAATCTCCATCCTTGTTCAGACATAAATCCTTCCAGATTTACACAAGGAATATTAAAATGTTTACAAACATTAGGGATTTTAGCTGCATTTGGCTTTATCCGTTCTTCAGTTACTACGGTTCCCATTTTAGCCCATGCACATGCAATCACAAACGGATCTGCTACAGGAGTTCCTGTTAGCTGTTTCTGTAGGGGGATGATAGACTGGAACTGTCGCACAGCTAGAATAGTATTCACAAAATTAAGCTCCTCCACAGTTGGAGTAGTAAATATCTGTCTATTACTTTTGCACCAGGAAAGCACAGTATCATTCACATTCTGAATTTCTAATTCGTGTAACACTTCCCTGGTTGAAAGGAGTACTCCGTGTGCAACTAATGCAGCTATTTGTGGCCAGATAGATTGAAAGATGGTGGGATAGAAATGTTGTAATTCACGAAAAGAACTAGTATCGAAGATGTAAATCACGCAGCCTCACCTCGTATAATATGCTGCTCCAGATTAAAGTAGTTCTTTACATTAACTCTTAGCATCTCCGATGCCTGCACTGCAGTAATAGTGTTGTCAGCTTGTCGACGTACGACCTCCTGAGCAAACCTGGGACTCAGATAGGTGTTTATGGTAGCATAGTAACTTCCTCCTGCACCTCCTGACTGAACTGGATTTCGTTTTTCTACCTGCTCAGTATAGTAAGCCGAACTAATTCTTCCCTGATCCAGAAGTCGTCTCAAGATTACCTCCAGACTCACGCCATATCTTGAAGCAAGTTTTGAGTACACCTTGTCATTATCTGCATCTGAATTTCTATTCAGTCCGGCAAATTGCTGCTCGAAGTCAAGTGTGGGTACAAGCACTTCAGCCGCAATTCTATTGCAGAATGTTTCTAACTCCATCGCATCTGAAGTATTAGCAGCACTGGAAGGAACATCCTCTAAACATATTCCATTACTACCTAATAGAATATGTGCCAGTTCATGAATTAAACTAAATATCTGGCGTGATTTAGTATTTGAGTTGTTCAGATAGATTATCGGAAATTCGTTATCCAGCAGGCTGAAACCGGAGATAGTTTTCTGCTTAAATGTCCATTTGAAAACATATATCCCTGCAGATTCAATGATAGACCTCCATGCTTTAAGTGCTGTTTCATGGTTTGCCCATTTCACCTGTTCATCCAGCGATACTCCTAACTGTGAACGTATCTCATGGCTCTGTTCCACTATAGAATTGCTCATGGAGAGAGATAGTTGCTGCCAGATTTTACTC
>JAJZFJ010000187.1 GCA_021805395.1 bacterium
GTCGGTTTACCGTAACGACAACCGCTTTTTGACCTCTCCCCGCGCGTGCGTCGCGACCCTCCCCTCGCCATTCGCTAGCGCTCATTAAGGGAGGGTGAGAGTGCGAATTGGGAAGTTTATATATCAACTCCATACGACTGTGCCGGACGGGTTAAAACCCGCCTCTACCCAAACACACCCGCCTGCGCGGGTGACGGATGCGAATTGCTTTGAAACAGGGAATTCCCGCAATGGGGTAACGTTCCCCATAACAAATTCACAGTACTGCTTACAGTACCGGTGTTTCGTCCACGCAGGAGGACGTATCTGGGCAGGCGTGCGTTTTAACCCATGCTAACAAAGCTTAGCAATTGATAATAATTGCTAACCATTGCCCATATGCATTGCAGATAATCCCGTACTGTTTTCAATCGCGGCATCTCACACGCGAAAGGGGCAGTCAGCCAGTCGGCGTCCGGCTTTAACCGGTCGTGCCACGTACACGGATTAACAACAGCCCTGGGAGCAGGTGACGGATTCCAGCTCCCTCGCCTGTAAAGTGGCACAGGCTTTTCCCTCTTTTTACCATTAACAGTTTAGTCATTTTGTTCAAAGCGATATCTGCTTCCAGCTTATCTAACTAACTAATTCAGGAGATTGATCAGGTGTGTGTCATTCATGGGATTCTTAACGGTTTTCTGGCTTTAAGTAGCTGACGACCATTATCAAGTCTTGCGCATGCATATCCTTCCTCAGTTTAATGAAAGCCTGTACCTGCATGACAATGTCGTCCTGTGTAAAGTTTTAGGCGTGGGCTTCTCTTAGAACCATGCCGTCATCATTTCCGCGTAGATTGCCCCCGTTCCATTGCAGAACGCTTTCAACCCTTATCTCAGTTCGCTTGAGCCGCAACTGCTCCATCACAACATGCGAGATTTGCTCGTCAAGCAGAAAACTCAGCATCAAGCGGTCTGCTCATCATCCAGTGTGGAAACATTATATATTCAGGTTTGGGAACATCTGGCGCATTTGCTCCTCACCTATATAGTTTTCCTATAGCGCCTGAACTATTTCCGCAGGATAGCTCTTGTAGTAGCTGAGCGCCGCTTGCACCTGCTCCGGTTTTAAGCAAAGATGGAATGCAACCTTTTCGGCGTCCATACCTTATCCTTTGGCGACCATGATTACCTGCCAGACCTGCAATGCTCCCTTGATACAGGCATGACGTTCGCCGTTGAAGGAACGAAATTCGATATAATGAAAGTGCATCTGCCGGATCCCTTCCTCGATGAGTCTCCCGCCGACTTCGCTCACTGAGCGATGTTTTTTCGTGCAATAAAGCGTAATGCTTCGGCGCTTGGTTCGGCTAGACGCACTGTGACCGGCTGAGACATCATAAGCTCCTTATCTCAATGATATAATGTGCAATTATAGACACATATCAACTGTATAGTCCAGTTATATTCGCAACAAACAATACAGCGGTTATGTGACAATAGAGGGTTGTAGTGCTGCTATCAAGGATGATTTCCAGATGAGAAGATGAAGAGGAGAAGCTAACGACGGGGTTTAGTCTCTATCCATTTGTGGTGCTGGTATGGTTACGAATGAATTGTTTACACCGATTATGATTTGAAATGAACCATATTACATTGGATCCAGATTTACAAAATCTCCGAATGAGACGTAATTAGTAATAATCTGTTAGTGAAGTTTTTCACCGTTCTTTAGCATCTCCAGTAAAGCAGCGAATCGGCGTGCTCTTGTTGCAGGTGTTTTCGCAGTGTGTAATCTCCAGCCAATGGCATACAAGTTTGCTCTGTTGAGTGTTGTGAAGAACGCTTCGGTTTCTTTATCCTGACGTACGGCAAGCAAGAAATCTTCCGGGATTGTCATGTCCTTCGGTGAGTCGTATGCTGCCTGCCAACGACCATCTTGCTTGGCAGACTCGACTTCAACAAGTCCTGCAGGTTGCATTCTTCCTTCCTGAATTAGTGATAATACTTTGGCGACATTTCGCTTTGACCAAATGCTGCCAGGTGTGCGTGGTGTGAAACGTTGTAAAAAATGGTCAGCGTCTTCGGTCTTTTTCTGACCGTCTATCCAGCCGTAGCAGAGTGCCACGTCTAGTGCCTCATCGTAAGTTACAGTGACGATACCGGAAGCCTTCTTGGCGAGACGCAGCCATATTACTCGTTCTATTTGGTGGTAGCTGCGGAGCCATTCTTCCCAGTCAGCAGAGGAAGCAAACGATATGACCTGATTTTTTATCTCGTTTTCCATAATGCTTCTTGACCCGCGTATTTAACTAAACAGTTTGATAATCCAGGCTGCTTCTGCTTTTTTTGGCAAAGGCGCCAAAACATCATCGACTGAAATAACCGATTGAAGAGCTGACAATGTCGCGCCACATGTGTAATCATGGCAAAGAAAAAAACGCATTAACTATTTGAGATCGGTGTTGAAGGCAGTTTGTGGTGCGTGAGTCTGTACTGCCTTCCTCTGGGCATCTGCAAGTTTGCTCAACTCCCAGAGCATGCCACTTTGAATCTGCTCGACCGCCTTCTTGTCCGTACCTGCAACATGGTTCGCTACCTTGAATGCTATTACATCCAGCTGACAATTGTGAGTACTCTAAAGTGCTAATCCCAAGTAGAACCACACTATTGTCTAATTGTGGATACTGCATAGCATAAGTAGTATCCACACAAAATCAGCGATATATGCCTATCACATGTCAACTTTAGCATAAGCTATTAGCTCTTTATTGTTCCTTGCCAGACGAATCGCTTTCTTGAAGGCTGCAGTTTCCTGCTTGTAGTTATGGTTAGACTTGAGTACCTCTGCATAATAGAACCAAGCAACAGCCCAATTTGGTTCCAGTTTAATGGCAGTTTTCATCTGTGCAAATGCATGACTATACTTGCTATTGCCGGTGGTTCGCAGATTCCTTGTCATACTTTGATAGCCAATAATGATATGTGCTGCTGCTAACAGGAGATTTGGATTCGGTGAATTTGGGACAAAGTTGATGCGCAGACTAGGCAGATTTGCTCCTTCAATTTTTGGAGGGTATGTGCCTTCCAGATCATAAGCTTCTGCTGCTTCATTCCAGTTGCCTTGGTGTACCATTAGAATGGCATAGATAAGATATCCTCGCAAATCTCTACCTGCTGTTGCCAAACCATGGTTCATATGGTAGAAGGCATATTGAAAAGTCTTGATGGCCATCTTGGAGTTTCCATTGGCGGCTAAAGCTTCAGCAAGATGCTCGTAATTACGAGAATCAAGTGGCCAACATTTAATAACTATTCTATCTTGCAGGATTGCATCTCGATAATCTCCAACTTGCATATCCAATTCAGCTTTTGCTCTAGCTTTTTCGGCTATTTTATCTTCTAGCTTCTCATTTGCAAACTGGGCAGGTGTTAAGGTAGCACCATGCTTAAACTTAATTTCCATGGATGAACCATCCAGCTGTTTGAGTTGTGCTGGAGTGAGATGCAGTGATGGTTTAGCTTGCGATTTGCAGCTTAAAACTAACAGTAGAATTAAAGTTTGAACCTGATATTTTTTCATGGATTGGCGTCCCATTACATGTCAGAAGTCTCAATCAGTTTAGCCCACTTCAGTTGAGTACTATTTTCATTAGTGGGTGCTGAGACATTCGTTGCCGACCTGCATAAATATTACCCGAGTTAACCCTAATATAAGATAGATAGACGGTTTCCATGAGTAATTCGAATTGAGCAGTCCTTAATTTATCGAATTATGACTCTCCAAAAGGATTCATATACTTAGAAAGTCTGATAATCTTAGGAAGATTGCTGATTATGTATGCCATTTGAGAGGAGTGCCTTTTGCTATTCCAGTGATCAGTAATGTAAGGAACACTCAACACCGACAGAGCCTCCCACAAGTGGGCGGCTGGTAGCACTCACTACACTGCCAGTCGCCGCTTTACTGATTCTGCTTAGTGGGCAGGAGCTGGTGCTGACACACCAGTCTGAACGGCCTTCCTTTTGGCGTCAGCAAGATTGACTACCTGCCAATCCATGTCACCTTCAATCTGCTTAACCACCTTCTTGTCGGTACCCGCATACTTAATGCTCTGATCGAAAGCAGTTAAAGCCTGTTGATATCTGTGTGCAGTCTGGAGTACCCTTCCGAAGTAGAACCAACCTGTTGACCATGTAGGAGCAAGTGAAACTGCTTGTTGAAACTGAGCAATTGCTGGGTCATATGCATGATTGTAGCCGTCACTACTATTAACCTGAATGAGTGGGCTAGAGAGCGCATTACCAATTACAGCATGCGCAGCTGCGGCAAGAAGTGTGGGATTCGGCGTGTCTTGAGAAAACACAAGGTCTATGTTTGGGCAACCATGGTTATCTGTCTTCATGATCTCACCATTAACCTGTCCGTATGCGCCTGCCAGTTGATAAGCCAGCACGGCTTCCTTCCAGTTGCCTGCCTCATCCTCCAGTAGTGCGTAGGTAGCATATGCCCTTCGGTTACGGCCAGATGTGTAGAGGTTGAATCCTTTTGCATAGAATGCATTGTGCAGTACCTGAAGTGCCTGCGCTTTGCGTCCCATACCCAGCAGGGCATACGCGAGGTTCTCCTTATAAGAGATATCTATGCTGTTCATATGCGTTAACTTCGTATAGACTACAACTGCTCCTGGATAATCGCCAACCAAAAGATCCTCAGAAGCTGAGTGTTCCATTCGAGAGACCTTGTCTTCTTGCGCTGTCTCTAAAGCCTTTTCAGAAGCCGTCTCATAAACGTAGCCATTGATTATATGAGGAACAATGCCATCCTTTGCAGTTTTCTGTCCAGTTGAGATTACTCCATCGCTGAAGCTGACACTTGGTATGAGCCCTAACAATAGGCTTGCGATAATGGAAACCGTAAATAATCTGTTCATAATGTTTGTTTTTCCTTGTCATGAAAAAATGTATTCATGTTGAGTGTTCTAGAATGTATTATGGATTGCTATAGACCACATTTGGCCATTCAGGGTAAGTATTCCATGGAACTGGCTTTCCAGCTTTTATGTCATCCGTAGTCAATGTGATAGCAGCAAAATCTTTCCAGCCAGTAGTGGGTTCATTTGCAGCTATGTACCAATGCCATGCCATTTGTTCGATAGGTACGTATACGGATCCAAGTCCATTCGTAGGAGGTAAATACATCAAGTAATCCTTAAAATCATAAGTCAAATTCACTGTTGTATAGAGATCTATCTCTAAACCTGGTGAATCATGAAATATATAGCTGGATCCATCTGCAATACCCAGACCTCCAGGAGTTATATTACCACTGACGTGAGGATATGGGAAACTAGTATCTAACCCTACAAGACTAGGTGGGTTGGATGTAGGAGTAGTGTCAATCCCGATATTGCAGGTCTGCAAAAATGCAATATTGCCTGGTGTTGGAAATTCATTTGGTTGTATAACTGTTGAAGTTAGAACTATCCCCGTAGTATTATTCGATCCAAATAAATTGAACCAAATACCTCGTGGAGTATTGTTTGGGTATGTGACTACGTGAGATGCTCCTAAAACCGGAGACATTGTTGACGTTGGTACAACCTCAGTTACTTTCTTATTGAAAGTGGCTGAGAATTTGGTCCCATCAGGCGCAATCAAAGCGGCTATACAACTCACTGTCTCATCATTATTGGTAGTTGTAGTATCATCCCAATACCAATTGGGGCTGGTGCATTTGCTAACATCGGGGGAATATGTAAATGACAATGGGGTTACAGGATATGGAGCAGTAGACACCAGAGTAGTAGCCGACCAACTGCTGTAGTTTTTTCCTGAAATTGACCAATTACAGGCTGAGCATGTAAATCCTCCAGGAAGTTGCAATGTTGCATTACATACTTGTCCTGGAAGTATTTCTGCTTTCCCATTTATCATTGTGACTCCACCAAGTGCTATGGTTACAGGTAATACGCTCGCGGAGTAAGCCACAGAAGCGTCTGAAGCAGCATTCATATTCACATTGGCTGAAGGTGAACAGGTGAGAGTGATGTTGCCATTAGAAGTAGGAGTCTCCGAAGTATAATGAGTTCCTCCTGACATTCCAATTTCAAGGTATATATAGGGACCATATACCATTTGCTCCTGGTCTACTTCGGGGTCATTCAAGCCATCATCACATGCCCCTTGAGGTTGACTAGGGATATTCTCTCCTTGCCAGTATGCAGAGGATGTTTGAACCACTATTACATTGTCTGGTATAGGTGTATTATTACTTCCTCCATTCCAGGTGAACGTTGCAGTAATGCCTCCTGAGCATGTACAAGTACCTGGACCACCTCCACCATATCCATTCGTCCCAAGTCCATAGGGGTAGTTTTTGCCTCCAAAAGATGCTTGACCGCCAGTATAAACAGGGCCAGAATATTGTGCAATTGCGGAATGGGCTGAGAGGAACAATGCAGTTAACACCAGGAATACAGAAAGGGAATTCTGCAGTTGAGCAGCATGAAAACGAGTGCTGACATGCTGTCTAAAGTATTCTGTTAGATACCCACCACATCTGTGGGGGGGGGGGCAAGATGGTAGTTATTAACGTTCAATGCTTTTCTCCTTGTGCCTTCCTCAAATGGCACAAACGGTAACAGAGGGAAGAGATAGAACGGAGAGTGCAATTCGATTGCGTCTCTCACATCAATTATAAACTAAATAATTGATATCTGTAAAGTACAATATAATCTATTTTAGGTTATCCATGCACCTCCTTTAGTCATTGGTTAGCTTGCTTATAGGTACTGCTGGTATGTGTTATTACCCTGATAGCTAACCATCTGCAACGTTAAACAATACAATGTATTGCAAAGTTCCCAATATCCAAAAAATAGTTTTTGGAAGGCTATCTTAATCGTAAGGAATGCATAACTCTCGCGAAATTAGTCCATACTATAGGCAAAGCAATCATCGCTGATTGCAAGGAGCATAGAAACAATGACACAGGGGCATATTCATGACAGTCTACCAATGAGTACTTTTGGCAGGACAGGCTTGCAGGTTACCAAGCTGGGCTATGGAGCAATGGAGGTTCGAGGTACCCGTATATGGGGTGGGCGACCAGTAACTGATGAGGAGGCGGGTGCCATCCTTAACAGTGTGCTGGATGCAGGCATAAACTTTATCGATACTGCAAACGACTATGGCAGGAGTGAAGAGTATATAGGCCGTTTCCTGTCCCACCGACGGGCTGAGTTCACACTGGCAACCAAGTGTGGCTGCACGATAGTCCGCAAGGATGACACCTCAGACGAGACCCCTCATGTATGGACCAGGGAGAACCTGTTTCGTGGTCTGCATGAGAGTTTGGAGCGCATGAAGACAGACCATGTGGACCTGATGCAGCTTCATAATCCTTCTGTGGAGCAGTGTGAGCAGGGTATTGCCCTTTGCATAGTTGGCATTATGCATTACCTTTAGAGCCTGCGTTTTGCGCCTCATACCAAGCAGAGCATACGCGAGGTTCTCCTTATAAGAGATATCTATGCTGTTCATGTGCGTTAACTTCGTATAGGCTACAACTGCTCCTGGATAGTCGCCAACCAGAAGATCCTCAGAAGCAGAGTGTTCCATTCTGGAGACCTTATCTTCTTGCGCTGTCTCTAATGCCTTTTCAGTAGCCGTCTCATAAACGTAGCCATTGATTATATGAGGAACAATGTCACCCTTTGCAGTTTTCTGTCCAGTTGAGATTACTCCATCACTGAAGCTGGTACTGGGTGTGAGTAATAGAATCAACGATGCAAGACTGAGAGAAATGATAAATTTGCACATGACGTAGTTTCCCCTTTTTACACAGATGAGACATTTCCATGTACAAAATTGTTTCACTGACCGTGTCTCTTGATTTCAATGAAAACCTACTGGAGATATGGTGAAATACTCATTTTGTATGATAGGAAGGGAATCGCAATGAATGTGATTCCCATCCAAATACATTTATTCGGGTTCTCAGATTCAATCAGTGAGAATATGGCTAGCTTGATGATTTGATATTAGCATTGCTACTTTGAGAAACTCTATTTTCGTTATCTCTCATCTTCTCTTTAGTTTCAACGACAAATTTTTTGTCACTGCCAGCAAGACTTATGGCTTTATTGAAAGCTGCAATGGCTTGATGAAAATGACTTCCTGCCTGTAACACATATCCATAGTAGAACCATGCAATATCCCAATTAGGTTCCAATTGAACAGATTTCTTGAGATAGTTAATCGCTTCATCAAATTGGGCATTGCCAGAATTGTTTGTATTCATGTCTCAATTAATATATCCAAGGATTATGTTACATCTAGATTCTAAAAGTACAGGTTGGCGTCTTTTGACTACAAAAGTCATTCTTACCGATGGTCCCGCATGATTCAGAATTTTTGTCGGATAGTCTCCAGCCAAATCGAATGCTGTAGCAGCTTCCTGCCAATTTCCAACTTCTCATTCTAACATGGCATATGTGATATATGCACGTAATTTATGGTTGGATGTAAACAGATTTTTGCCATTATGGTACAGTGCATCATGCAGTATCTTTAGCGCCATCGGTTTATTATTCAAGCCAAGATAACAGTAGGCAAGATTCTCAGCAGGGAATTGATACAATATATGTGTAGCTAATGCCTTACGAAAATGGAGAGCAGCATTTTCATAATCTCCAACCATTAAATCCTTTCTTCCAGCCAGATATTCAAGAGAATATGCAAGATTGATACTTTTTTCTCTTTCAATTTGTGCTTGCGTCATGGGAAGTGAGCCAGAATATGTGATCTGTTTCGGGTGACCTGTTTGAACAGTTGGATTAGCAACTGTATTGGTGAAGGAGGCCAGAAGTAAGAAAGTGCATAATCCTACGGCTGCAGCGAGTGTTTTGAGTTGTATGTTCATTGTATATTACCTCTAACATGAGTTAAATTCTCTGAAGAATGGTTTCAGATTTACATCTTTGCTACTGAAAGTATACTTCAATACTTAGGAGATATTATCCAAATCAACTGACAGCAAGCTATGGATAAATCTCCTCATATCTCACCAAAATATGAGGAGATTTGTAAACTCGGGAGGATACAGATAACTGTTATCCTCGCGAGATTGTGATACAGCCATTGATACCTTCTCAAATGATGAATCTACTTATTAAGTCAACTATCCATGGCTAATTGGTAGCAGTTTGATGTCCTGAAGATTACAAAGCATCCTTTGCTGGCCCAGCTACATTTTTGTCATTGCCAGCCAGTATCAGTGTATGTTTGAATGCAGCCTCTGCCTCTTTAGTTCTATGGAGCTTTCTCAATATTTGAGCATAATAGAAGTTAGCTACATCCCAATTAGGTTCAAGTTGTAATGCCTTCCTGTATTGAGCCAGAGCCTGAAGAGATTTGAGATTGCCTTGTGATAGAGAGAAGAAATCCTTCAAGCCTAAACAGACATGGATTGCTGCAGCTAATAACATAGGCTCTGGTTTTGAAACTTCAAATACCAGTGCCAGCTTAGGCATAGATCCTCCATCATTTGCCAATGGGTACACTAGATTGTATGCTGTGACTGCCTCTCTCCAGTTACCGGCTTCATCACATAATAATGCATAAATCATGTGGGGTTTCAATCTATTCCCAGATGTGACCAGACTCTTTCCTTTTTGGTAGAATAAATTATGCAAGAGTTGCAATGCAGCTCTTTTTTGTCCTTGTCCAATAAGAGCATATGCTAAATTTTCAAGATAGATATGATCATTTGGAACAATTGCAATTGCACGCCTAAAATAAAGTTCAGCTTGATGATAATCTTCTGCATCCATCTCATTATTTCCCTTTGCATTCTCAGCTTCAGCTTCTGCTGATTTGGCTTGCATAGCAGCTACAATCGCTGGATCAAAGTGCATAATTACGGAACCAGGGTCATATACTCGGCTATCTTTCCTAGGATGCACCAAAGATGGTGAGGCTATAGAAGCCAAATTATTACTACTCAAAAGTAGCATAAGGCATATTCTATACATTTTATTCATGTTTTTTCTTTCTGTAAGGTTAATTCCAAGTTTGAATTTATAAACTCAACTTGTTTATAATGTTAAGGTCCATGATGGATAGCTATTCGTAGAAGCACCACCTATTGCTGAAATCGTGCCAGCAGGATTGATGAATGAAGTCCATCCGTTTGGTGGCTGAGTAAGTGATTGATTCCCCCAGTTCCATGTTATTATTGAAATTGGTACGAATTGTGATTGTAACCCTGGAGGCTGATACATGAGATAATCACTAAACTTTTCATCAATCGAATATGAGAGAAAAATTTGATTCATACCTATAGATGGTGAATCGTTTGTGGTAAACGATGTACCATTAGCCAGCCAAGTTCCTTTTCCCGCATATGGATATTCTGTATCAAGGCCAGTATGTCCATAATTTGGACATTTCCAATTTGGATTTGGAGAAATAGCTATGGCTGAATCTGTGGGAGTTACAATTTGTACTAATTGCATATTCCCATAATTTGACCCGAATGCAGTAAATTCAAATGGTGTTAAAGCCTGACATGAGAAAAGGATACCTAATCCACTGTAATCTGGTGCAATATCACCTGGGGTAGGCAATACGCCGTCAGGGTGTAAAATCAATGGACCTGGATGGGCATAGTATGTGGTATTGATATCTACAGTAGAAGTCAGAGGAGTGAATGTTATTGAAGTTGGCAGCATAACATCTACACTATGTGAGATATTCAATGTGAATGGTGACCCACTTGGAGGTTGAATTGTTGCTGTACAACTTATAGTTTCACTATTGCTGTTAGGATCATCCCAAAACCAACTTGGACTAGTAAGTGTGTAAGCTGCTGGCGTTGAGAAGCCAGTCTGCGTAATGGTTCCAGACCAATCTGTGGGAACTACTGACACCAAATCTGAATTGCCTTTCGTATCTAAACCCCAACTTTTGTATATCGTACCTGATACAGTCCACTTAGGATTGAGAACAAGATAGCCAGCTGGCAATGCAAGGGTTCCATGACACATTTGACCGACTAAAATATCATCTTCGCCGTTCACTGTGGTAACACCAGATGCCACAATTGAAAGGTTAGAGATAGAAGCAGAATACGAAACCACTGCTTGTGAAGGTCCTCCAAAGGCTTCGAAAGCGAACGGAGTGCATTGAATGGTAATACTTCCGTCGGAGGCAGGTTTTACACAACTGTATGAGGTGCCTTTTGATATTCCTGAATACATTATTGGGTATGGACCATATGGTATTGGTGTACTAGAAGGTTTTTCCGGATCACCCAAGCCGTCATCGCATGAACCATCTTGAAAAGGTGAACTCCAGCTCGCGGAACTAGTCTGTTCTACAATCACTGAATCCGGAGGCAGAGTATTGTTAGTACCTGGATTCCAATTGAATTTCACAGTAATTTGTCCAGAACATTCTGCAGGTCCAGATCCACCTCCGCCATAACCAGAGGTTTGTAAACCATATTTGGTACCTCCTGGAAATTGATATGTTGTTTGTGTACCGCCAGAATAGATTGGAGGACCATAAGATCCATTAGTTGGTGGTGATCCAGCATAAGAACATTGCATGGGTAGTATGAGATACACTAGTATACCTCTCAGAGAGACTCCAACTAATGTACGAATTACACGGCATAACAGTATAACTATCGGAATCTTGTCTGATTTAGTTACAATACTATGGCATATATATTTCTTGGGGGGGGGGGGGCAAGATGGGAGT
>JAJZFJ010000095.1 GCA_021805395.1 bacterium
CAGTTGGACTGCCGTAAAGAACGAAAGACCTTTGGTGTTCCTATGGAGACATCCGGACTAATTAACGTTAAGTGGGCTAATGGAGTGAGGGGTGTTATGGTTTGTGGTGACGATGGACATATAGGATGTACTCATAGAATTGTGGGTGAAGAGGGTGTGATAGAAGTGCTTTCTGAGCGAAAGTACAGAATGATGACCATGTCTGGTAAGGGGAATGAGGAGAAGGAAATACCGCAGCCTGTAAATGATACAGTACTTTCCATACAGGATGTAGTGAGCCAGCTGGACAAGCCTGGCTACCGATGCCTGCTCTCAGTTGACAATGCCATCAAGTCCACCGAGATCATCTTTGCGGCATACTATAGCAGTCTGAACAGGTGCAAAGTTGATCTACCTCTCACCTATGACGGAAATGCTCTGTTCGAAGTTCTAAACCTGAAAAAGAATGCTAACAATAACATTGAGACTACTATGGATGAGAGTTGTGCGATATAGCTACTGAAACTGTTTTGGGCTAACCTGCAAACTATCCAATGAACTCTCCATACTTATGGGGAGTTTCAGTTTAACTGTTTCGCAAAGACTGGACATCTGCTTGCTCCTCCTGGGGAGAATTTGCAGCAGGTCTTCATTCCTGTGATCAGCTGAGGCAGGAGATAGCAAATCGTTCTCCTTACTCGCCCGAAGGAGTGTCTCTTTTGTATCGATTCTCTGTTGCACTGCGTCGATGGTGTGAATAATTTTCAAACTCAAGGGCAATTCTATCTGCCGTTTCAATACCCTGTTTAGAGTTCGGATTGTCTGTTCTCCAGTTCCAATGTACTCTAAAAGAGTGAGTGCCATCTCTACAAAGACGGAGGATAGACCAGATTTCACCTGAATTGCACGATCTATAAAAACCGCAAGGCGCGCACTGTCATCGTTATTGAAGTTATCGGGTGGTGCCACTAATGCCTTCTGAATTGTGTCCTTCAGGACTGCGAAACTGTTTCTATTGGCAGGGAGAATGTCATTCCACTCTTTCTGCCTCTGTGGCTGATCTGCAAGCAGCAGCAGAGTGCTCAATCGCTTCGCCTCGTTAAACTTGAACAGCCCTCGTACAACCTCTTTCAGGCATGCGGGATGGATGGTCTCAGATCGTATTTTGGTATTCAGAATGATACCTGCTGCAGATACACCAGCACTGACTATCAAAAAGGCTAAGTAATATAGCCACCAGAATTTATCAAGAAGGTGCTCGCCATAAGAATGTGCGGTTATTGCTACTATTGCTGCTAAACCAGTGCAACCTACCACGGCATACATTTTTTTGATACGCTTCCGAGAAGATAATAACTTCTGACGTCGAGAGGATGGGTTATAGTATTGTTCCACTAGATGAGTATAGAGACTCAAAACCTCTGCCCGGCTGCCAGCATCCAAGGGGATATTGTTCAACAGCCAGAGTGCAACAACCTTTTCGGAAACAGCTGAGCCTTTGGATTGGACGATATCCAGCAAACTTCTGGTCTCTGAGTGAGAACCGGTGTAGTTTTGACTATATAGGTTATACATCTCACGCAAAAGCGATGAACCACGTGGAAGCTGCATGACATAGTATGTAATCTCTCTAATTCGTCTCATATCCAACTACTTTCATGTGTATGCACAATTCACTGTAATCAGATTACCAGATTATCAGGGTGAAAACTAGCATGTGAAACCGGTGAATTGGAATGGCGAGAGATTTCTGGTTTTGTTCAGCTCATACGGTTCCAGAGTGGGATGAACTGATTTTTGAATTTGTGGGATATATCATACCCCACGCAATTTGGCATATTTATTTATATTGGATTGAAACACAGGAATAAGAAGATATAGAGTATGTGAAATAAGTAGAATTAGCATTTTTGTTGGAATATTTCATTATGTCCTATTCCATATAATTAAAATCTCGTTCTGATGCTGAATACCGTCACAAGATTAGGTGGTATTTATTGGCACGTAATTTTCTAATTATTAGCACCTATTTCGTTGCAAATAATTCAGAAAAGGAAGCATTTTGCTTCTTTACTCACCCTCGCAAGTACTTTATATCTAACCAGGGTTTAATCCACGCGGAAAATTTGATATTTATACAAAATTTACAACTCTCACCCCGACCCCGTCTCCCAACTCAACGAGGCTGTACCCAAAACAGGGTACAGCCTCGATTGCAAAACGAAATCGCCGCAGTCTAGCCTGTCAGTAAGATGGCGAGGGCTTAGCGGGAGTCAGGTTTGTCTGCCACATGCCGCGTCCATAGATGGGTTCGCCACATGGAGGCAGAAGCTTCAATTCCTCACATTGGCCGCCGTCCGCTAGTAGCGCTCTCCACTCTGAATAAACATTAAATAAATAACACGGGTGCGCAACATTGAGTACGGAGTCTCCGCGCACTCATAGCACGCCATATTTGCCACCAACGCACTTAAAAAGGCTATCCACTTGAGGTTGTACAGATGACTTTCGACCACGTCGACAGTTGGAACATGAATCTCTATGACTAGCGTCCTCACAACCCGAGCATAGCACAGCTTTCTTCGCGAACTTGTAGAAATAAGTCCCAGCTGATCTGGAAAATCAGAATGCCAGCTTGATAATCTTCAACTGGTACATTCACATCATTCATATTCATTATAATAATGAACAACGCGAGTTTTGATGTACTTTTGTACTGAATATGGTACAATACGACATCGATAGTTCAGCTAAAAGGTGAAGTTCCCATGTTGCAAGATACTATAACTGCCGAATTCAAAACCAGGAGTTCGATGTCTCGGGTCCGTTTGAGCAAGCTCTTACGAGAGGGCGGAGAGCTGCTGACCGTGGAGAAAACAGCCGTGATACTCGGATTAAACAAGGATCAAGCTGCTAAGTCTCTTGCTCGATGGCGTAGTCAGGGCTGGCTTGCACACATCAAACGGGGGGTTTATGTTTCAGTTCCCATTGAAGCGGAAACAACAAACCGCGCTCTTGAGGATGCCTGGATACTCATCCCGGAACTTTTTGAACCTGCCTATGTCGGTGGATGGTCGGCTGCTGAGCATTGGGACTTCACCGAACAGATATTTAGAGATATATGCGTCTTCAGTGCCCGACCTGTAACGAAGCGCCATCAGGTTCTCCACAACGTTCCATTCGTTGTCACTCATGCCTCCATCAACACCCACTTCGGCTGCAAGGCCGTGTGGAAGAAGGGAATGAAAATCCTTGTTTCTGATCCAACCAAGACAATCGTTGATATCCTCTCTAACCCTTGGGCAGGTGGCGGTATTCAGCATACTGTTGACTGCCTGAAACAGTATTTTAACAGTAGTTTCTTTCAGGAAACGATACTTCTTGATTACGCCACGCGACTTGGGAATGGAGCAGTATTCAAGCGGCTTGGATACCTCTCGTCACAATTATGGGGCGATCGTCATCCTCTGACCGTCGAGTGCCTCTCCCATCTGACGGCGGGCAAAGCCCAACTCGATCCCTCTTTACCGGGCAATAAGCTCATCACTCGGTGGCGCTTATTCATACCTGACACTCTTCAAATCAGCACGCAGCGAGAATCCGCTTTGCCTCACGTTCAAAAACGACGGGGTCCACGGGAGTGTTGTAGTTATAGGCAATGAACGTTGCTGCCGGCGAGAGATCGTTCAGCGCAGCTTTGCGTGCTCCGAATTTGCTGAAGGGTTTGCCATCTTCATCCAGGATGGTGCCATCCTCAAGCACCCGATAGCCCAGCGATTCCACCTGCTCCTTATTGCCACACATCTGTGCAGCAACGCCTGTCATGCCTATTCCAAAGAAGCCATCATACACCACGTCCCCAGGCTCTGTGTAGTGCAGGATATAGCGCATGATGGCTTTGTGCGGGACCTTGGTATGGTAGGAGTGCGCATTGTAGATGGGATCGTTTTTGCCTTCGCTCACATCGGCAGCAAACGGCTCCCTGTGGTACTCGTCGGTATCTGCATCATAGGGCACAGCGTTTTCGGCCAGCCACTCTTCAAGGAACGGATTGGGGTAGGCTGTGTAGTAGGGAGGGTCAGAAAGTGCCAGGATAGCCTCATCTGTGCCAATAGGAAAACCTTCAATCTTGCGGAATTCAGGGTCCTTCAGCTTCTCTGCCAGTCGTGCCCGGTAGATTTCACGGGTTTTATCTCGCTCTATTTGTTCAGGGGAAGGCTGGGGATCGGGCTCGAAATCGAAATTGGGCTGTCGCATCGTGGGCAGTTATCCTGTATGTGATAGCATGATTATATCAGATTATTAGCCGTTATTGTGTTTATATAGCCGCGGAATCGGATTTTGCATCATCAGACTACCTTCAAAAAAGGTGGTTTGTCATCAGTTTTGTTCCACGGGGTTTCCCAACCCCGTTCTGATATAGAACACCCTCACAAGAGGGTGTGGTACCTATTGGCAGGTAATATTGCTGATTTGATATGCTAATCTGTTACAAAATATTATAAAGGGAAGCAATTCATTTCTTTACTCGCTCTCGCGAGTATATTATATCTGAACGGGGTTTTAACCCCGTGGAAAAAGGCGTATTAATATGAAAATATATACAGGTTTTGTATACATACATGGGCAGATAAAGTGTTTAATGATATGGGAATAACCGGGGTATTAGTGGTCGTATATTTCACGGGAATTTGGGGTCTGACATTGTGTAATTGCCGGTTTCGCAGAGGTTTGTTCCACGGGGTTGAAACCCCGTTCTGATATAGAACACCCTCACAAGAGGGTGTGGTACCTATTGGCAGGTAATATTGCTGATTTGATATGCCAATCTGTTGCAAAATATTATAAAGGGAAGTAACTCGTTTCTTTACTCGCTCTCGCGAGTATATTATATCAAAACGGGGTTTATCCCCGTGGTAAAATGCATATTAATATGAAAATATATATACGTTTTGTTTCCCAGGTTGAAGCCCCGCACATTCAAGTATATATCTGTATACTGTTTCAGGACGCCTTACTTAAAATAAAGAAAACTATTCTGGTTCCCAATATGGTTTTGCGGTTTTTGCCGAATGGTGAGTCTCCTGATTCTTTATGTAGTTAATTATAGTATCCAGGTTTTCTGGGCTGACACTGAATACTCCATATGCTTTTTGCCATCTGAAATCAGATACTTCTAGAACATTGGCTATGAAATAGCTAGATACTCCTTTTAGATTCTGTGCTACTTCTGCGATAGTTATGGTTGAAGGCATCCTTACAAGTATATGAACATGGTCTTCAACACCACCAACGGCTAATAGATGTGTCTGAATGTCAATACATCGTTGTGCAAGACATTTGTATAATTCCGTTCGTATACTGGCAGTTATGTAAGGTAAACGATTATACGTTGACCATACATAATGCAGGTAGACTTCAGCGTGCGAATTAGGCATAGTACTTGTTACTCTCTCGTATAATTTGAATTCTGTGGAAGTTGAGAACATTGCTCCAAACCAAAGTGACCATGGATCCGTTCAGACTAAAACACCATAGTTTACCTTATCCTCCTGATAAAATAATTATCAATTAGTACTAAAATATTGTATTTCCTGAAATGAATCTTAACGAACTATTCATTACTTCTATAATGGAACAGTCATCATCGATGAGCATACTGCAACTCCGAGATTCAACTCCCTCACAAGAGTTGGTGGCATATATTCTTGATGATCTCGATTGTTGATTTAGAACCCTGACTAATAATAGATCGTAAAAGGAAGCATTTAGCTTCTTTAGGCGCAGTCGTAAATACTGCATTTATCACAAGGCTTAAATCGCGCGGAAAATGTGATATTTATACAAAATTACAACTCTCACCCGACCCTGCCCCCAATGCATCGAGGCTGTACCCGCAAACAGGGTACAGCCGCGATTGCAAAACGACAACACCTGGCCTTACATTTTAATAAGAGGGTGAGGGCGTGGGAGGTGTCAGGTTTGTCTGCCACATGCCTCGTCCATAGGTGGCCAGCGTCATGAAAGTATCGCCCACATATTTGCCCGCACCAGGAGTGATGGTGATGTGGTAGATCCAGACGTTGGGCAGGTTGGATGTTTTCGACATTGGGTACCAGTTCTGGCCGCCGTCCTTAGTATAGAAGAGGCCATACATGGTGCCTGCAAACAGATCATTCAGCGGATCCACAGGGCTGCAGGCAATGCAGTAGCCAAACAGATCTGGCAGTGCATGCGCTCCCACACCGGTGATATTCCACCAGTTGGGTGACTGGGTGTTAGCACAGTACCAGAAATGACTCCCTTTGGGTCCAGATCCACTTGCGTAGATTGCGTAAGGGTTGTCGGGATCGATTGCAATAGAGACGAGGGCGCTGAACTTGCCATTGTCGATCTCTTTCCAGTGAGCACCTGCATCGGTAGTCATAAAAATCTTGCCATCGGTAGAGCCAGTGTAGACAACATTATGATCCGATGGCGCAATCTGAATTGCCCTCACACTTCCATGCGGACCTGCAAATGACTGCCCTCCTACATGGTCTTTCCACTTCCCGGTTTTAGGATCGTACCTGTAGAGAAAATTGGAGGCTGTGTAAACATCACCCGTCACCAGATCTCTGGCAAGCGGTGTATAGAACCCTTTGTTCTCTCCCTTGGGGATTTTAGGAGATATTCCCTTTCTTGTTTTCCAGTAGTCCGTAGTGGTCTGAATAGATTCATCATAGATGGTTCCAAACTGAACACCAGGATCCTGTGGATCTATTGCACATTGAAAGCCATCCGCATCCACAATCTGCATCCAGGTATTCTGGTTGAGTTTCCCTGTTCCAATCACCATGTTGCTTAAAGTACCCTCGTCCTGAGAGCCAGCAATCATCTTTGTGGGATCTGAGGGCACAATTTCTGCATCGTAAGCCATATTAATATCGAGATCAGAATTCAGCGATTTCACATTATAGGTTTTGCCATTGATGTAAGCAGAATAGACACCGCCATCATTTGTCACAAGCATGTGCATTGGGTTCGTGGGATCGAAGGAGATGCCATGCTGGTCACAGTGAGTTAGCTCTGGCCCAGTCTCCACACCGAACATAGCCTTCCACTTAGGAAGTCCTTTTTTGTCTTTCGTGCCCCTGTACAGCCACGTATCCACCTCGCCATCCATCAGATCATCTTCATGGGTTATGGGATCTTCATGACAGATAAAGTAGCTTCCATCCACACTTTTAAGGTCACCCTTTATGGAGTGCCAGGTCTTGCCAGCATCATCAGATTCAACAATATCTTTCTTCTGAGGATCCTCACAATAGAGCGTATCTGGTTTCACTGCAGAAGCTGCTACACGTAACACTCCGGTTCCGAATTTGGTTGGCAGTGGTTTCCATGTTAGCCCTGCGTCGGTTGAGGCATATATAGTGGAATGATAGTCCGAGGCAGTATAGTATGTTCTAACACCCTGAGCGTTCGGTAGAGACACCACCAGACTCACATACATTCCTGGCGCCTTCAGGCACTGTGTCCATGTACGTCCTCCATCAACTGATCGTGCAATCCCGCCTGGTTTTGGGCCTCCATAGGCAGCCAGCATAATCTGAGGATTATCTGGATCGAAAAGAATAGTGCTCACGGTATCGAATCCGAAGATGCTATTGCCGGCCATCTCCCATGTCTTTCCTGAGTTATATGTTTCCATAATGCCGGATGCCACCCCGGCACCATACCCGTCGGTTCCCACAAACACATCAGCGCCATTTTGAGGATTTACATCGATGCAGGCAGTGGAGCTAAGCGGCCATTTATCCGACTCGACTTTCCAGGTCACGCCTCTGTCGTAGGTAGTCCATACACCGCCTCCATCCGCATCTATCCAGTAGTGACCTTTTATCTTTGGATCGAACGCAGAGGAGATCACCCTTCCATTCATTGGACCGTGCCCAAGCGCCCAAAGCTGTTTACTTAGCACATCGTGCGGCCCAATACTGTTCCAGTGTGCAAGCCCTGGCTCTTGCGAGTAGCCGCATTCAACTGAGCTGGGATGCATTGAGGTAAATGCCAGCTTCAATGGTCCCGCAGTCATCTGCTCGATATGCTGAAGTCCTTTTGCCATCGCAGCGTATGGCACACCTGTATGCCCTTCTGCAAGCATGTTCAGCAGTTGAACTTTCCCAACGTTATCGGTCTCTTCCTGCTCCTCTCCATATTTTTGAGAAGAGATAGAAGCTCCATTCTCCACATCACGCCTCTCTTTAACTGATGTGGCGATGATATTAGACTGTTTGGTTTGTTCATCTTTTAGATGCGAATGAGAGGGAGATGCGAATGACTGCGTGGGTGAAAAGATAGCTAGAAGAGTGAATGAGAGAGCAGTATGACTACGCAAAGATGAGGACCTCCAGAAATAAAAAGATAAAAAAATCGCGAAGACTACCATAGAGCCTTTATATCAGACGTCCATGATGATAAACTGTTGCAACTTTTACAATACGAAAGTACGGGTTACATTCAATAATGCAGTGGAGGGTCTGAGGGGGGAGGCAGATATGGCTCTGCCTCCGTGATACTATTTCAGGAAAAGCTCAATCACCGGAACTGTGACATCGGGTTTCAGAATTGGCAAATTGAGTATGAGGTGAGACTTTGGCTTTGGAGCCGCACTCATTGCTCCATAAGACTCCTCAGGTATCTGCTCCAGCATGCGAATCTCGGAGGCGTCGTTGAGAAGCTGGGCATACTCCACCTTCTCGCCAAAGCCATCCAGATGCAGATGCTGAAACGGCCATGCAAAAAGGTGCACAAAGATACGTTTGGTCTGTGGGTTATAAGTTAGTCGACAATCCTGCGGAGCCACAAACTCCGAGGGTGCCTGGGTGCATCCATAGATGGACCGGCTGTGTTGGCGCATCCATTTCCCAATCCCTTTCAGGCTGTTAAGTGCTCGGGCATCCAGTTCTCCCCTTCCCGTTGGTCCAACGTTCAGCAGTAGATTTCCGCCCTTGCTCACAGTGTCTATCAGCATCTGAACAAGCATATCAATACTCTTCCAGCTCGCCTCGTCGCGATGGTATCCCCATGATCCGCTGAATGTTTGGCAGGCTTCCCACACAACCGGTTTGCCATTTACATGTACCCACGAGCGAGGCTGATACTGCTCGGGAGTTTTCACATCCTGATCTATCTCGAGCCTGTCATTCAGGATGATCTCTGGCTGAAGACTTCTCACCAGTTTTATCAGCTTCTCACTCTGCCAGACCTCTTTTCCCTTGCCAGCAAACCGGTGGGATTTCCCCACGCTGAAGTCGTACCAGAGGATATCTATCTTGCCAAACTGGGTGAGAATCTCCTTTGTCTGACCATGCAGATACTCGGTATAGCGCTGCAGTTCTCTGCCCTCATCGGCTGCAATGTATTCCGCATTGTCACGCATAGGATGGTGCTCATCCACAGTGTAATCAGGATGGTGCCAATCGAGCAGTGAGTGGTAGAAACCTACCTTCATATTCCTTGCACGAAATGCCTCGACCATCGGCTTAAGAAGATCGCGTTTGGCTGGTGTATTGGTTGCCTTATAGTCTGTGAGCGCGCTGTCCCAAAGAGTGAAGCCCTCATGGTGTTTGGTGGTAACCACAAAGTACTTCATGCCTGCCTCGGCAGCAGCATCTGCCCACACACCTGGGTCATACAGATCGGGGTCGAAATGCTTGAAATACTTCTGGTAGGTGGCTGTATCTATCTTCTCATTGCTTTTCAGCCATTCATGACGTGCTCCCAATGCATATAGACCCCAGTGTATAAACAGACCAAATCTGTCATGAACAAACCACTCTGTGTTGCCATCTGTTGGCTCTGGTTTAAGTGTCAAGTCAGCAGCTCCTTCTAATCTAAGTTATACAAGCTTCGGGTCTGTTACCAACTGTTCCACCACTACTTTATCTGTGTGAGATGAGGCTTTCAGTTTAGCAATTAGAGCATCATACTCACCCCGATCAACCGGAAGTGAGACTTTGGCATTGGTATGACCAGACAAAATTAGGGAGTTTATGAGCTCGACGGCTGGCAAACCCTGTTGGCCATCTGCTATGAGAGGAGTACCATGCAAAATTGCGTCCACAAAGTTTTTAATCACAGCATTATGACCGCGATACTCACCTTCAGTCGGCATCTCGACGTCCTGTTCTTTCACCGCCGGCGATGCCCACATCTCTCTTGAGTTCTGTGTATAGTCTCTAATGGAGCCATCAATGGCATAAAACTTCACGCTGTCATCTGTTAACAGCAGCTTACCCCTGTCGCCACAGATCTCAATTCTGTTGCCCTGGGGTACCTCGGTTGTGCTTGCATAGAGGTAGCCATGGGCACCATTCGCATATTCCAGCAGCCCAAAAGCTTCGTCTTCCACCTCAATATCGTGGAGACGCGTGCGAGTGTTTCCCGTTACCGAAGTGGGAAGACCTGCGAGCCAGGTAAACAGATCGAGATAGTGAGGAGCCTGGTTGATGAGTACTCCACCTCCTTCGCCTGCCCAGGTCGCCCTCCAGCTTCCAGAGTTGTAGTATGCCTGACTTCTATACCAGCCCATCACCAGGAGAGTACGGTAGACCTCACCAAGCATGCCAGATTCCACTATCTGTCTGGCAGCACGGGATCTCGCCTCGGTACGCATCTGGTAGACCACTCCAAGCAGACGGTCTGCTTTCTTCGAAGCGTTAATCATACGGTCAGCCTCAGATACAGTTACCGACATAGGCTTTTCAGTAAGGACATGCAGGCCTCGGGCAAACGCATCCTCAGCGATGACTGGATGGAAATAGTGAGGGGTAGCTATGGTAACTGCATCCACCAGTCCACTATCTAATAGATCGATATGGTTATTGAAACCCGGCACTTCATGCTGCCTGCTAATCTTCTCAAGGGTTGCAGGAGCTGTATCACAGACGGCAGTTAGCCGTGCTCCAGGGATCTTGGGTGTCATGCTGCAATGCCCGCTTCCCATTCCCCCCACACCTATAACGCCAATTCGTACTGTATCTTCTGCCATGATAATATCTTCCTCTCGATTTAATACTTTAATGGTTTATAGTTCTCTACAATTATTCTTGTTTCCTTCAAGAATACACTGTAAAGATACGGATATTCCAACCAATAATCCAACCACGGGCTATCACTGTTGCCCTATCCAGGAGGAATAGAAAGTATGGACGCTTCATTAGCAGCATCCCTTACAGCCAATGCAAACGCCTACAATAGCACCACCATCAGTGCATCGATTGGTGCAAGTGTTATGAACAGTATGCGAAGTGAGGGCGAGTATCTGGTTGCAAAACTTATACCTACCCCTAATCAGCAGGGAGTAAACCCTGTGAGTGCACCGGGCGTCGGTGGCAAACTCGACATCCATGCCTAGCAGCAACTGAAGGCGTGCCCTTCAATGCCCTCGGTTTAGATCTGTTTATGGTGAGGAGTCTGGGTAGATGCTGGCAATTTTCGCGCAATTCGACTCCACCCTCTGAGTGTTCGCAGCTGCTTGCTGAAGGATGGGGCGAACAATGCGCTTACTGGCAGCGTTTCCAGAAACACACCGCCAAACCTACCCATCGGAGGCCACGACCGGTCAAAACCAGAAGCGGCTGCCTATTCGTCCACCTGCGTGGACGTGATGCCGGTACAGAAAACTGGACTGTGCATTTGTTATATGGTACGTTA
>JAJZFJ010000224.1 GCA_021805395.1 bacterium
TAAACCTACTAATTCCTCCCAGGAGATCCTCTCATGAAAAGAGTACAAATTATCACATCAGTTCACTTAATTGCACTGATGATCTGCATGCATCTGCAGGTTTGTCAGTCTCAGGCGGTTAAACCTGGCGACCACCTCAGCTATCTGGATAATGGGAAAGTACGTCTGGGGGTCGATCTGAATCTTGGAGGGTCTATCATCTACTTTGCAAGATCAGGCAATCATCGGAACATGGTGAACTATGCTGATAGAGGCAGGGAGATCCAGATGTCAGACTACTCTGGCCCGATACCATATCTGGTGGATGGGAAGAAGCCGGATAAAACATGGGCAGGGTTAGGATGGAATCCCATCCAGTGTGGGGATGTGGCAGGCAATAGTTCCAAGCTATTAGCCTTTCATAACACCGGTAAAGAGATCTATGTAAAATGTATCCCTATGCAGTGGCCACTAGACAATGTCCCTGGTTCATGCACTTTTGAATGCTGGATCACATTGAAAGGCAATGCCGCAAATATCCGCTGCAGGGTGGTGAATCACCGTAAAGATCACACACAGTATCCAGCACGAGGGCAGGAGCTGCCAGCTGTTTATACGAATGGTCCGTGGTACAGGATATTCAGTTACACAGGAGACAAACCTTTTACTAATGGTCCACTCACAAGAGTTCCCACCTCATTTCCCTGGTCGCACGTAAGAGGAACGGAGCACTGGGTTGCACTGGTTGATAAATCTAATAACGGCTTAGGTGTTTTCACACCTGATTGTGAGGGATATGGAGCAGGATTTTTCGGATCTCCAGGAAAGGGCAGTTCCGCCGATAGCGCTACAGGGTATATTGGACCAACATGCCCCGATATACTGGATCACAACATTATTTATCAGTATCATTACACACTTATTGCAGGCAGCCTGGAGGAAATAAGGCAATATGTCTACAGGCATTCACCGCCTCAGTCACCTCCTTCGTTCACTTTCAATAGAGATAGGCAGCACTGGTACTATCTAAATGCGCATGATACCGGCTGGCCAATAAGAGGGGAGTTGAATATAATCCCAGATACGAATAATCCAGCTATCTTAAGTCCAACTGGTTTATGGAGCGCTACGTCTGGATCAATTTTAACAGTCGATGCTTCATTCAAAATCGGTGCTAAACAGCTAAGAATATTTTGGGAACGTTTCAACTCTCCTTCTTTCACAATCTTGAACAGTAATACCTTTCCCATATTTGATGATGGCAAGTTTCATGTATACCATTTCAACATGGCTTCATCTAAGGAGTATTATGGCGAGATTACAAAAGTGGAATTTATGATGAATACGGATGGTAAAGCGGGTGATTATGTGAGAATCAAGTCAATCTCTTTCAAATGACAGGATAACTTCGGTAAAAGAGATTGACTATGTGA
This sequence comes from bacterium, assembly GCA_021805395.1. Lineage (GTDB taxonomy): Bacteria > Armatimonadota > Chthonomonadetes > Chthonomonadales > Chthonomonadaceae > JAJZFJ01. Next base: position 1,413 of record JAJZFJ010000224.1, read on the forward strand.
TAACGTTATTTTGTGCCTGGTAACTCAGAGCCACAATCAGGGCAGAATTTATAGGTGATGTTGGTCACAAGAAGTCCGCACTCCTTGCAAGTCCGCTGACCTGCTACTGGGTCGGAATGGGGATATACACCATCCATCAGGTTGCGATATTGGATGGTTTTGCTCCACTCAATCATCTCGCGTGCTCTCACAGAAGGGAAAGGCTGAGCCTGCATGCGCAGGATTGCAAGTTTATAGTAGAGGCCCATCATATCATCTTCCACATCCTCAAGAAACTCTGCCTGTTTCACAAACTCTTCGGGATTCAGGTCATCCATCAGCTTGTGTGATCCTGCCACAAGTTTCATAAGAGCAGTAATGCAAACGGAAGTATCCTGAGCTACGAGGAGTCCTGCGCGATCTGCTGTCAATTCAGATTTACGAAACCATGCTGAAAGAGCATATACAATAGAGTGGCTAACAACTGCTGCAGGAATAGCAAACATATCGGAGGCATCTTTCAGGATATCTGCCAGTATCGTTGCCATGGTCCTGTAGAGCATGTGCTCTGCTTTAATATGCCCAAGTTCCCGACCGATGATGAACAGCCTCTCCGAGTTAGATAGCAGATCCACCAGTGATGTTGTTAATACTACTGTATGGCACTGCATCCCAAATGAAGTTGCAGATGGGTAGGGATTTTGACTGATGTAGAGTTCCGGCTCGGGAACATCCAGAATGGCACACGCTTCTTTGAGATCATCGTACAGTCTACTGCACTGTTTGGGTGAAACCCTTAGCGAATCTGTTGCATACTGAATTCTTAACATTCGCTCAGCCCCCTTATCAGACAGCCATTTCAGGAGCCTGTCTAATCCCGGTGTAGATCTGAGGGCTTCTAATGCTTTTCTGTCGCCAGGATGTTCAAATGCAGAGCTGTTAAGTCCTGGAAAGCGCAAGCGTGGAGGTATGGGTGAGAAGGTATCATTCATTGTTAATTAACTCCAGCCGCACTCTGTTGTGCACCGCAATACGGACAAAATTTAAATATTCCATTTAAGGCATGTTCACATCTTTTGCACTCAGAAATTAACTGTTCAGCACATTCTCGCGGTGATGTGAGAGTAGTAAAAACTCTTGCCATCTCTCTTGCAGAACGACAGTTCTGCTTTCCATATACCCTGTAGCGCATCTGCTTTTTGAAAAAAGGCGAGATAACTATTCGGCATGTCTCCTCGCCACCAAAAGTTTCTATCTCATCAATCCTGAAGGAGCGAATCATTTCAAGAGGGATCGACATTTCCGGAGGACAATCCAGTACATCTCCACGATTAAGACTATACTGTAATATAAGGCGGCTGTCAGTGATTCCGATGGATAGATTTGGAGCAGATTTCGCTTTGAAACTTAACTGAAATCCTTTATTTGCTGCACCAATCTTCACTCGCAAAACACCCATCAGCATCTCATCTTTTCTCAGGTGATGCGTAATCTCCTGAACAGCGAGTGCGATCTCATTTCGACAACGCTTAGATTTCATTTTATCAACTTCTGATGTTGAAGTACTCACAAGTTGTATCCTCTCATGCCCCATGTGCTACATGTTTGCTACGATATATTTCTGATGTAGGTTTCATTGAGAAGTGAACGAATGGCACCTGCTACAAGAATAGCAGACCTGTGTGTGGGTGCATCACCGGGAATAATGAGGTCGGCATAACGTTTAGATGGTTCCACATAGTTGTTGTGACCTTCTCTTGCACACTCACGATAGTAGGTAGCAATCCATTCAGGATCTGTGCTGCCACGCCCACCTTTCATATCACGCAAAAGTCGTCTTATTGCTCGCAGATCTCCATCAAGCTGAATGAACAGTTTTAGTGCTATTCTACTGCGAATTTCAGGGACATGCAGCAGCATTAAACCTTCCAGGATCACGATTTCAGGAGCATCAGGTGATTCGCAAAGCTGGTCTAAATCTGCAACCAGTTTTGTGTTGTCCGCAGAGTTTGGGTGGTTGTTATCTGGCAGATCCTCTCCTGTTGAAGGTGATTTGAAGCGTGGACCGCCCGGTGCTCCACGGTAGAAATATCTGTCCAGAGGGAAAACCTCAACACTATGAGATGGGGTATCTTCACGAAGGTATTCCGTTAAGGCGCTAGTTAATGTGGTTTTACCAGAGGCAGATCCTCCAGCTATACCTACAACCAATGGTTTCACTATTTAGCCGTCCCTTCTTTTTTAAGCAATGCTCTTTCCAGTCTAATCTGTGTCTGTGTAAGAGTAAGGTCAGCTCTAGTTCTCTCAAGCACAGCCCGAAGTGAATCTGTCGCCCTGCGCAATCCACAAGTAACAGGATCGGGGAAATCGAAGGATAGCACTGTATCGAATATGGTATCCATGGTATGTAGTACACGCTCACCACGTTCCAGATCACCTTCGCGTAACAGGTCGAGCAGATGCCTTCGAGATTCGCTGGCAGCCTCAGCAATACCATGAAGCCATGCAGGTGGTTCCACACCCAGTGATTTTGGAGATGGAAGTGCATGTTCATGAATAATTGCACGCATACATTCGGCTTCCACATACTCCTTCTGACAGTCATGAACATAGCCGGCATAACTGAGTTCAGGATGTTTCTGAAGTGCATCTCTCAGCTTGGAAATCAGCATGTTTGCATCAGTGATGTGTGCATCTGCGGCATTAAATTCTTTTCTATGAAGCTCCCGGATTGCTCTACTGGAGTTTTGTATAACTTCTCGACTTATGTGAAGAGCCTGCTCTCTTGTTCGATGTGTCGACTCCATGCTTGAGCGAAGTCCATTCGCAATTTCAGAGAGGGCTGAACTGGCTTGGGGTGTCATGCTCGGGCTCCAATGCTTGGTGTATAAGTACTGTTTAGCGATTGGAGATGCTGTTTCCTGCTTTATATTCTTAGCAAGGATTCTTAGCATTCGAAACTGCTGCTCTAATGCTTAGGATTCGTATATCTGTGTTTACAAAAGACATATATTTGGAGATGGAATCCTAAGTTGGTTTGCCAAAGCAGGTTTTTTTGAATGACCTTATAAGGTACGGTATTGCCTTATCGAATGTAACTAGGGAGAATTCAAAAAGATTGGAATCTAACTAGGTCAAAGATGAGTTAAAAGTTATTAGCATGGATATGAATGAGGTTCAGTTTGACATTTGGTGAGCAGTTCAAAAGCTTTTTAATTCTTCCATGTTCAATACATCATTTCATAGAACTCATCTCACACATTGAAAAAGCATTTGTCTGGTAATGTACTGGATTACATGTGGCCTGAAATTTGACTTGCACATTCAGAAGTTGGGACAAATAACAGAATATCTACTTCATAATTGGGGATTTTATCTGGCAATACTGCTAGACCTTCATGCGACCATTATGGCATTGTGCCAACATTTCTATATAGAAACTGCTGATCCGTGGGTGGTTCACCATGGTTATTTGTCTGTGGTGAACCGGCTTCTACCATGAATACCAGTAGAACAATCTGGCCAATGAACGGCAAAAGATTTAAAAATACCAAAGTTGCCGGGCGGGAGGTGTCATGAAGTCTCCGAATAGACACAGCCAAGGTTGATACAATAACTGTGGCTAATACTATTAGATAATTTATACTGACTAACATTAGGAAACAGGAAAACGCCTTCTCCTGGAGTATGCCAGCTTCATGGAATATCCATCCGGCAACTGCTAATAGCTGTAGTAGTGGATACAATATACCTAGAAGGATCAGATTGGAAATTAGATAGCTCCAGAACTCCATTCGGGAAGCTCTACCAGAGTAAGTGAAGGTTTTTCGCAGGCAACTTTTATAGATTATCACCATCGATTCTAGCCAATTTAATCTATCCACTTATGTTGACCTCTTAAGTAATTTCTGCAATAAGTCTCATATTTCTATCTCAATAAAATGTACAAATTTCAAAGTTGGAATTACATAGAGCTTCTCGGATAATCTTCATCTATATTGTCCATATTCTTATAATAGGCACAAAAGAAATCCATCGGGTTAGGAATTCCATATTTCCCATATAACTCTCATCTTAGAGTTGTAGCTGTTAACTATAGAGATAATACAAAAAATCAAAAAATCCAATAATCTGTTTTACTGATGCTCATCAACTTCAAATCTACCTGAAGTCGGTGTTGGTTAGAGAGTGGTCAAAAACTATATAGTGAGTACAAAAGAGACAGGATCTGAATAGTTATCTTGTTCTATTCAAAAGCATGTGCCTGGTAATTCATCTACAGTATAAACGTCTCACAGTGAGCCAGGCGAATCTTCACATTAAATTTTCCTGATTGATGAGTAGGGATGCATCCGATTAATATCCATCCTATCACCAATTAAGTAAATATGACTCAGTTAGTTTACACATAGTAGCTAAAATATAGATTTTGTAGATATAATACCTCTATTCTGTACTCAGATCCAAATAATCCTCAACTTTCACCTAAGGTAGTTCACTGCCAGCAATGGCTCCGTTAGACATACGTGAAGAGTATTCTTGCTATGGAGAGATCACAGTCATTTGAACATTTGTCGCAAACATTTTAGTCCAATAAAAGGGGAGTATAAATGACTTTTTATGTTATAGGAACAGATGGGAGCAAGTATGGACCAACAGACATTCCTACACTTCAGCAGTGGGTAGCAGAAGGAAGGGTAGTATCACAGACCTTGCTCGAAGAGGTAGAAACTGGTCGACAGGGGTATGCATCCAGTGTACCAAGCTTATCTTTCGCACCAAACTGGACTGTTGCACCCAGCTCTGGGCCAGCTATCTACACAAACTCACCACCCCCTCCGATCCCAAGTACATATATGCCAATGAATCAAATGACACAAAACGTACAGCCTCTTTATGGTCAGCACAATTCGAACGCGATGCCAATGTCAATGCCTGGGGTGATGGGCTTCAGTTTTTCATACAATACTTCTGGCACGAAAGGAGCTATTCCGCCTGAGATTGCGTCTCTAAAGTGGAATTGGGGAGCCTTTGGTCTCAACTGGCTTTGGGCAATGTCTATGAAGAACTGGAAATTGGCAATTCTCTGTTTTTTACCTTTCTTTAGTATCGGGATGCCATTCTATCTTGGGTTCAATGGGCATAAGATAGCCTGGCAAAGTAGAAGATTTGACAGTATTGACCACTTCTTCACCGTTCAGCGAGTCTGGACAAAGTGGGGCTTATGTTACGTAATCACTATTACCATGTTGGCAATTGCTGATGTTATACTTAGTCCGAGCGCAAACGCGTCTACAATATTACCGTTAGGTCTTGTTTCAGTTCTAGACTATGCTGTTTTTAGATAAAACAACCCATCTATGCTGATTGTCATATATCCACGGGATTATGAAGAATTGTGATTCGCACTGCACTCCATTGATAAAGGTAGGTATGTCATTGTCATTCCACCATCTAAGTACCAGGTGTTTTTCAATTCCTTATCGCTACCAAACACCAAAGAAATTACTTATACTATTCGTTAATTAGACTTCTTCAGCGATGAGGCATTTGCTGTTTATGTTCCGTGGATTGATAACGCAAACGAGGAGTGAATCCGCTTGTCGGTCAAAATTTATTATTTTCTTCCATATATAGATGTAGAAATACAGTATTGGAAGCATTTATGAGTAATCTGCTGTTATAATAGTTATACTAATGTGATACTTGAGACTGTTAAATCCTCATATAAGTCTATTACTGAGATCTTGAGCACCTCAATCCTCACGAATATAGACCTAGAGCATTATACAGGCATCTTGGCTGACTTATTGATTGAAACTTTTGTTTTATTACAGAGGAGAAAAAATGGCATTTTATGTAGTGGGTCCAGATGGTAACAAGTACGGTCCAGCAGACGTACCAACCCTCCAGCAATGGGTGGGAGAAGGCAGAGTCACAGCAAATACCCTTCTGGAAGAAGAAGGCACAGGAAGACAGGGCTATGCATCCACCGTCCCAGGCCTGTCATTCACCTCTGATGGGTCGTCAGATCCTATGACAGGAGCACCAACCTACGCAAATTCCATTCCTACACAGATGCCCAATGCGTATGTTCCAAATACGCAGATGAACCAGCCCGTTCAGCCGCTTTATGGACAGCAGAATCCATATGCAATGCCTATGACCCCTGGAGGAGTGATGGGGTATAGCATGCCTGTCAACACATCTGGTACAGATGGCGAACTTCCACCTGAGATAGCAGCAATGAAATGGAACTGGGGTGCATTCGCTCTCACATGGATGTGGCTTTCGGCTAATAATTATACCAAGGCCGCAATTGGAATGATTGTATTCGATCTGGTCTTCGGTGGTATGCAATATGTAATGATGTTTGAACACATTGGGGTAGTCAATGGTTTACTTGTTATATTACATCTGGTCGTTACGATAGTGATTGGGAGAAAAGGAAATCAGATCGCGTGGAGACATAAGCGTTTTGACAGCGTACAAGCATTCATTTCAGCACAAAGAACATGGATGATACTGGGGTGTATCTGTACAGTGATCTTCCTTCCATTAAATGTGCTCTCGATAATTAAAGGGTTAAACCCCAATCCTGCCCCTGTTACTTTCCAGAGCACATCTACTCTTCCTTCCACTGGAAATTAGGCAGCCCTTGCAGATCGGGGAAACCCTGTTTCTCCGATCTTACATTTCCGAGTAGAGTTGAGTTTACCGCCCAGTATATCGCTAAATATCGCTAAGGTATACCAATATTCCTGTGCTTAAAGCTATCAACGGAAGAAAAGGATAGGAATGAGCGATACAGCCAATGCAGAAAAGAGTCTCTGTTATGGATGGAGTTGAGGTGCTTTTGCAATTCTGGCTCTGGTAAGTCTGCAATGGCTACCTGGAAGCTGGGCTTGCCCTGATTGCGCTGGATATGGCGATGCTAGTAGGGAATGTGCTGTTTCCAGTAATTCATCTTGGCATCTATTCCGTACTACTCTTTCTCATACATCTCTTCATTACGCTCTATTTGGGCTAATATTGAAATGCTATGCTTGGCGTACTGGCAGATATTCCAGTGAAGAGCAGTTCCAGTTTGCCCAGTGCCACTGAAAAACAGGTGGGGTTATCTGCGCCATCACCTGTTTACCTCTCACGATACTCACATCACGGCACGAACTAAATCCGCAAATACGGTAAACATCAATCAGATTCAGATTATACAACTTTAGTAATTAAGTGTAATTTTCTGCCATACACTTGTTCAAACATCTCACACCTCCGCTCTACAGCCCATATCTCTTCAGGTATGTCATGCTCTACCCCAATTCTAAGGAGCAATGCCTCATCATTAATGTCAAGCCTCATCTCTTTCACCGCAGAAGTGTGGCCTCTATCCAGCGCATCTGCAACGCGGAGCAAGGGAGCAAGCAGCATGACTCGCCTTTTGTCCTCGTCTGAGAGAACAGCAAATGCCGTATGCTCAACTGTAGGAAGTGCTTTGCGATGATAGCGGGCTATATTCGCTATCACAGCTTTTTCGCTACGGGTAAAGACTTGCAGCGGCTCATTAAGAATCAGATGCAGTGCATGTCTATGATGACCTTTAGGACTAAGGAAGTAGCCTATATCATGGAGTATGGCAGCAAACTCCAGTAGTTTGCGCTCTTCAGTTTCCAGATTATGCAGTGGGCGCATTAGTAAAAATAGTGTACCGGCCAGACACTCAACCTGGTGGGCATGATTGGGCTCATATTGGTATCTCTCAGCTAATTCTAATACTGCCTTGCGTTGTGCGTCCATAATCCTCCTCTAAGATATATGACAGGGATACCTGTCATAAAAGACTCCCCAGCGCAATCCTTTGGTGGATACTATGAGCTGTTCACTCCCTATTGCGGTCATTACCTGTAAAAGCAGAACAGCTCCACCTAAAATAATGTCTGCCCTCTCAGGATCCAATCCAGGGAACGTTCGTTTTTCATTCACCGTTGCTACTGCAAGTCGAGTGAATTCACGCTCCAGTTCATCGATATCAATTTGAAGACCATGTAAAGCACTATTTTTCTCTGTTCTACGCTGAAGAACAAGGTTTGCCAAATTCGTAACAGTGCCGCCAACTCCTACCATAATACTATCACTCTCAGGATGAGAGAGACTGGATAGGTATGTTTGAACAGCGCCTTGCGCAGCAGTAATTTGTTGTACCGTGGCAGGATCAGATCGTAGAAACTGGTCTGTAAGCTTCACTGCTCCAACAGGAATACTCACTCTGTTTTTAATATTACCACGTTTGTTATCACCATTAATAATTTCAGTGCTTCCACCACCAATATCTACTACACATAAATTATCGGCATTTAATATGTTAAGACTATCGCGAACTGCAATGTAAGAGAATCGAGCCTCTTCCTCTCCAGGAATAATCTCTATATCAATTCCTGCAATCTGATTAACCCTCTGTAAAAATTCCTCACTGTTATGGGCTTCACGCAAAGCAGATGTTCCTACCGCAGCGATTTTGCCGCTATAGTATTTTCCACTACGTTTCACAAGCTCGCTGATACCTTCGATAGTTCTTCTCATTGCACCTTCGCGAAGGCGGTACTGGTTGTATTCAAGTCCTTCTCCCAGGCGAGTTATAATCGAGTCCTCATACACCGGAACAAGTTGCTTGTCTTCCCAGGAAGCGCACAAAATTTTTATGGAATTGGTGCCAACATCCAGCACAGCACCATCCGCTTGATTCATTGGCATGGTGCTATGTCCTCTCTTTGGTCAGGATATCTGTAATCTGACCGGAGATGGCTGCGAGTGAGTCTGCTAGACTGTTCTGGAATTTCTTGTCAATTTCCTGATGTGTCACTGCAAGAAGCATATCATTTTCGAGAGAACGAATGAGTTTCAGTAGACGTTCACAGTTCTTCAAGGAACCCGAATATGTTAGTAAATTTTGCATAAGCTGAGCATAGTGTGACAGCTCTCTCATCAGCTTGCCTCTGTAACCCTTTGCTGCAGGGGAAAGCAACAGAGTGATTGACTGTATAGCAGCCCTGGATGCCCCAATAACAAGGGACGAGTTTGATGCCACAGCAAACTGTTCAAATGTTTTCAGAAGTGCCTGCGTTTCTCTGATTGCCTCAGCTTTCCATGCATTCTCTTCATCTGCATGTGCCAGAGATTCGGGGTCGAACTGTGAAAGATAGGCCAGCACTTGTGTAGCTTTTATCATGCTTAAACCGGGGGCTTCGGCTATTAACTCAGGGGAAGTTCTGCGTAATGCAGCAACGCTCAGAATACCTGCCTTACGCAGACCACGCGCTCGAACTACGCCCAGGCCGGGGATCTCCTCCAGCGTGGATGGTGGAACTGGCTGGCTGGCTGCTGTCCCCTTTGCCCTCATGATGTAGTTGACTCCTGACAAAGTGCCAGCAACTTCTCGAATATCCGTTTCTTTTGAACTCTCGTATAATATTGGGTGAGAGTCTCAAATTGTAAATGTCGTTCGGTCTTCAGTGTCATGCATAGTTTTTGTAAACCCATGCAGGCCTGCCAATCTACCAGATCTGTACCCACAACAGGATTACCGTTCTTGTCAAATTCTGTTCCAGGATTAAGCATCTCCACTAATTTTGAAGTTAAATGCGGTACCAGAATATCTGCATCGTGTATTACTCCCAGGTACTGTTGCAGCTTTTCAGTAACTGCAATGGCACTTTTCAGCAGCGGAGTGGATTCAAGGAACAACTGGTTCTGAAATATCTCCAGTGTGTAGCGCATTTTTCGGGTTGCTTTTCTCCAGGCATGCAGTTTCAGCACATCCCTGCTATTATCAAGGCAGTCCTGTAAGGTAATCACTTCATTCAGATGATGAATCAACTCACGCACTGCGCCCTGTCTGGCGGTTAGAACTGATAGGGTATCAGTTTTTCGGTTCTGTTTGGCCATCTGTGTGCTTCAGTTCCTCAAATGCCTGATCAATTTTATGAAGAAGATTCTGTTTCAATATCCTTTGGAGAATGCGCTCCAAATGCTGTTCACATGAACTCCGTTTCTGCTCAGTTGAGATCAGATAATGCATGACTGCATTTTTCTCATCGTCTGCAAGATGTGAAGTGTGCGAATGCACTATTTCTCTGGCAACATCTATATCGCGCACTGCACCGAGTGAATCAATTAGTTCCTTTAATTCTTTAATCAGTTTGGTAATTTTAGGTGAGTGTGCTGAGTTTGGAGTTAGCATCATGGCGGCTAAAGTTCGTCTTGACCAAACTCTAATTTTTTTCAGTGATAAGGGATCGTTCAATGCTGATGGCTGATCGAAGCACTCTTTCAGCTTTTTAACGCATCTCTGCACATTCGTGGCAATAAACTGATCCCATGTCCCGCTATCCAGATCTTCAGTCATGCCTCAGCGAAGAGATCGCGCAAACTGTGTTCCTGGTCTGCATCCACCAGCACAATCACGCAATCTCCCACCTCCAGAGTGGTATCTCCAGATGGCAGCACATACTTGTCTCCTCGTAATACAGCCACAATGAGTGCATTTTGTTCGGTGAGAAGGGTACGTATTTCTGCTCCAGCAACAGGGGATTTAGGACTTATCTGAATTTCAACAATCTCTATATTCCCACGTTTAAGTGCTGCGAGGGGGATAACTTCACCACCACCAACTTCCTGCTCCAGCAAGTTGAAGATAATTTTGGTTGAGCTCACGGTGGCATCTATGCCCAACTCATGAAAAAGCTTTTCATTGCGAGGGTCGTTAACCCTGCTAATTGTACGGGGCACATTGTGCTCCATTTTAGCCATTTGGCAGACCACCAGATTATCGTCATCACTTCCGGTTACTGCTACCACTGCATCTGCTCTGCCAAATCCAGCCTGAGCCTGCAAAGCTACCTCACAGCCATCGCCCTGCATTACTATTTCGCCCAGTTCCTCAGACACTGTTCTGTATCTTGCTCTGTCTTTCTCCAGTAAAAGAACCTCATGTCGTTCACCAGACAGGGTTTTTGCGAGGTAATAACCAATATTTCCACCTCCGACAATAATTATATACACTGCATGTATCTCCTTAAAGATTGAGTTGCAAATACTCTGCAGAGTAGTCTTTTTTAAGGCCCCACTCTCCGGTTTCAACGAAATCACGCATAAGTCCAGATGCGATGGTGGTGGTGCAAAGTGTTATGATGCCAAGCTGTCTGTAGCGGTCTGCACGCACAGGGTCGAATATTCTGGCTAAAACTTTCTCCACCTTGAACACACGCTGTGCAATTTGGGCAGCCATTATGTTCCTGTTATCACCCTGGGTTGCCGCAATAAACACATCCGCTGTCTCTATTCCAGCACGTTTTAATACATCCTCATCAATACCATTTCCTACAATTCTGTTTCCTCTAAACTTTGTATCCAGCCTTCGAAATGCTTCACTTTGCAAATCAATTACTGTGACATTATGACCATCATGATGCATAAGCCTTGCGAATGTAGACCCCAATCGTCCACACCCTAATACGATAATATTCACAATCGATATCCTTCCCTGTTAACTTCTCATAGAGCAATGCACAATATGCCGGTATATGAGATGATATTGTATGAGTTAAAACAGGATGGTACGGGTTGAATTCATAGCCATCCTGAGCGTTCTGATTTTATCTGATCAGGTGATGTATGTACGCACATAACTTGATAGATCATATTTCGGATTCTGACTCAATACTTTCACTTTTGAGATGACTTTTAACAAACAAAACCATTAGAACCAGAAACACAGCCACTACCAGTGCATCTGCACCATGGAAAACTCCTTTGATTTTCCCAATGTTTCCCCTTACAAGAACACCGATCCAGGCAAGTGCATAACACCAGGGGAGAGATCCCAGAAAAGATAGCAGAACGAACTTCCTGATATCCATGCGAGCGATGCCAGCCGGCAACGAAATGAAGGTTCTTACTACTGGCAGAAGCCTGCCAACAAAAACTGTGATAATACCTTTATCGTTAAACCATTGCTCCGTACGATCTATATCTTTCCTTCGGAGCAGAAGATATTTCCCGTAACGATAGATGAATTCTCTACCTCCATACATCCCGGCATAGTACGCTAAAAGCGACCCCAACACACAACCGATTGTACCTGAAAGTGCCACCAGATTGATATTTAATGCGGTAGTTCCATCCAAAGAGGCAACCGTTGCAAGTGTTAGAGCTCCTGCAAATGGCATAATTACTTCACTTGGAAGAGGAACACAGGCACTTTCCAGTGCCATTAGGAAGATTATGCCAGGATAACCACCTGTTCTGATAACTCCTTCAATCCAGCTGCTTATGGCAGTCAGCAGGTGTTCCAATCGTCATACTCCATTCTGTTTTCCACTACCAGAAATCTCTGAAAGTCCCTCGGCAACTGCCGTGAGGTCCATTGAATCGATTTTTGTGAGTTCCGCTGCGTCGGAAGGAAGTGGCTGTTTCTGAGCTGTCTGATACACTTCCAGTACTCTTGTTACCATTGCATCTGGTGTGAAATGCAGCGAGTTGATTCTTGCTGCCTCTCTCATTGATGCAGATTGCGTTGGATTATTGAGGATTGAGAGAATAGCCTGAGAAAACGCTTCTGTATCTCCACAGGATACCCGATATCCATCTACACCATGACAAACAGTCTCAGGTGCACCTCCAGAATCCATCACCACACAAGGCAGTCCTGCAGCACGTGCTTCGCCAATCACAAGTCCTTGAGTTTCTGTGGGGGATGTGAAACAGAATATATCGGCTGCTGCATACAGGCTGTCCATTAGCAGACGAGGCTGAGGTCCAAGGAAATGGACATGCGCAGTGATTTTCAATGTATCCGCGAAGTTTTTAAGCTCCTCAACAGACGGTCCTGTTCCTGCAATGGCCAGATGAGCATTCGGCGATTGCATGATAACCAATGCGAACGCTTCTAACAGCCAGTCGATGCGTTTTTCTTTAGCCACTCTTCCAGCATATAGAAGAAGTGGGGCAGTGGAAGGCAGGTGGAAGTGCTCTCGTGCTGCCATCCTTGCTTCGCAGGAGATTGCCTCTGCAGGAGGGCGGGGGATGCCAGATGGAATCACAACTATGGGCTGTGTAACTCCCAGGCTGCGGAGCTCATTCTCGGCAACAGCTGAGGGGCAGATGATTTCTACACACCTGTTGTAGTACCAGGGCAGGTACCGCTCTATGAGCATTTGAGTTACGCTCTCTGGCAGGAACGGCATGTAATGACTGTAGCGGGTGTAGAGGGTGTGGAAGGTGGATACAAGTGGGACAGATCGCTGTATTGCCATCCTCGCACCTGTTAATCCCAGCACAAAGGGAGTGTGCGTATGCACAATGTCTAATCGAAGTGAGTCAAAATGGGATGCAAGTTTTAATCTAGGAAGGAAAGGATATGCGAGGGGATAATCTCTGTTGAATAGGGTTACAAAAGATGGGAACCTGAGTACGTTTGCTTCTGAAGAGGGCTGCTGATCATGCGCTGGTGCAAAAACGAATACATGGTTCTTCCTCTCTCTTAAGCCTTGGGTGAGAGTGAGAAGAGACGTGGTCACTCCATTTTGAACAGGATGAAAGCTTTCGCTGAACATTCCTATACGCAGATGTCGCGCTGGACCAGCTATTGCTGATTCGTCCTGCGCTCTTCGGCTTCTTCTCATATAGCTTCCACGGCTTCGTCTGAGTCTATTGCGAGTGGAAGCTGCCCGCTGCCTCTTGCACTTATGAAATCGAGAACATCCAGCAGTCTGAATTTGCGTCGGCGTGTTTCACGTACAAGAGTAGCACCGCCAAGAGCGCTTTCTCCAGGGTCCTTACGGAAAGATGGAAGCAGCCCTTTGTTAGCATAACGTCTTACCGTATTTGGGCAGACATTCAGAAGTCTAGCTGTCTCTTCAAGTGTAAGTACTGGGTTGAGAAGGTCATGTATAAACTCCTCCCTGCTTTCACTAAACGGCTGACTGTAAGATGCCTGAACCACGCTCTCATCCTCATCGATGAGTGAACGCATGAGTTCGATGCGATGTGTGAAATCTACCCACCTCTGATTTGGCAGTTGAGTTGGCTGTAACTCCTCTACGGTAGCGGGTTGTGCATCTTTGTGTTTGCCGTTTGCACTGCTTTGAGAAGATTCCGTCTCAACTCTGGGTACTGTTTCTTCCATTGAGTTCAAAGGTTCTGCTGCCCTCTCAGAGGACATAAAGCTTTGAAAATCAGGAATATCTGCATCAACAGCAGTAAAAACGAGCGGTGTTGATGCCACAGGCTTGAGAGGCGTTGCAGCAGAGATGTTAGTATCCTGAATGGGATAGAGTGCTAATGACTGTTTCCTATTTGCGCGTGCAGGAGTATCTACCACAGGCTGGAACGAGGCAGATTGAACAGAGGTGACGGAAGTGGTGACCTGACTGTTTACCGATACGACCGGTATGGCAGTCTCATTCTCGGTCACATTGATAGGTACCGAATCGGTGGACACGTCAGGAGAAACCGTATCACTCTTCTCACTATTATCTTCTAAAAACTGTGTTGCAATGTACTTCTGCCAATCTTCCAATCGCACGAAGTTATCCCCCTCAATGCAAAATAATGACCCATTCCTAAAGAATGAGCATTGCATCCCCAAAACTAAAAAATCGATACTTCATCTTCACAGCCTCACTATAGGCTTCCAGTATCAAATCCCTTCCAGCAAATGCACTCACCATCATCAGGAGAGTGGACTTGGGCATATGAAAATTCGTAATGAGCGAATCCACCGCCTTAAACTGATATCCGGGATAGATGAACAGATTAGTTTGCCCCAGAAAAGGTGACACTCTAGCGTCTGCAACACCCTGTGCAGCAGTTTCCAGTGTTCTCACTGATGTAGTTCCAACTGCACATACGCGCCCGACGGTCTGATTGATTAGCGAAGCTGAATGTATTCCCAATTCAGCATATTCACCATGCATTTTGTGTTCCAGAATATTGTTGCTGCGTACTGGTCTAAATGTGTCAATTCCCACGTGAAGGGTAACATAAGCAGTGCCTACACCCTTACGCCGTAAGATTTCAAGCATATCAGTAGTGAAATGCAAGCCAGCAGTTGGCGCAGCGGCTGAACCTCTATTCTTTGAGTAAACTGTCTGATAACGCTCCTCGTCATCCTCTGCCAGCTGAGTATGTATATAAGGTGGAAGGGGTATCTCGCCCCAGTAATCTACCTTATCTGCCTCCGCTTCACTCTCGAACAGCAGCGTTCGTGCTCCTGTTTCGTCGATGTCCGCAATATGTGCTGTGCATCTGGCACCATTCGGTCCCTGAAGTGTTACAACATGCCCTTTTAAGAACGATTTTGCGGGTTTCATCAACGCTTTGTACTGGAGCGAATCCAGACGGGAAATCAGCATCACTTCCACAGGCAAACCATTCGCACGTAACCCGATAATTCTGCGAGCTGACACCCTGGTATCATTCATTACCAAAAGATCATCTTTCGCAAGCAGATCAGGCAAATCACTAAACTGAAGATGTTCCACTGTACCTTTATCACGCCGAATGACCATTAGTCTTGATTCACCACGTGGCAAAGGTGTTTGTGCAATGAGTTCTTCCGGCAACTCATAATCATACTGTTCAATTGGAATCTCTTCCTTCATCTCTGATGCTTATTGTAGCCCCTCAAGGTTAGCATGTCAAGTATGAAATATCTGCATTTCAATACCGCATAAGCAATCAGCAATAGAAAATGAAATGAACTCATAATCTCGCAACAAGTATTGTTATTGCTGGTTCTCAAATGTATGGGTTGTTAGAGGTGTTCTGCTGTTCAGGATGGCGTTATTGGTGGATGCAATTGATTTGATTGCAGTCAGTGGAGTTGAATTCACATATTGATTGAAGTATCGTCTGGCAAATTATTGATGAAACTTTGAATAATAGCTATGAGTCGTTGATGAGATTAGTAAAATGAAACTTAACATGCAGTGGAATCATGTTTAATATGATTATCTCTGATCCTGCATTCTGCACTTTTTGGTTGGTGTATATCATGTTTAACCTGTATACCCCCTACCTCGCTAGAGGCAGAAGTGCACAATTATCTATCTTCTTTGGCATATACAAACCTCAGTAAAACTACCTGAATAGAATTTTAGAACCTTAAAATAAAAAAAGATGAGGTCATGGAAGACCTCATCTTTCATATTCAGCTAACTATGCACAATAGTGCTTAGTTACACCATGGGTGAGGAGCATCTGCATCGGTTGTCCACAGGCAGATGTTACCAATTACCTGGAGGTAAGGAATGGACTTGGTATGACCATCAACAAACTGAACATTGATCTGTCCGCTGTGTCTTTCTGGTCCAAGTGTTAATGCTGTAGCAGGGGTAACTGTACCACCGGAATAGCTCCAGTTTGAGTTTCCAATATTCATCCAGTAGTTAGGATAGAAAGATCCCTGACCAGTTGCATATGCGCAGTCTGCATTGGTGGAGGAACTGGTTGGAACACTGCCGCCGCCGGTTGGTGCAGCATTGATCATGTGGCCGGACTCGTTACAAACGTCAGGGGCTGCTCCATAGTAGCTGGAGTCAACAAACATGATTGTCCCTGAAGGTCTTACTACGGAAGCATCGGAGACTACATTTACAGCACCACCAAATGGGGTTGCGAATGCAGCCGCAGGTGCCATCCAGATGTCGTTATGACCATAGCTGTTCTGACCACCATATCCGTTACCACCGCATCCGATTGCTGTGTTGTTATCGCTTCCACCGCACATTGTTCCTACTTTTCCCTCAACCCAGCCGTTTACTGAGTCTGGGCACTGAAATACCTGGTAGCTTTTGGTGTAGGGTTGAAGCAGGGAGATCCAGAATGTCTTGCCGCAAGCTGCGCCACTAATAGGGCCGCTGTCTGAGCATGTGGTATTTAGCACACTGAGCAATGGGTTACTGTTAGGTCCAGAATTCCATCTGTGTGGGAAATATGTTTCATCGTAGTCTTGAATATACATATTCGAAGCAAGTCCAAGCTGATTGAGGTTAGATAAACAGTCTGCCTGGCGTGCCTTTTCGCGAGCCTGTGCAAATACAGGGAAAAGGATGGCCGCGAGAATTGCAATAATCGCGATAACAACTAACAGCTCAATCAGCGTAAAAGCATTTTGAGTTCGGCGCACGTTCATGGTTCGATTCGTCTCCTAAAATGTGCGGCATTCAATAATTTATTAGATTTATGTGGACAGCCGCTACGTCCAGATCAAAGAGCGTTCATCCTCTCAAAGATCAATCTTTCTTTATTATATCGAATGAATGTGAAGGGAATGTTAAGAAAGAGGTCTGAAATGTTAAGGTTATGTTAAGGTTTTAAGATTAGCGGGCAATTCACGTAAAAAAGGGATGGCATTTGCCATCCCTTTTGAGTATTTGACTAGCAGATAATCGTAACTACTGGCACCATGGGTGAGCAGCGTCAGAGTCCGTTGTCCATAAACATACGTTACCAACAACCTGGTTGTAAGGCATGGACTTGGTATGTCCATCAGCGAACTCAACGTTCACCTGTCCGCTGTGTCTTTCAGGTCCTAGCACTAATGCATTTGCAACTGTCTGGGTAGCACCGGAATAGCTGTAGTTGGCATTTCCAATGTTTGCCCACATCTCGCTATAGTATGCAGGCTGTGTGCCAGCATAGGAACAGTCGGCATTTCCTCCGGAGCTTGTTGGAACAGTTCCGCCACCAGAAGGAGCAGCATTCGTAAGGAAACCAGACTGATTACATACGTCCGGACCTGCCAGGAAGAAGGAAGAGTCTGTTAACAATGCAGTACCCGATGGTCGAGTAATAGAAGCATCGGCAACCGGAGTTACCACATTATTCTGCACAGGAGAGAACCATAGAGCATTGAAGCCGTAGCTGTCTTCTCCACCATAACCATCACCACCACATCCTGCGTTTGCGTTGAAACCTGTTCCTCCGCCGCAGGGGAGACCATTATAACCCTCTGACCAACCATTTGGGGTGTCTGGACATATGTATACATGATAGTCCTTGACATATGGGTTCAGCATGGAGATGAAAAACGTTGCACTACACGCTGCTCCACTAATGGCACCACCGCAGGTTGTGTTAAGTGCTGTTAAGAGAGGATTTGAATTGGTTCCTGAAAATGAATAGGCCGGGAAGTATGTCTCATCATAATCCTGCAAGTACATATTAGCTGATAGACCAATTTGGTTGAGGTTGGACAGACAGGTAGCCTGTCTTGCCTTTTCTCTTGCCTGAGCAAAAACTGGGAATAGGATTGCAGCGAGAATTGCAATTATTGCAATAACTACTAACAACTCTATGAGTGTAAATCCGTAAGGATTTCGACGACGCAGGGACATATTATCTCTCCTAAATTGCGGTGTAGTAATGATATGGGGATTTCTGGTTACCGCTACCAGCCCAAATTGACGAATAGTTAACTATTCCATATTCGACTAAACAAATCTTCACAATATAAAGTTCCGATTGAATGAGTGAATACAGAGGCTTATTCTAATTAACTATGTATAGTATACGAGAAACACGCTCTAAATCCGTCCATCATTAACACAATTGTTAAGAAAATGTTAAGATGACGTATTCAAGAGGCAGCATGCTATTGATGCAATAGCACCATAACGATGATTGACGAATGGTAAGTCAGCAAGTTATCTTGAATTATACTTCTGGAAGTTCCTTGTGCTAGAGAAATATGACTCACCTCAGATCTCATGTGATGAATACCGGATCAAATAATGCTGTTTACGTGCTTGGTAATCATTCAGACGCATTCAGAAGCATGAAACGTTCATAAGTTGCAAAAAAATAAGAATATAGATCTGTCTCTCTTCATTGCTATATCAGTAATAACTTTTAATCTTCTATTACACCCTAGATAACCCAATGGATCACAATCTGGCAAAGAAGTCATCTAGTTGAAGGCTGTTTGGGTATGACAATAGATCTCGCACCACGCAGCATTACACTTTATGCACCATACTTGTGAAACGCATGGCATACATATCAGTGTTAGCCGCGATCTTCTGCAGTATGTTTCTTTGATAGCAGATCTAGCGAGGTAAGAAGACTGTCGGGAGGTTCACTGTACGGCCATCCGAAAGCATGTCGGTAAGATGCGGCATGACACATCTGGAGCTGTTCAAAATCGATAACATCCTGCGTGAGAAGATTTTCGAATTCAAACGGCAGGCGAACGTTATGGAGACCTGGATTGTCAGTACAGATCGCGATATCCACTCCGGTTTCGCGGCACCGGTCAAAAACAGTTCGTAACGCGGATAAGTCCTCCAATGTACCCGTTTTGAGATAGGATGTAGGGCATATTTCGAGGCACTGGTCTCTGTCTGCGACCTGTTTAAGCAGCTCTGGGTAGTGCATGGCGATCTGAATGCCGTGTCCGATTCTATTCAAATAGGGAAGCAGCTCTGGATAGATGCCATCACGAGTTTCATACAGATGACATGTGGTTTTAAGCCCTATCTCACGAGCCAGACTAAATAGTGAGACAAGATCGTCCATGTTATTCTTGTAGAGTGGGTCTGGGCCAGCAAGGTCAATCCCGCATACACCTTCTGATTCCGATGCTGCAAGGTCAAGCGTCGCTCTGTTCACTTCGTACGGTAGTCTGCTGTGCATGCATAGTATCTGCTTCAGTATCAGTGGATAGGCACTCTGTTTGGAACACGACGTAATAATTCTAACCACTTCCCGCATCTGGTTAATTCTGTCTTGTTGAGACAAGCGCTCATCGGTACGATAGTAGGGAGTATAACGGAGTTCAAGATAGAGGATTCCTTCAAAAATGTAGGCACCACGAACCAGCTTTGTTATGAAATATTCAAGATTATCAATTCGCTGCACCCTTTCAACCATAGTATGAAGTTCCAGAAATTCTGTAAGAGAAGCTCTGGGTGCAACTATATATTTCTCAAACAGCTCATACTCGGGGAATCTTTGCATAAGAGGATGATTGTTCCGCTGCAGGAATCTCCAGAAAATTCTGGGAGCAATGGCTCCGCCAAGATGTCTATGAAGATCAGCGTGAAGTGGCATTCTTTCTCTCTGCTATTTCAGTGTAAACTCTGCTCACCCTGTTACTCATTATGTCGAGGGAGTATGTGCTTTCAACATAACTTCTAGCTGATTTTGTTAGTTCACTATTTCCAATGTCATCATGGAGTATTTTGAGTATCCCGGTCGCAACAGCCTTTGGGCTCTCGGCCTCAGTGAGAATTCCATACCGTCCAGCTCCGAAGGTCTCTATCAGTCCACCTACTGCTGAGGCAACCACCGGTATTCCAAGAGCCATCGCTTCTAAAGCTACCAGTGACTGCCCCTCAGTACGAGAAGGTATTACAACTACATCTCCAGCGGAAAGGAATGAGGCGGGATTATCGATGTAACCACACATACGGTTTTTAGGGTGATTTTCAAGCAGTAGCGACAGTTTTGATTCCTCGGTACCAGTGCCTCCTAAAAGAAGAAAAGAGTCCGGATACGTCTCCCTCACTATAGCCATAGACTCGGAAAGCAGATCAAAGCCTTTCTCAGGAGACAATCTTCCCAGCGCTATTACAACATGAGCCTGTTGTGGCAGATTTAGTGCAGCGCGAGCCTTGTCTCGCAGTCTACCATAGGGAAATGAATGGAGAGGGATTCCGTTTCCAATCACCTGAATACTGGAATTCGGTGCTCCAAGCTTTAAGAGTGAATCCGCTACAGCTTGTGATACTGCAATGATCACCGAACTGCTTTTGAATACGATTTGAAGTGCCAGCTTTTGCAGTAGACTGGCATTTGTGATGCTGTTGTGAACTGTCAGGATTGAGGGGATATTCGCTTGTCTGGCTGCTATGCATCCTATTAATCCCGCACGTACTCCATGCGCATGCACAACTTGTGTATTGCCCAGTTCAGATCTCAGCTCTCTTATTGCTTTATAATCTATCAACGGGTGTGTAGAAGACCGGATATTAAAAGGAACGAAGCTCACATTTTTCGGCAGGCTGTTCTTCCAGAAACCTGGATTTGCCCTGAGAGTAAAAGCGCAGCTTGGCAATGCTTCCACCAGCCATTGAACATGCTGTCGGATACCACCAGCAGATGGGCGGACCACAAGCGTTATATCCATCTGGTCTTGCTCATTGTTTTATCTGGGAACTTCAATGTTCTTCAATACTTCAGCCAGTATTCTATCAGATGTGTAGCCTTCAATTTCAGATTCGGGCCGCACCATCAATCTGTGTCGCAGTACCGGTCCAGAGAGTGTTTTTACATCATCGGGGGTCACAAAGTCTCTGCCTCTAACGGCTGCAAGAGCACGCGATGCATTCAGGAGTGTAATGCAAGCTCTTGGGCTGGCACCTAACAGCAGATATTTGTTGGATCGTGTAGCTCGGATAATTTTTACAATGTACTGTCTCACCTGTTCATCAGCAATAGTCGCAGCTACCTCTGCCTTGAACTTCACCAGGTCTTCCGTGTTAACAACTGGTTCGATCTTTGCAGTATCAAGATTTTGGGATGTGAAACCATTAAGTGTGTTCGTCAGGATTTGTATCTCCTGTTCTTCAGAAGGGTACGAGATGTTAATCTGAAGCATAAATCTGTCCAGTTGAGCCTCAGGAAGTGGATATGTACCTTCATACTCTACAGGGTTTTGGGTTGCGCATACCAGGAAAGGGTCTGGGAGTGCGTAGCTAACACCATCAATCGTAACTCTTCTCTCTTCCATCGCTTCCAGAAGTGCTGACTGGGTTTTGGGAGGTGTACGGTTGATTTCATCAGCAAGAACCAGCCCAGCAAATATTGGACCTTTTCTTACTCTAAACTCTTGAGATCGGGGATCATAGATATTCACACCAAGTATGTCAGAAGGCATAAGATCAGGTGTGAACTGGATACGGGAAAATGTAGCACTAAAAATGCGTGCAACGATTCTCACCGACAGCGTTTTTGCTGTTCCCGGAACACCTTCCAATAGAACATGCCCGTTTGCAAGTAGAGCTACAACTAATAGCTCAATGAGTGCCTCTTGCCCAACAATTGCCTTATGCATTTCTGCAGTAATTCTCTCCGCCAGCTGTTTGCAATTCGCGGGAGAGGAAATGGGTGTTTCATAAGTCATAACATCTGTTGCTTCTGATGTATCTGCTGTGGGTGAATAGGGCAGTTCATTATCCGACAAGGTCTAGTCTCCTCTTTATCTCTTCTATTTTAACGGCTATCTGCTGCAGTTCTGATTTGGAAATCTTTTTATTGGCTTGTTCCTTGTGCATATATCCAAATAGAAGATCCATCTCTTCAGATGTAATAGATAGAGATTTGCACAAATCAACAAATTCTGCATGCGACGTAGATTCTGGAAGCTCCATTCTGCGCAAAACAGATTTTCGAAAATCATCTTCCAGTATGGTGAGTGCATAGTTATTTGCATTCACTTTCAGGAATAAGCCTGCCAGTGCATCTACAGTGTTGAGTTTCTTTAACTCCTGTTTGGAAGGATATACAAAATCGCCAAATGTTCTGTTACCATTATAAATTGACATTAAACATATCGCAAGAACCGCGAGTAATGCATACCGAATCCAGTTAGGACTCATCATCCAGTAGGTCTTGAAATCAGATTGAATAGACTGCTCTGGCTGGATTGTTAGACCCAAACCCTGATGATATTCATCGAAGGAAACTGCACCTTTATGTCTATTTTCAGCATATTCAGCTGCATTGTAGGCAAACATGGCATTGTTACTTAACAAGAGATCCTGATTAGTAATGAAATGTGCTGAAGACACTAGTATAATTACGCCTTTGCCGTAGTGTCTTAGGGCAATCTCACCTTGTACCAGGGTATGAAATGCTTTTGGGAGATTTGTAAAGTGTGCATTGATAGTGAGTGCATTCACCCCATACAACAGCGGTGAGTTATTACTGCCCACATCTGGTGAATTAAACTTCTTTGTTGAGGATGTATACTTTAGCAGATTCGGTTTATTCTGATCGCTGTTATCTCCTTCATCCGGTGAGAGGAGATACAACAGAGTGCCTCCTTCACTGATCCATTTCTCCAAATACTTGTTTTCTTCTTTAGTAGGAGGTCTAATTAAGGGTTCTGAGATCACCAGTAAAGATGTTTTGTTTGTAAGTGATCGCCAGTCAGATAGTAGTCTGCTTGTATCGAAATGCAGCTTGTACAACCGAAACAGTGCTTTGTCTCCTCGTTTAGCAACACTCAACGTTGTGTGGGTATCGCCAAACGGTATAACCGTGGAAAGCTGGATAACTACCATAACACAAATCGTATAGGCAGTCAACAAAAGGAAGAGCAGGGGACTCTTATTCTGCCTTTCCATTATCCCACCATCTCCAGTGTAGAAGTGTCATAACTTAGCTCTTGAGCAAGAGATTTATAGATCCCATCCAGGTACTCAAGTTCAGAATTGCGAATTGGTCTATGTCCATACCATCGCAAATCAAAATCGTCGGCAGCATCTTTCATTTGAAGATAGATTTCATGTTTTGATTTCTGACGAACTTCGCGAACATACTCCCCATTAGATCTGCTCAACTCAAGATGGAGCTGCTGTTTCTCATGTAACAGAGAGAGGATGGCGATGAATGTGGCACGGTAAGCACCTCTGTAATCGTCCATTTCTACCAGATTTTGTGCTTTGTCCAACCATTTTCCAGCATCAGGATTTTCAACATCCTCTTCCTCTAGTTCAATGCTAACTGACTTGGGCTTAGATTTTCGATTCTTATTCCTCATCCTGAATAAGATGATGACAAGAATTACCACACCTATGATAATGAGTGTGATGACAAGTGCAAAAACCATGTCCCTGCTAACCAGTCCCCTTAATCCGACATTCTTGGAGTGTGGAAAAAACTTCTTGAGATATTTCCACCATCTTTCAAGAATATTCTGGAGACTTCTACCTTTAGCGTGAATAACGTTTCCGATAGAATCGAGCCAACTTTGGATGGTTTGGAGAGGTCTGGCTAGAATGTTTTGGGATTTAACAGGAGGTGCGAATTCAGGGTTACTGAGAATGGATTTTACTTCCTGATGAATCTGTTCAGGGGTTTCAGCAGCAAAACAACCGGTGCTCATGCAGAAATTGAAAACATAAAGAACCAGGCAAAACCATACTGATTTCTGTTTCATACAGTTGGTCTCGTTTGCCATTCGGAAGCTTTAAGTCTCAAATCCAGTGCATCATGTCTTACTCTCAACTCTATATATAAAAATGCAAGTACTAGAGAACTGTAGGGTAATAGAACTGCGAGAATTATAGTTGGGATCATATAAGTGATAGTGTGTTTTATCAGCTCTCCTGGGTTTATGCCAACAATATGCATCAGGACAGTATTTACAACTACATCGGAACTGGCATAGAAAGCTCCATATACTATAGTAAGCAGCAGAGGGATGCAAGCTGTAACACTCCAGGCAACACGGATTCTATTCTGCCCTGTGAGTATTTGATGCCGCTTCCAGAGATCTCCAATTGTTCTTTGTTCTACCGCAAGAATAGATGGGATGATGATAAAGTATCTGGCTGCTATTCCACAATTGAGAATGTACCAGAGTAGAATTGCCAAAACCAGACCAGTTCCTGTCGCTATTCCGCCACCTACCGCGGCGATTAGACCATACAGAATGAGACTTAACAGGCTTAGGCAGACAAAGGATGCCAGGAGAGACAGACCGGCAACAATACCTGCGGAAAAGATTTTGAAAATTCCGAAAACAGCTTTCAAACTGGATCGGTAGACCGAGATTGCCCTTTTCATCACGTAATCATCTATCATGTCAGACAGGGCAGCTGTCTGCATTAAAAACGCAAAATAGGGAAGTACCGAAATGATCCAGTTAAGCAAAATGACCCAAATAAAATCTGATCCTGTGTTATCTCCGCTGGAATGATTTATGTCTAATTGAATTGGATGCAGGTAAAACCTCGTAAGAACAAGCTCGATAAGAAAGATTGGAAATAAAAAAATAGCTGATGTTAACAGCACAGAACTTAGATGTGATCTATAGAAAGCTAAAGCATTGTCATACACCTGAAAAGTGCCAGACGAACGCAGTTCATATTGTGCATTACTATCTGTTTCCTGATCATTTAGAGTTGTTTCAGCTGAACTTGAATTTCTCATTTTGCACCTGTATTGACTGTAGGTGTTTTCTCTTTGGGAGGTCTGGATGCTGGTGCTGTTGTCTGAATAGGCGGTGCCTGTTCACTTACAGCGTGGATGATTCGAATATGAACTCTCACCGAATGAAGAGTTCTGCCTTCCAAAGTCATAAATTTGACACCAGGGATATGTGCTAATTCAACAGATTCATCAAAATCGGAAGTTACCCCACTTAGATTAATGGGAGCCGTCTGAACAGCAGTTTCATGAAATGCTGTTCCCGCTGATGTAACCACCTGAAGCTGTAGGGGATATACAGATATGCTTCCAATACTGTCTGGAGGTAAAGGCAGGTTTTGTATATTCGGCACCACCATCACGATATTGGCAGGCGTCTCTTTCACAATGAGTGTTCGTATATGCACTTCTGTGGGAGACAAGGTAACATGTGGAACAATATCGCCGTCTGCATCCATGGCCTGTACGGGAAAATTATCGTCAATCTGGCCAGGTTGAGAAGGAAGTCCGCTCACTATTACCCGAACCACATGTTGCACTGAGTTGGCACGTCCCGAACATTTGACCTGTGAAGGAATGATGGAAGTGCCACTGTAATAAGAGGAGTTGGTAGGGTCAGAATCGGGTATTCCCACTGAAAACAGCTTTGTTACCAGCCGGTGCAGTGATACATTGAGCGTTGCTGGACCAGTGATGTGAACCTGATTTTCTCCATTGGACCTGAGGCTGGGCACCGTATACAAAATGGGAAGGATCTCAGATGACCCTCCTTTAGCATCGGGATGTCCGTTGTAATTCACCTGCGCCACAATGTCTCCATCCTTCAGGCTCTCCACAAGCAGCTCCGGGCCCGTTATCTGTACCAGGATATGGTCTGATGATGGCACAGCCTCAACTCCGCTGGGTAAATCCTGAACAATAACTTGCGCTTCCAGCATCTCATTCATACTTGGATTTCGTTTACCCTGCACATAGAAATAGAGCATTATGGCTGCACATAATGAGATTATTTTTAACAGGAGATTTTCTCTTATTGCTCTTAATGATAGCATGATTACTTGGTATTTCTTCGCAGATTACGAACAATCTTGTCATTGGTAAGTAACAGTGAAGTCAGCTTCTCTCTAAGTGTCTCACGATTCAGTCCACGTATAAACTTACCATCCAGAGCGATAGAAATGGTGCCAGTCTCCTCAGAAACCACAACCACTACAGCGTCACTGTTTTCGCTCATACCTAAAGCTGCTTTATGCCTGGTATGTACCTGGGCATCTACCCTTGGACGATCCGTGAGAGGCAGCAGGCTGCCAGCGGATGCGATGCGCATATTACGGATTACAACTGCACCATCGTGGAGAGCAGTATTTTTGAAGAATATTGTTTCCAGCAGTTCTACGCTTATTTCAGCGTCAAGTGGAGTTCCATTTGCAATCACCTCATCGAGACCAGTTTGTCTCTCAAAGACCACAAGAGCTCCAGTTTTGGTGCTGGAGCAGGCTACCATAGCCATCACAACATCCATAATTACCTGATGTACATCCTCTGAACGAAGAAGGTTTAATCCTTTACTCCAAAATCTGGGTCCAAACTCTTCCAATGCATGCCTCAACTCCGGGAAAAACAGAATGACTAGAGCAACAGGACCAAGTGGAACAACCTGCTCGAGTAACCAGTTTAGAGTATCCAGATGTAACACAGAACTAAGGTATAGAGCAACCAGGAGTGTACCAATACCTCCCAAAATCTGCCAGGCTCTGGTGCCTCTTGCAAGAAGGAGAAGTCTGTAAAAAAGATAACTGACAACCAGAACGTCTAAAATACCTGACCATAGATGCGTAGAGCGTAAGAGATAGAAAAACCGAGACAGGCTTATCATTCTTATACTCCATTCAGACATTCTAATTTATGATGATTAGTATACCTCTGCACAATGCCAGACGTTTCACAATCTCAAGCTTTTAAACAGTCAGCCGATAATAAATGAACAGAAATCTGATTTGCTTGTTAGCGAACAGAAGAAGACACCATGGAGAACAGAGTGAGAACTCAAAATATTGAGCAGATTCATACCGCTGGAGGAGAATTTGTTCGTAAATTCACCAATCTGCTTATGGAGTTGCGACTTCAAACAGGTATCCAGAGAAGAAGCGAGACCCTGCTAAAAGAGTTTGCAGATGCACATCCAAATCTGAGGGCATCCTACATCAGCAGAGAGGTGGATGCAACCTATTTCGCGGATGGAACATATGGCTGGGAAGCTGCATCTCGAGCTCAGTTGCAGGGACTTGCGATTGAGGGTGAAAACCTCTTTGAATTTCTTGCTTTCTCCAACGGACTGCGAATGCATGCGACCCCTCTAAACACTGTGGTTCATGTGGAGGAGGTTTGGATGGAGCATGCCCCAGATCAGCCATTCAATTTTCGAGCATGTCTGTTCCATTCCTATCCAGCCACAACAATGTTATGTGCTTCCACAGGCGAGGGACAAAATCTGGCTCACGATTTTCTGGTTCGTCTAAAATACCTGAGGGGCTTTTAATCAGGATGCCCCGCACATCAATACCTCCACGCGGTGGAGCACGCCTTCAATGGAGTGAGCCTGCTGCGCCAAAAGAAGATGTTGAGATTAAAAAGCTCTATTATGAGATAGACAGGCTGAAGGAAGAAAACAGACGATTAAAAAGTGAAAAGCCTATATCTTCCTCGTTTACACTGTGGGGAGTGATAGCTTTATGTGCAGGTGCTCTGCTGTTCGCAATCATGGCAGTGAGAAGCAGATAAATCCTGAATTAGCGATTTAACGCATCAAGTTCTAATATGTATCTATCGGCCACAGTCTTTAGGGCAGCTTTCTTGGTCTCGCTCATTTTATCGAACATTCGCACACTCATGGAAGTACGAGGATTTTTAAGGAGCATATCTCTGTGAATGTTTACAAATCTCCAGTAAAGACCATCCCAGATCTCACACCACTCACCTCTACGAAAGTTGCTCATTTTCAGGATATAAGCACTCCCGCACAGATAAGGCTTAGTCGTCATTAGACCGCCATCAGCATATTGGCTCATTCCATACACATTTGGCACCATCACCCAGTCATAAGCGTCAATAAACAGAGTCATAAACCATTTGTACACCTCATCTGGTGCGAACTCGCATAACAGAAAGAAAGCTCCAAACAGCATAAGCCGCTCAATATGGTGACAGTA
This sequence comes from bacterium, assembly GCA_021805395.1. Taxonomy (GTDB): domain Bacteria; phylum Armatimonadota; class Chthonomonadetes; order Chthonomonadales; family Chthonomonadaceae; genus JAJZFJ01. The sequence goes on from JAJZFJ010000224.1 coordinate 29,813, forward strand.
TCCTGATGAGATGACTCTTTTAATCACGATATCAATTGGATCTATTCCTGTGGAACCGTTCCAAAAAGCTGCTGGGATCTTGCGTGTAAAGCCAAAGAAATTCGTCGTTCGCTGTACTCCTCCGTCTCTCACATAGATTCCTCTCACAAACTCTCTCCATCCTATAATCTGCCGGAGAAAACCCTCCAGCGAGTTGAGAGGAATTTGGCTGCTGTCTGCAAAGGCAAGAGTTTCTGCAACAACTTCGTCAGGTGTGATTAACCCTATATTGAGTGCATAACTCAAATTACTGTGGAACAGATAGGCTTCGTTTTCATCCATAGCGTCTTGATAGTCACCAAATGCTGCTAAAGAATGATATAGGAAATGCTTCAGAGAGGAGATAGCAGTTGTGCGATCTACGGCGTAATGGAAATTGTGAGTTACACCATAGTTGAGCTGAAAGTGTTCTTCCACCCAATTTTTTGCGTTATCAATATCTGACGATGTTTCAAGCTTATGAGTAGTTGGAAGTGGAATGTTACTGTTGTACTTTTTTCGATTTTCTACATCATAGCTCCATTTACCGCCAGTAGGATTTCCCATTTCATCCATCAGGATATTTAGTCTTATCCTCTGTTTCTCATAGAAATCTGCCATTCGATAGTGCTTTCTCCTGGGCAGTAAGTCGTCGAGAATCTGGCTGCCACAAAGGAAAGCTGGTGATGGAAGTATGTTAACTGGAAAAGCTGATGCGGCTGCAGTTTGCAGGCGAGCGAGTTGCCAGTCGTCAACTGGATCGAAGATTGTCAGGTGGGTTATACCTTCCCTCTTCATGAGTCTTACAACAGAAGATATATTTGAAAAAGCTAAAATATCACAATAGGTAACCTGCTTCCCTTGCTTTTGCAGGTCTGCGGCAAATATTTGCATAGAAGCACGATGCAGCACTAATTTGTTTTTATGAAATGGAAACTGCCTGAAGTAGAGAGGGTCTTCATAAAGGTAATATCTGGCATCTGGTGAAAGAACTTTTGCATGCTGAAAAAGTTGATGCGGAAAGATCAAAACAGCTTCCATCGTGTTTCTCCTATAAACTGGAAAACCATGTCGCAATCAGTTCATTGCTAATTATCACTACGATTAGCCGGCTAACCTTACTGTAATGCAACTATATGCTGTATGAACCTGTCTTTTCCAAACCACAAGTTAAAGGAAGAACTAAATTGACACATGCAGTTGTCCTGCAAACAGAGCGGTTAATCCTCAAGCTTCCAGTCCTCCAGGATGCAGGAAGAATACAGACTCTGGCAGGTGATTTAAGAATATCCAAAGTAACTTTAAATATCCCTCATCCCTATCCCGATGGAGCAGCAGAGAAGTTCATTGAAGAGATAGAAAATGGCATGAGAAACACGACGAGGTATACCTTTGCGCTATATCAAAAAACAGACAGCATACTGGTTGGAATGATTGGACTTGGATTGCATAAGGAGCACGAGCGAGCAGAATTAGGATATTGGATAGGAGTGGATTACTGGGGCAAAGGTTTTGCCACAGAGGCAGCGAAAGAGGTAATCAGGTTTGGTTTTGAAGATCTGAATCTCAACAAAATCTATGCCTCGTACTTTGCCTTCAATCCTGCTTCTGGCAGGGTTCAGGAGAAAGCTGGAATGAAACAGGAAGGCATGTTTCGTGAACACATCCTTAAAGACGGCAGATATATTGACATGGTGTATACATCCATACTCAGGAGCGAATGCAGTACTTTGTAGTTATTGCACTGGATTAAAGAGAGATGCAACTTATTTGCTTTTGCTGTTGTCAATATAAGTGTGGGAACCATGGTTCAACAGGGTGGAAGTATATTTGCAATTGTTAATTGTATTATGAAGCTAAATGTACTTCCACCCCTTTAGTTGCGGGTACGCAAGTAAAATAATTCTGCCATTCCTCTCCGTTTAAAAGTAGTATTCCAACTTTCACTCCATTCCAGGAACTCTTGCCTTCGTTATTTGGATACATCGATGTGTTTTAACGTCAGTTCCCTTCTGGTGTATATTGATGGTAGTTTTTCACTACCAGATACTGCAGATATTGTACGCAGCCTACCCGGGAGAGTTATTTGCCTGTTTCGCCAGTAGTTGTGATACCCACCTATAATGAAGCCTGTAATCTGGCTGAACTGTTCTCAAGTATATTCATATCTCTACCTGACGCTCACATCTGGGTGGTCGATGATCAATCCCCTGATGGCACGGCAGATTTAGCAGAAGAGTTGTTGTCTGGCAGGGATGGCTGTAGAGTATTGCGTAGATCTGGCCCGAGGGGACTAGGGAATGCCTACTGTGAAGCCTTCGCGAAGGTTTTGAAGTGTGGATATTCGAGAGTTGTGCAAATGGACGCGGATCTCAGCCACAACCCGGTATATCTACCTGAACTGATAGAGGCTTCCTATGCTGCAGACCTTGTGATTGGATCCAGGTATGTGAGGGGTGGGGGAGTGAAAAACTGGCCACTAAAGCGTGTGCTGCTTAGCCGGGGCGCCAATGTGTATGTTCGACTGGTAACTGGAGTGCCGATATCCGACGCGACTGCGGGTTTCAGATGCTGGACTGCTGAGGCGTTGACGAAAGTAGACCTGAGAAGTATGAATACTAACGGCTACGCTTTTCAGGTTGCAATGGCCTATCGGGCACATAAGGCTGGAATGAAGATATCTGAGGTACCTATCCTGTTTACCGACAGAGAACAGGGGGTGTCTAAAATGAGCGGTAGTGTTATTTCAGAGTCTGTATGGATGCCATGGAGACTTAGGTTAAAAGGAAAATGATAGCGGCGTATAGTCATGATTACCTCGCCGCCAGCATTTTTAATAAATATCTTAATGTTTCTATTTTTTAACTCGTGTCTTAAAGCGAGATCTTAACACTTCTCTGTAGGCGTCAGTGGTTGAGCCTCCAATAGGGGTTTGCACTAGAACCGCGTATGACAGGTTATTTCTTAAATAGCGTATCACACGCAGCATTGGAATAGCCGCTGTTTTGTTACCTGTTTCTGCGGCAAGTGCTACATCCTGCCTTACAGCTAAATCTTTACCAGACCAATAAGAAGCAATTAAATTATTCTCCACATTTGGCTGCAGGCTGGTGAGTGAATATACGAAACAGTAGTACTTTTCCTGATCGGTTGCTGCTGGAAGGTTCTGTTTGTCTAACACAGTCTGGTTAACTGGAAGTTCATTGCCAGCCTGATCGACAGTACCTTTGTACTGGTCAGCAAAAAGGATATAGTTGGTAGGTGAATCTGGGTTCACATACTTTGGAAGTTTTCCTACCACATACAGATATGTCTGACTTGTACTGGGATCTCGACTCACAATCATGGTGAAATCCTGTGGCAGTCCGGTTCGAGCTGTCTGAAATGAAGCTTTGTTAGATAGTTTATTGCCCTTCTTGGCATTTGCTAAATTCTTAATCTGGCCAACTAGTCCGCCTTGGGGTGAAGCAGGAGTGGTACTGGCTGTTTTAAGATTAGCCGCGTTCAGTTTTGCGGTAATTCTGGCTATGCGTTTGCTGGCTCTTCTCTGGGAAAAGATATTGGGTACCGAATTTACTGGGGATATACCAGTCATAGGACCGTGTGGAAGGGGGGAGTACAGAATTGCGGAAGACACAGCTTGCTGGAATGAAGTGCCGAAACCAGGGGCATCCCAAAAGGCGGCAACAGCGTCATCAGAAGCCATTGTTCTTCTCAGTAGCGGGATGCTGTAGTAGATCTGGGAGTACAGTGGCCCCTGCAGGTTTGTGCACGGGAAATCTTCCGCTGTTAGAAAAGAGGATGCATCGGGGCCTGCACTGTAGTATCTCTGAACAGGAGCATTCAGGTACTGTGGTGCCAGATTTTGAGGGGAATATTGTGTGAGCATATTGGTATTTATGGATTGAGCATCTGCGGAGATACACGTTCCAGCCAGAGCCAGAGACAAAGTATAGATGCGTATGGCGTTCAAAGAGCTGCGTTGCATTATTTTCAACCTTTCCCGTCAGATGTTTCACATATTCTGATGATTGGCATTTTTGCCGCGAAGTTGGATTATCAGACGATGAAGAGGGTATAAAGTTCAGCATGTCTATCAGAGAGGTTGCACATTGATTACCAGGTTTAGAGTTCGCTATGGGGAGTGTGATCCCAGTGGGGTGGCGCACCATTCATCCTATTTTCTATGGTTTGAACAGGGTAGAGCAGACCTGCTGAGAGCTCGAGGAGTGGATTATAACGCTATGGAGATGAGCAAACTCTACCTCCCAGTAGTGGATGCAAACTGCAGATACATAGTGGGCGTGAAGTATGATGATGAGCTGGAACTGCAAACTTTAATTACAGAACAGAGAAGCAGGACTGTTCGCTTCGAAAGTAAACTGTATCGCGGGGGCATACTGGTCGCATCGGCAAGCACATACCACTGTCTGATGAATGGTGACGGTAAGGCGCAGAAATGGCCAGAGTTGCTGGTTAACTGCTTTATGCCAGATGCCGATTTTCCTGGTTCAAAAGCTGGTACATAAGCTCAGCTTCTTCGTATCCTGGAGAGATTTCGAGTACCGTGGAAAAGGCTTTCAGCGCCTGCTCGGTGCGTTCTAACACCATTGCAACACAGCCCTCCTTGTATCTCGCTTCAAGCAGAATCTCCTCACTATCTGCGGTTTCAGCAACCTCTGCATATTCGGTAATAGCTTCCGTATGTCTATTGTGACTTCGCAATATGTCCGCTCTTTCAATTCTGAGATAAGGGTTTAGAGGATCTATTTTGTAAGCAGTTTCATACGCCTGCATCACTTCTTCTGAATCTTCACCATAAAGTCGACGTAATAGACCAGCAATTATCCAGCATATTTCACTATCACTGGGATCGAGTTCCATCACTATTCTGGCATCTATGAGGGCGGACTCATAACGGGATGCTAGCGTGAGGGCAACAATACGGGACTTTAATGCAGGAAGGTGAGTTGGGGATTCAAGTAGTATGGAATCGTAAGCATGGATGGCCTGCTGCACATCTCCGCATTCCATTAGCTCTAGAGCGATCTGCATGTCGCGCTCAATTGAGCAGATCGCACCGTCAGTGTCATTCAAATCTGGTGGGGGAGTATCACTCCCGGAAGATTCCATAACTTTGATCTCAGAGAACGGAGAGGACAGGATTCGAACCTGCGCACCCTTGCGGGTGGCCTGTTTTCAAGACAGGTGCCATCGACCACTCGGCCACCTCTCCAACCTGAGCTATTGTACACTTACTTCAGGTTCGCGTCAAGATAGGAGGCTACTCATTTGCTCTCCTGTGCCGATTTATGCAATCTCAACACAGTCAAGAGAGAGTGGACCTGTGTGTTAGCCAATTGATCGATTTCAATTGAATAGTGATTTGATCTTTGTATGTGTCTGAAGAAAAACACAGATTGATTAAAGTGACCGGAACTGAAGAGTAATCTGTAATGTGAGTATATTATTACTGTGAAAATGCATAGCTTTGACTGCTCTCGCAGTCCTATATTACTCTCTGCAACACTTGCGGGAGGACAGAGCTTCCGGTGGCGAAGGGATTCAGATGGCATCTGGTGGTCTACCATTGGAAGCGTGCTAGTAGCTTTGAAACAGGATTCGGAAGATCCATTCTCAACACTCTACTGGCGGACGTGGCCGGATGACAACTGGAACCTTGTGTTCAACTATCTGAGTTTGGATGTCGATCTGGAATGCCTGTATTCAACCTGGAATGCTGAAGATGAAGTGATTCGCTCTGCCACCATCAAATTCAACGGGCTTCGCATCCTAAGGCAGCCGCCTCAGGAGTGTCTTTTCGCATTTTTATGTGCAACCTGCAATAATCTGCCCAAAATAGAGAAGAGCATATTGCATTTAACCAGACATTACGGCGAAACTATTGTTTTAAACGATAGAACCCATTACCTCTTCCCAACCACGGAGGCTCTTGCTGCAGCTACTGAAGAGGTACTTCGGTCTGGTTTGTGGGGATACCGCGCTCCAAGAGTGATTGAGATTGCGAGGCGAATTCTACAGCATGGAGAGATTGACTGGTTCAATTCCCTTAACTCTGCTGCGCATGAGGATGCGGTGGAACAGCTAACACAAATGCACGGCATAGGTACTAAGCTTGCGGACTGTATCTGTCTGTTCAGTCTCAACAAACATCATGCAGTACCTGTGGACACTCATGTCAGACAGCTTGCTGCTAGCTTGTTCAACCCCTCTCTTGCCACAAAAAGTCTCACCCCAAGGATATATTCAGAAATTACCGGTCACTTTCAGCGAAGATTTGGCAATATGGCAGGCTGGGCTCAGCAATACCTGTTCTCTGCTGAGTTACACAGATTTAGGGGTGAGGGTGTCTCCGGGAACATACGAGCCTGAAAATCCTGTGAGATGTGCTTCTTCCAGTCTGACAGGTAAAAACTGCCCGATTAAGCTTTCCGCTGGTTCATTGTAGTCTTCAGGTATTCCAAAATGCACCATCTTCAAAGTTCTGGTGTAACCAGATAGCTTAGCTCCCTCTTTATGGCTTAACGATTCAACCATCACCTCTTCTATACGACCAACGCTGGCTGCGTTCATTTCACACGTGATGGCGTTCTGAAGGGCAATGAGTGCATTCAAACGTTCCATTTTCACTTCTCGTGGTATCTGATCTTCCCTCAAAGCGGCTTTGGTGTTCGGGCGAGGGCTGTATGCGAACATGAATGCTGCATCAAATCTCAGTTCTTCAACCAGGTTCATGGTATTCATGAATTGTTCATGTGTTTCACCGGGGTATCCAAGCATGAGATCGGTCGTAATCGATACATTAGGGATTGCCTGTCGGAGTTTATAGTAGATTTGTTTGTACTCATCCACTGTGTACCCACGATGCATATCCTTCAAAAGAGCATCATCTCCAACTTGAAGTGGTAAATGGATATGCTCACAAACAGATTTCAGTTTCGAGAGTGCGATAATCAGCTCGTCGGTAAAATCCCTGGGGTAGGGTGAGGTAAAACGTAAGCGCTCTATGCCTGGAATGGCATCAATTTGATAAAGCAGTTCAGTGAACGTTACTTTGCCTTCTGGCATATTCTTGCCATAGGAGTTAACAGTTTGTCCTAGCAGTGTGATCTCGCGCACACCACATTTTGAGAGTGATGTAATCTCGTTCAGGATATCTTCTGTAGGTCTACTGCGTTCTCTGCCTCGTGTGAAAGGCACAATGCAGAAAGTGCAAAACTTGTCGCAACCGTACATAATTGGCACATGTGCCTTTAGTTTTTTCTTTCTGCCATTAGCTCTTTCAGGTAGTTCACACACAATTGCCCCTTTCCTTTCAGGAAGGGCGAGCGAGGTTAGTGGCACAAAGTTTCTCCTGGTTTTCTGCCTGGAAGAGGGTGGATCAATCTGGTTTCCAGCTTTTGCAGCGTTAACGAGATCTGGTAATGAACCCAGGTTGCCGGTACCCATCACGATATCTACATAGGGTGCCCTTTTGCGAATCTCACTGCTTTCCACCTGGGCCATGCATCCACATACTCCAAGTATCATATCTGGACGCTCTGCTTTTATATCTCTCAGTCTGCCCAGAACACTCCAAACCTTTTCCTCCGGCTTAGAACGAACGCTACAGGTGTTGAGCAGAACAATATCTGCAGAATCTGGCTCATCTGTTTCTGAATAGCCCATCTGCTCAAGGAACAGGCTCATCTGTTCGGAATCTTCTTCATTCATCTGGCATCCCCACGTCATGATGTGGTATTTGCCAACGTCCTGATTAACTGGTGGTTTTTCTATTATAGTTGTCATTCATTCACTTCAGCATTCACTTTTATTATTTACACTGGAATTAGTATAACATACTGCAAATCGCATGTGTAAGGATGCACATGCACGTCAGCCGTCCAAAAGTGTTAAACATATCACAATGGCAAAACACTGTAGTAAATAACAGTGCCAATCGTGATACAATGTTACAGAAGTTATGGTCTACAATGGGAGTGATCAATATGAGTGAAGTGGATATCGAAATGCCCTCAAACAGTGAAGTTGAAGCTTTACAGAAAAAGGTGGCACAGTACCGTAAGCAGCTGGATGCAGCGCACCGTATTAGCGTAGCTCTTGGAGCTGGTTTAGAGTTGCCAATGCTGTTGAGAGAAGCACTCCATACCGCATTAGATACTGTAGACGCAGATGCTGGTTCTCTTCTGTTATACAATCCTGACAGGAAGATGCTTGTATTTGAGTATGTTGTTGGAGATACAAGATTAATTGGTAAAGAGGTTGATCCGATTGCAGACAGCTCTGGCAGAGCTGCCACCGTGTTTCGTACTGGTGTAACAATTCTAACTGAGGATACAACTGACCAGGCATATAACAGCAGGTTTGATGCTGAGACAGGATACCAGACCAGATCACTGCTAACAGTCCCATTGAAAGATCTGAATGGTATCTCAATTGGTGTAATGCAGGCCCTGAATAAAAAGCATGGCCCATTTACTGATGAGGATGGCACTCTGCTCGAAACAGTATCCGGCTTAGCTTCCACTGCAATCATCAACACACGGCTAGCAAAGGAGGCTCAGCTGGCTGCTGTTGCACGTGCGGTTGGTGATTTAGGTCACGACATCAAGAATGCACTAACTCCCATTGAGACAATGATGCAGACCACCATAGATGCATTTATCGTCCCAATGTATGAAGATATAGACAAAACGTTAGCTAAAGTTGAACCCACAGATGCAGAGTTTGCGAATGAAATTCGGCAGGCGGTGGAACCATTGCGAGACTGGTATCATGAAGCGGAGGAGAGTGTGAAGGACGGCTGTGAGGACATAAGGGAAATGGTTTCTGAGATTGCTGACTACATTAAGGGAGTTCAGTCCTCACACATGGTTGAGCAGAGTTTGAAGGCAGTTGTAGAATCGAGACTTCGACGGTTGAGCGTCATAGCCAGAACAAGACATGTGGAAATCACGCTGGAAGGTTTTGATAATGTTCCGCCCTTTGTATTTGATGGAAGGCTTTTGGGTAGAGCACTCTACAATCTTATCAACAATGCGCTGGGAGCAATTAGTGATGCTGTGAAGAGGGGCGTGATTCCCATGAAGGAGTTCCACATACAGGTGAAAGCCCGTGCAGTGTCTGGTCTTGAGTTTCCAGAAGGTAACTATTGCTGCATAGAGGTTGTAGATGACGGACCTGGTATACCGGACCAGGTGCGCGCCTCACTTTTTACCCCACAAGCAATCAGCACTACGCCGGGTGGAACCGGCATAGGCACCAGATTCGTGAAGAGTGTGGCAGACGTACACGGCGGGTCGGTGGGAGTTGAGAGCGTGGTTGGTGAGGGCGCACGATTCTGGATTAAGCTTCCTCTCAGGCAGCACTAATCCGTTTGCGAAGGTCATCAATTTTGTGGACGGTAATGTGAAAGCCCGAGTCTGATGAGATGACCCCGCTTTTTTTGAACGAAACCATCACCTGATTTACGCGTTCTCGTGATGCACCTGCCAGTGTAGCAATATCCGATTGGGTGAGTCGAATTGGGATGATGATGTCACCGGATTCAGTTTTTTTTCCATACAGGTCTGCAAATTCAACAATCTGAAATGCCACTAATCCGAATGTATCGAGGGTACAGTGTGCCTGAATCCTCATGTTTGCAACGCGCAGTCTTCGTGAGAGTATACGCATCATATTCTTCATGAAGTTCGTCTCGGTCTCAACCAGCTTGTTAAAGAGGACTCTGTCAAGGATTAGTACGCGTGTCTGTTCCTGTGCGGAAACATCAGCAGATCGCGGGTTAGTGTCTATCATTGTCATTTCGCCTACTGTATCCCCAGCGGCGAGGATTGCCAGAAAGACCTCATCACCATCCGGCATTTGAACTGAGACCTTCACGGTGCCGTTTAGAATGAGTAGAAAGTTATCGCCTGGATCCGACTGATACATGATTGTAGAGCCGCTTTTATACACTCTTTCACGGCTATTTTGAGAGACTAGCTCTAGGGATTCGCGTTTAAGACCCTGAAATAGTAGGGAAGAGGCTAACTCTTCTATAGTAACAGCCATTTAGATAACCTCCAACCCGTTTTATGATATTAGAGCCATATTCTTATATGTGTGTGGAGTTGCTACAATTATGGTTTCGTGTTCTGATATTTGTCAAGCAGCTATAATTCAATGGTTAAGGTGCCCGCAAATTCTTGAAGTTTAATTATTATAGATGATTTTTATACGTATTTGTATTAAATCTGAGTTTATTAACGTAATAAATTGAAAGGAAATATAACGCAATACTTCCTTTTGATTGTGTCAATACAGGTCTACTCAAAGGAAAAAAGTCCAGAACGATGATTCGAGCTATATGTCATGCATGTACCTTGGGAATGCCATTCTTCTTGATCTCAGTACAGATACGCTAGCTCCTTTCGCTCTTCATCAGATAATCTTGCTTTTTCTTCAGCCCGCTGACCACATTACGTTAGGGTAGAGACTTCAGGCATCAACTTTATGCCAACCTGATCCTGTCATTTGTGGATCTGGGCGTCTTGATCATTATCGATTGTTGTGTCAATAACTTTAAAGTGTTGTTATGCCAGCTCTGCTGGGACAAGACTGATCTCTTTCGCGGTGAGCCATCTAAGCTTCTTCGGAGGGTGTCAGATCAATAATCGAGTTCAAGGATAAACCTTCGTTCGTGAGAGATGCTGCGATTTTTTCATAATATATATATAGCAATCACAAAGGTCAAGTCTCTGAATTACGCCTGCTTGCGATAAAGGAAATTGTCTACATATTATAGAAAATGAGGGCATTAACATAGACTAACAAGGATTATCGTCCTCTGGATATACGTTAGTTATTTATCGCATTTCCATTTCCACGGCTTGATTCCTCTCGTAAAATCATCACAAACTTCGTGGTATAAGCATTTTCATCTAATCATTCGAATTTGGCCACAGTATATCTCGCAAATATACATGAAAGGTATAATGTGACAATTCATACAAGATGATTGAACCTTAACAAAGGAGCCAGGAGTTCCGACATGCCAGCTACACGACACAATCTTCTCAAAGCCCGATTTGCACTAACTCGCAGGCTCCTTAACCAGATTATCGACCGAATTACACCAGACATGTTGGAATGGGCTCCTGAAGAAGGAATGCGAACCATCTCTGGGCAGCTTGCTGAAATTCTCTGCGTCGAACTTCCACTAGTACCACGGCTGAAAGAGGGAAAAATGCTAGATGAAGCCGAAGTAGATGCCATAGTTGGTGACCTGTCGAGTCTCGAAAATTTGCGGTGCAAGTTGGTAGACGTTCGACAGACAACACTTGACTACCTCGAAACTTTGTCAGACGGTGAGCTTTCCGAGGAAGTTTCAATTGGTGCTCCATGGTTCGGTTCGATGTGGATGCAAACCTTACCACGTGCCGAAATCTTCCTCAATATTGCTGAACACGAATCTTATCATGTGGGGCAGCTAATCTCGTATATGTGGTTACGTGGAGATAACCCATACTCGTGGACTGGTGCTAGTCCGTACAGTTCTGATGATCCTTACAAGTGGTGAAACGGACGGAAGATATAAACGTTGAAGGTCTACTATAGAACCTTGATCCATATATATTGATTTGATGGCAGCCGGTCTTTATATAAGCAATTTAGCAGCTCAATGATTCAATCCTGAATCGCATTTTCATACTATAACTCCCCATCCCACTGCGTATTCTAATTGAGTAGACACCATTCGAGCCGGCAGGCTACATGCGCCAAGTGCTACAGCTAGAATCTGCCTAATTGCAACTTATACATTATGTCTGGATCGAATCATGTAACAGGGTTCCAGCATTTGTTCCAAAGTTGAGTATGCTTCTGCTATCCTCTCATTCAAAGTTAGTACAGGTTATTTGACGAGATAGATTTAAATGGTCTACCTCTTCTGCAATTAGCCACGGCTTCAATATTTAGCTTAAATTAAATCTTATCGAGAATAGAACATAAAAAAGAGGTAATCATACTTTCCTGTTTTGCTGATAAATTATTATCGTGTGTAGATGGACACGCTGTTCATCACAGAACCTGTACGAACATAAAATCGTCCTTCAGCTTAACCTGTATTGTGAGGTGTTTTGAAACAAGATTACTTTAAACACCTGAATTCGGCACTGGCAAAAAAGAAAAATCTCAGAAATTGAAGAGCATCAATTTACATACCGTAGTTACAAGCACCTGGTGCTGGAAATCTTAGAAGTATGCATCAATGGTATAATAATAGACTATCTGTTTTAAAGGCTTGTGGAAAGGACTATCAAATGCAGACCAGACGCGTGGAAATATACGATACAACGTTAAGAGATGGATCTCAGGGAGAGTACATCTCGTACAGCGTTGAGGATAAAATTCGTATTACACGCCGGCTGGATGAATTTGGCATGGATGTTATTGAGGGTGGATGGCCGGGATCGAATCCCAAGGACGAGACATTTTTTCAACGAATGCGTTCCGAACATCTACAGACGTCTCTGCTTGCAGCTTTTGGCAGTACAAGACGGCCTGATATTAAAGCCGAAAACGATGCACAGCTTCGAACACTCCTGGATGCATCCACCCCAGTGATAACCATATTCGGCAAAAGCTGGAAGCAGCATGTGCACCATGCTCTAAAAACTTCTCCTGAAGAGAACCTTGCCATGATTGCTGAGAGCATCGCATATCTGGCAAAGAACTGCGAAAGTGTCTTCTATGATGCGGAGCATTTCTTCGATGGTTATCTTGACGACTCAGAGTATGCACTTAGTACATTACGTGCTGCCTATCAGGCTGGTGCGAAAAGGATTGTACTTTGCGACACCAACGGTGGCACCCTGCCATCACTTGTCACGCAAATTGTAAAGTGTGTGCGATTGGCAATTCCCGATGCCAGCCTGGGTATCCATTCTCACAACGATTCGGCATGTGCCGTTGCAAATGCTCTGGCCGCAATTGATGAGGGCTGCATGCAGGTACAGGGAACTGTGAATGGATATGGCGAACGTTGTGGTAATTGTGATCTTATCCCAGTGATAGCATCCCTCAGGACCAAGCTGGGATATCAATGCCTTAAGCCAGATTCACTACAGCATCTCACCGGGCTGTCGCAGTTTGTGGATGAAATTGCTAACCTAACACCAGACACTCGAAGGCCGTATGTTGGCAGCTCTGCGTTTGCCCACAAAGGCGGCGTGCATGCTGATGCAGTTTTGAAGGGTGCCAGCTACGAGCACATTAACCCCGAACAGGTGGGCAACACTCGGCGCTTACTGGTATCGGAGTTGGCAGGTGGCAGCAGTATTGCAGGCAAGGCAGCAGAGTATGGAGTGGATCTAAACAAAAGGTCACCCGAAGCCAAAGCATTGTTAAAGTCCGTTGCAGAGCGAGAACACGATGGGTACAGCTACGAAGGCGCAGAAGGGTCTTTCGAGCTGCTTCTGCTGAGGGCGATTGGGCACTACACCGATCCCTTCATTCTGCACGGTTACAGGTGTATCGTTGAGAAGCGAGGTGACGATCTTGAACCAATCACAGAGGCAACTGTTAAGCTGGAGGTGAATGGAAATGAAAGGCTCACAGTTGCCGAGGGCGATGGACCAGTTCACGCTTTGGATGGTGCACTACGAAGAGCCTTGCAAGATTTTTACCCGGATGTAGATCGCATAAAACTTATCGATTTTAAGGTGAGAGTAGTGAATACCAGAGCTGGTACGGCTGCACGTGTGAGAGTTATTATCGATTCAACAGATGGTGAGAATTCCTGGTCGACAGTTGGTGTTTCTGACAATATGATAGATGCAAGCTGGCATGCTCTGGCAGACAGCTTCGTCTTTGGGCTGTTAAGAGCCGGAAAGTCCACTGCTGCCATTAAGGCATAATTCATCCGCACAATTTTTGGCGGTACTAGAATAAAACCGATCGGCAAGGTTAAAACTGAATGGACACCTGCCTTCTGTACATCAATATGTACCAGAAAGGATAAGGTGTCCATTCTTATGTTTGTGCATACGTTAGTTGGATGCTACAGCGGGTGCGACTCTAGAATTAGGCCTGTTGAAGGCACCAGTTAAACAGGAGCGTCCACTCCTCTTTTTGTGCACTGATGAGTTGTGGATCATTCCGATTGGTGGATTGCTCAACAGCAGTAATCAACTTGTTCAAATCCATTTTCCCTGTACTGATGAGAGGATGATTCGCAGCTCTTCTCATCCAGTAGCGGCTGTTAGAATAGTCACCCTCCCGTCGGTGGAGAATGCCATGCCAGAGTGATCCTGTTGGCGTTTCAAGATCCTGACAAATGACATGGCTCCTGTCAAGGTCATCAACATATAACCAGAGACCTGCAGTAATGTCCATTCGGCTGGCAACTTCGGGCATGAGAACAGTTTGTGAGACCAATTCAATGTGAGCAGGGTGGGAACCTGTGAGATGGTTCATAACACCTTCAATTGGAATTTGTGTTAGTAACTCTTGCACCTTCTCAATCAACGCGTTTTGACTGTTCATCTCTCACTCCTTCTCGGAATGTTTAAAAGTTATCTGAATATCCAGCCTGTCACGCTCAAACTGGGCGACAGGCTGAATGTGACTATTCGCCGCTGAGCTTCAGCACGCGGAGACCAAATATTCCACCAGCAAAATTGGCAGGTTTTGCCTGGAATTTCACCACGATAGAATCTTTCCCCATAGTGAGTGATTGTGGTATAGGATAGACAACGCTCATGAAGGCTCCAGGTTTAGAACCTGTGAGAGACTGTGTAGCTATTTTAGTTCCGTCAACAATAATGTCAAATTCCCTGGCACCTGCATCCGAACCCCAGTACACCACTCTAAGCTTATAATCCGTTGATGAATTTAACTGCAGCTGATAGGAAAACCAGCCTCCGTTCTCCGCATCTCTCCAATGTGCGTTACCCAGTGATCCAGTGGATGTGTTTTTTCCTTGCAAATTATGCAGTTTTTCTGATGTGGGGTCTCCAATCACAACTCTGTCGACTGTTCGAGATTGAAGGGCGACGATTTTCTTCTCTTTAGTTGCTTCTTCTTTAAGATAGTGAGACCGTGTACCTGTTGAGATGTATGGTACTGAGTAGTCATCATAGTTACTGAAGAAGGGACGGAAGTATATTCGTTTACCAGTGCTGTTGGAATTATCCGAATAGGTTAAGTTTTCGCCAGATACCGTATGAAGCCAAGAGGCTGGTGCCTTGTTTTTGTCGAAGAAGACAGGATTTTGGGGTGCTGCCACTGATGCAGGTCCCATATCTGCGGCGAGAACCAAAGGCCCGTACATCACCGACAGTACACTGGGTTTGTCTGGAGCTGGATCCAGATGCAGGTTCATGGGCATTACCAGCTTGATAACGTCCCCGGAATGCCAAGTTCTGTTCACCGTCGCCCATGAAGTGGGAGTTTTATCGGTTAGTACTAATCGGTTATTCACAAAAACCTTCATTGGGCTGGCTATCCAGTAAGGACACCTGAAATGCATCGCAAATTTCTGAGGGGTTTTGCAGTCAACTGACAGTGTGGTGGAATCAGTGTCAGGAAATCGATTTTTCTGTGTGAGTATCATTCCCTTGTCTTTCCATTTCAGAGTGGAGGGAATGTACAGGTTTACATACAGACTGTTTTGTGAATGGTAATAGATTGATTCATCGTATCGTGCATGATTTTCTATCCCAGTTCCCACACAGCACCAGAAAGAATCAAAAGGCGTGCTATATTTGCGGATCGACACAGGCGAGAGTGGCATATAGTATACCAGCATTCCAGTTTGTGGATTTTGCGAAGCTAATATATCATTATAAAGTGCTCTCTCAATGAAATCGCCATATTCTGCCTTAGGCTGCCAGCAGAAAAGGTGACGGGTGAGTTTAAGAAGATTATACTCGCAGCAGGTTTCGCATGTATTAGGGGCAAGGGTAGATGCAAGCTGATTAGGAGCCTGATAATACTCACCTGAACTGATATCACCGATTGAGTATGCATGATGTTTGATGGATGCATTCCAGAATGTGATCGCTATTTTTTTGTCGCGGGGATTTCCACGAAGTTCATACAGTCTCGCCTGCCCGATCACTTTTGGGATTTGAGTATTACAATGGTTGCCAGCCAGATGGTCTTCCCCCAACGCAAGAGGATCCATGATGAATTTGTGATAAAACTTGCGGCTCTCTACAAGGTATCTCTTATCTCCAGTGAGTGCATATAGGTTGGCAAGCACCTCATTCATCCCTCCCTGTTCGACAGACAGCATCTCCTGCCATTCAGTGGGTGTAAGATTTTGCGTTGTGGAGATTGTCCAGTTTCCCAGCCCTTTAGCTACCTCTAATGCCTGTTCGTCATTGCAGAATCGGTATGAATCCAGTAGACCTGCAAACACTTTATGAACAACATACCATGGTGCCCAGTAGTCATCCAGGATATGGTGAGGATCAATGCCCTGAGTTCGGACTTTCTCAAACATGGCATGTCCATTAGGGATGGCACCCACATACCCATCTCCCCATTTTGCCTGCACTTTCGCAAGCTGAGAGACAATATAATACACACGTTTTTTGAGCTCTGGATCTCTGGTTATAACATACATTCTTGAGATTGCAGAGAGATAATGTCCAAGAGTGTGGCCGGCTACTTGAGTCTGTTCCCAGCCGCCGTATGCCGGAGCTTTTGGTGTGAGACCGGCTTGTGATCGAAACATGCTCAGAAGCCTGTCGGGATTAAGCAAAAGAAGATAGCGTTCATCTGCCTGCTGGGCTTTAAGGAATGGACTATTTAGCAAATGTACATCCTTAAGAGGAAATGTGCCAGCTTCTGGTTGGATTATATTAGGAACTACCCACTGACATCTGTCATTCACGGTAAGTAATGGTTTGGCAGTGCAGATATTTACAGAAACCATGCTGAAATATAGAATTGAAAATAGAGTTGTGAATCTCAAGCGTATACTCCCTGTGAAAAAATTTATCATTTGTTCTCCCTGTGTAGCTCATCTTCATCGCTTATTTTCTGATGGACCAAGGCATCAGAAGGATGTGTGGTGGTTGAATGTGCACCATTTTCGACCACTACTAACATGCGTTTGCTGGTTATTATGTTTCCTTCCTGGTCAAGTGCGTCAATCTCCAGTACATGCTCTCCATTCAGAGCTTTTCTACTATTCCATGAAAACTGGAAAGGAGGAGTATTCTTAAGATCTTCAATATCGCCATCTACAATAAATTGAACCGCAGCGATGGGATCAGGCTCGCCTTTAGGAAGGATTGCAGAAGCCATCAGAGTCCCATTGACAACTGTCCTGTGCCAAAAATGTGCACGCTGAAGACAGTCTTCACTATACTGTTTTGCGAGAGAATTGAGCAGGCTAATTGCCTTTAACTCTTCGCTGGTTGTGAGTTTTGCAACCAGGTATATGTGGTCGCCGATAGCGGGGATATAATCAGAGGGTAGAAGAGTCATCTGGTTTAATGCACCGGTTTGTACTGTGGTTCCTTCAGGATTTATCACTAGATTAAATATACCCTTGCCAGCTGGTAGATCTGTGATTATAGTGGATTCTGATGCACGAAGTTCAGGATGGTCAGGATTGGAAACAATTCTGATCTCCTCATTTTTAGCGGTTTCTATTACAACTACTCTACCGGTATTG
>JAJZFJ010000223.1 GCA_021805395.1 bacterium
CCGTAAGTTGGCACGCCAGCACCACCCCGATCTCAACCCTAACAACAAGAAAGCAGAAGACCAGTTTAAACAGGTACAGGAGGCATACGACTGCCTTTCAGACCCTGAGAAACGGGCACGGTACGATCGTTTCGGAAGCATGTGGCAAAGCATGGCACCTGGTACAGAAAAAGCTGGACCAGGTGCCGGACCAGGAACCAGACCTCCCCAGGGTGCCCCTCAGTATGTGGATCTAGACAGCACGGGTCTCAATTTCGATGATATCTTCAGCATGTTCGGGCATGGAATGGGTAGGGGTGCTCGCGGCTACGAACAGCCATCTGAAGCGCCTGCAGAGGATGTGGAGTACATACTGGATATTACACTTGAGGAAGCTTATTCAGGTGGACCTCGCAGAATCAATCTTACGCTGGAAGATGTATGCACAGAATGCGGTGGCACTGGAAGACAGCCTCGAAACAAGGCATCGCGCTGCAAGAAGTGTGGAGGATCAGGCCGCATAGAGGTTGATCGCACCATCACTGTTAAGATACCTGCTGGAGCGTGGGACGGTATGCGAGCGCGACAAAAAGGTATGGGGCCGGCAGATGCATCCGGAAAAAGAGGCGATGTCTACGTGATGCTGCATATCCTGCCACATCCCAGATTCGAGCGCCGTAAACAGGATCTGGAATTTGAAATAGACGTGCCGTTTACAATTGCTGTTCTTGGTGGTGAGGTTGAGGTCAATCTGCTGGATGGCTCTGAGCGTCGATTGGTGATTCCACCGGGAACCCAAGCGGGGCAGAAAATGCGTATGAGCGGACAAGGGATGCCAGCCTTGCAAAACCAGCCGCAGGGTGATGCTTTTGCAAAAGTCCGTATTAGCGTACCAAGAAGTTTGAGTGATCGAGAACGAAGTCTAATGGTCGAGCTTGCAAAACTGCGTGGAGATAAAATCAGAACTGCCTGAGAGAGGAGAGTGAAATGGCTGCGACATATAGCAGGGATCCGGTCTATATGATTGGAATAGTATCAGAACTAACACATATGCATGCCCAAACAATTCGCCTCTATGAGCGCCTAGGTCTGGTTACTCCGCTGCGCAAGAGCAAAAACAGACTCTATTCAGAAGCCGATGTTGAACGACTTAAACGCATAAGAAGACTCACCCAGGAGATGGGAGTTAACCTTGCAGGCGTTCAGGTCATCCTCGACCTTCTGGAGAGGATGGAACAGCTTCAGGAGGAGTGCGAAGCCCTTCAGGAGCGCGGCAAAATGATTGAAGAGCGGGTGCGGGAGTTCCTGGCGCAGAATGGCGGTAAATTCCCCTGACTGAGCAGTTTGGAACCTCTCCCTCCAGGTAGAAAACAACCTGAGCTGCTGGCAGATGTACCACCATGGTCAGCATTACGGCTCCTGTCATCTGCTCCGATCATACTGCAGCCCATTGAAGAAGATGGCAAAGGATAGATCATACCTTTTAACCGTCATGCATATATACATCAGGAAAGTACATTACATACCAGATTAAAAGTATGTGTTTTTAGAAAGCCTCGATTAACTCGAGGCTTTCCTCTTATGAGCATCTTGTGTTAGGCACGAATGTCAAGTCGACCAGATGTTGGCTGCTCTGCGGTTTGTGAAACCTCAGGCGAGCCTGAGGTGCTGCTGCCAGGCTGCAGGACCTTACTGCGAATGTGCGCTATTCTCTCAGAGAGATGGGCTTCTAACTGACTGTTAAGATACAGTGACTGGCTTGTCCCCTGAGTGGGGGGGGTGTAAGCGGATGGTGATCCTGCACCCCTAATTGGATTCATAGGCTGCCTCCCTTCTAAACTTCATAGTACACTTGGACATTTACATTGTTACCAAGGATGTACAGCATAGATTATCGGCTTAGAATACACCGCTTGCTTAACGGTAATGTTAACTGGTTATTGGTAAAAAACTAAATAAAACTAGTGTCCAGTAGAATCTGTAAAATTTTGCTGCGGCAGAGGAGGACCAACGCTAATTACCAGACCTTTCACCTGTGCATCGGCAATCACGGAGTTCACAGTTTGCAAAGCGGATGCCAGAGTGGGTGTTGTCGCCCAGGATACCACAAATGGGAGATTGGAAGGTGCAGGATTCAACGGCTCCCAGTCCTTAATGGTTGCCAAGGGCATGGCTGTAGCCTGAAGCCTTCTAAGGGCATCTAAAAGCCAGGGCGAAAGTTGTAGTTTTCCATTCACTGTATCGGATGGCGCACCGAAGGAAGCAACGTATAACGGCATTTTCGTATGCCCTGCCACATACTGTATCCATGAAAGTACCATCTCTCTATGGGGATCTGGAAATAGCCATCCGGGCACATTATCTCCTTCAGGTGATAAATAAGTGCTCAGGATATCGATGCCTTTGGGAGTAAGCAGCTGCATCTCATCAATGTACTCCTGAATTGTATCATCCGGCAGCACAGCATTTGCGGGTAGTTTGCCTATCTGTTTTAAATGCATATTCCATGCATCCACTGGGAATGCACCGTTCCCAGAACAGACGAGATGGTGCTTGTCGTACTTATGCAGCACACTGGCAACAGCCTTAAGCAAAGCTGCCACCTGCACAGAGGTTGGGTTGCCTGCTCCAGAATCCGCATCGCTGTTCAGGTCATCCCCTATCACCCAAAACAGTACCCTCGGGTCTGTTGCACTTGTCTGCGCAATCAGCTTTGCACACGCTACTATCAGATCATTTCCCTGTGAGCCTGGTTGAAATATATCTGTCTGCGCATTAGTACAGCCAAGTGCCGTCTGAATAGCGGTCTGAAGGTTATCTGGATGAGTGGTGAGTGTGGGTATGGATTGCATTCTGGAAGCATTCACCAT
>JAJZFJ010000011.1 GCA_021805395.1 bacterium
CCGATTCCGTTATAGAAAAAGAGAAGGAGCAGCCAGAAATGGAGTTATTAACACGGTGGGGTAGAGATATTAAAGAAGAGGGCAGGGTGTTAGGTCGAGAAGAGGGAAAGGTAGTAGGTCGAGAAGAGGGAAAGGTAGTAGGTCGGGAAGAGGGAAAGGTAGTAGGTCGGGAAGAGGGAAAGGTAGTAGGTCGGGAAGAGGGAAAGGTAGTAGGGCGAGAAGAAGGTAAAGTGTTAGGTCGGGAAGAAGGTAAAGTGTTAGGTCGAGAAGAGGGTCGGGAAGAAGGTAAGGAAATAGGTGCACGTGAACTGTTACTATCCATTGGTGAGCACCGTTTTGGCCCACCCTCGAAATCTGTAATCGCTCGAATATCCAAAATCAGAGACATGAAAAAGCTGGACGAGTTAGCCGTCGCCGTTTTTAAGTCATCAAGCTGGAAAGACTTGCTGAGTACGTTGAAATAGACTTACTCTGATGCGGCTTGCTTTCATTATCTTTTTACTTGCTCAAAAAACTATCAGTGCCTTATTTGGAAACGAAAGATCTGGAACTTACCTTTTACCACCAAGTTATAGACAAAGAGAAGGAGCAGCCAGAAATGGAGTTATTAACACGGTGGGGTAGAGATATTAAACAAGAGGGCAGAGTGTTAGGTCGGGAAGAAGGTAAGGAAATAGGTGCCCGTGAACTGTTACTCTCCATTGGAGAGCACCGTTTTGGCCCACCCTCGAAATCTGTAATTGCTCGAATATCCAAAATCAGTGACATGAAAATCTGGACGAGTTAGCCGTCGCCGTTTTTAAGTCATCAAGCTGGAAAGAATTGCTGAGTACGTTGAAATAGACTTACTCTGATGCGGCTTGCTTTCATTAACTTTAGCTTGGTGATAACAAGCATCAACTTCTCTGGAAGCCTGTGAAACACTTAAGCAAGTTTCCCATAAATTACGATTAATGACTTCATACTAAGCTACCAACACATCTGTTATCTAGAATAGTATAAAGATTGTGGCGATCAGTTCATTTGCTCTAGGCTATGGGCTATTGCTTCAGAGAGTGCTGACACGTCCCCGAACGCCACTTCCGTTACTCCAGGCATGCCAGCTAATCCGGCTCGTTCGGTAGTTATCACAGGGAGTCCAGCCTGGATGGCTTTTAATAATGCGGAAGGGTGATCCTCGATGCAGGAGGGCTGAACTACTACCTTCGCTTCCTCCAGCCAAGACTTTGAACTGGTCCTGGATACTATGTCAATATTTTTCCAAAAAGCCTCACCCTCAAGCTCATTTCCACAAGGCATCAATCCCACATTGAGGCTACGTATTGCCTCTCGTACCTCGTACGCACCTTTTCTTCCAGCTGTTGGACCCGGAAATACGATGTTGTTACCAAAAGACATCTTTTGTACAGGCTCGCAGTTCCAGTTTAGTTTATGTGTCTTATTTGGATACAATGTGGCTAAGTATGAATGAGGAGTAATTATCGAAGAGCAGTATTCAAGCGCTTCACGCTCCGCTTCGGCAATCCACCGAGGTGCGCGAAAGTCAGAAAGAGTATTACTTTCAGGATGAAGTGAAGAAGCAGCATTGAGATTGGAATGAAGTAGATGAATTGGCTGGCGGTTCATGAGTACGGAAACATCTCGTCCACCAAGACACCCGTCCATCCACAAATATGGAAGCAGATTCTGAGCAACACACAGTTTTTCGGAAAAAATAGAAAGCTGTTTTCTAAGTATATGGGCAATCCGTTCATCGTATAAGATTTGTATTAGCTGCCGGGATGCACCTTGAGAGGCACATCTTCTTAATTTAACTGAACGCATAATTCCGGTCAAACTTGCGGAATGCACTGTTGAGAATGGAATTGTTTGCCAGGCATACCTGGATGAATGCCATCTTAATCCATCCATAGCCAACAGTAGATGATCAGTATCTTTAGCTGTTAAACTTACCCAGTCTGCAAATTCACTGCTCCACCCATCAAGTATGAATGTAATGCCACCAGCCTTGGATGGCTTTAAAATAGCCGGAAGGTGCTGATGAATAACACAATCGGCTTCACCGCACGAGATACAGCTTCGGGTAACAGCATTGGATGATAGAGCGACGATTTGTGGCTTGACGACAACAGATTTGTTTTCGATGATATGATCAGTGTAGAAACGAACTGAAAGATAATTACGTGATATTGAGGTTTTTATGCAAATTGGAATTTCAGATTTAAACTTCAGATCTATATAGTTCCAGTATACAGTTGCATCTCTGTCATCTGAAGCTGATGAACTTGTAATGCGTTGCGAATGCCTATGCCTCTCTACTATACTACATCCACTCTCCTTAGCGAGTATATACAGACTGTTTGAGAGTTGACACACTCCTCCTCCGATAGCGGGAACAATGCAGCCATCCAGAATCTGCCGACCATAAGCATAGCCTTTTCTTCTCGTCAACCTGCCGATCTGCATCCAGAAGCTGAAAATCCTGCCAGGAGGAATCAATGTGCCATTAAGTTTTTGAGTAGCAAGTCTAAGGTTTTCAATTTTGCCTAGATCCAGTACTCTCTCATCCGGCAGGTGGTTATTCCTTAATGGGGTTACCTGTTCGCAAATTAGAGTTGTATAATTCGTGGCAATGCCCTTTTCCAGCCGGGAGACATGGTTATTACGATTTTCCATAAACCGCTTCATAATCAAAAATTTGGACTTGATTAAAAATGATGATCTCTTCCGCAAATCTAGCTGCTTCATGGACATAATAAGTTACGTAAATCCTTCCGAGGAACAACAAGTATTATCAAAATTGGACGGGATATAGTAGTGGATGGTTGCACGGATATAATGTTCAATAATTTAACACTCACCGCGTGAGTATTACTTTATTCTGGAATTTCTGTATCATAACTCAAATGCAGACATCTTATTTGATAATTCATGGTGAAATTATGATACTGAGTGTATAATTTAAGGCATAAGATGATGCCTTAAACAGAATGATAGACAAGCTGATGCTCTGATTCAGATAACCCGTAAGTAACTTCGTTTAATACTCAACAATTAACCTCCATGGGTACTTGGCAAATATGCTGATATTCTATAATGTGTGAAGTTCATAAGGCACCTAGAATGCAATTAAGAATCGTTCTTTACATACTGGTTTTCATGCTTGTTCAATCTACAGTATCAGCTAAAGTCTATTATGTAAGTTCGCAAAACGGAAGTGATAACAATACTGGCATGTCTATTACAAACAGTCTGAAAACATTACAAAAAGCTGCCGATATCTCGAAACCCGGAGATACAATCTCAGTAATGCAGGGAACATATCTGGCTCTTAACTCATCGGCTGTGTTGAATATCCATCATTCTGGTACCAAACATGCTCCTATAGTGTTTGAGTGTTATCATAATCAAGAGGTTATAATTCAACTTAGCAGGAGCAACTGGCAAGGAGTTAATATATCAGCTGGTACACATGACATTGTGATTAATGGATTTCACATTATTGGCATTAATCGGTTTTTAACGTGGGATGGTGCTAACCGAAGTAGAGTGAGCGGACTTTCAAAGCCGGAGTACAATGGCACTGGCATCGCCTGCTCCGGGACTAGTCAGGGGGTATCGGTGGATTCAGTAGCCGACATTATCATCGAAAATTGCATCATTCAGGATTGTGCCCAGGCAGGTATCTCCACAAGTCATTCAGATAATATAACTATAAGGGATAATATTGTGTCTTACAGTTGCTGGTATTCATCCTACGATAGCAGTGGAATATCCAACTGGGAAGACGCTAATGTTCACAAAAAGAAAACTAACAACTGGATGAAAATACTGGGTAATACCGTGTTTGGCTGTCGGGATGAGATCGGTACCGATCCATCTCCCAGTACGCGGTGGACCATTACAGATGGCAATGGAATCATAGTGGATGACTCTTATTGTGATCAGACTACCGGAGTCCCATACACAGGCAGCACTTTAATATCAAACAATCTCGTACACAACTGTGGTGGTGCAGGAATACGTGCTTTCAATAGTAATTCGGTCGACATTGTGAACAACACAACGTATCATAATGCCGAAAGTCGTTCATATGCGGATACAAAGATCTCTTGTGGCAGCATTGCTTCTCAATCTACATTTTTGAAAGACAACTATTATCTAGGTGGCACTCCCGCTTCAGACTTCACTGGCGTAGAAAATGAGTCACTTCTTGGCAGCATTGCTCCAGTTCCAACTGCTGTTTTTCATTACGAGCGCAAGGGGATACCTAATCAGAATAACGACTCCTTCACATATATCATTCATGAAGTCCCACTCAGAAGTTATGAGATTGTATTGCTATTTTCTGAAGATCATTGGCATAATGCTGACGAACGTCAATTCAATGTCTCTGTGAATGGAAATAGATGGCTGACTAATTTTGATATCTTTGCAGCTGCAGGAGCAGACCTTAAAGCAATCGCTGAGATTACTCACGATACCTCCGATCCAAAAGGTGATATAAGATTAACATTTGAACCAGGCAAATGTGGAAACCCTATCGTGAATGGGATTGAAGTGCTCTCAGACCAGTCTTCCCAGCCTAATGAGATTGATTTAATATGTAATAAACCCTCCTTAATTCAGGGAGTTTATCATATTCAGAACAACATCATCTGTCCAAATGTGAGTGCTGCCGCTGTTCATATTGTTAATATCCCTAAAGATTGCATAGTTGATGGATTTAACATCTATTACAATGGCAGCAGGAAACATCCTTACACATCCATTGACGGGATTGGTGATCTATGGATTAATCCTCAGTTCATAAATCCGGGACTTGGTGCTAGATCAAATTTTCGACTTGCTTCAAACAGCCCAGCTATTGGCTCTGGCTTAAAAGGCAGTAATAGAGGATGTTTATTTCCCAGGTAGCATATCTTAATAGGAAAGACTCAGATTACTTCTTAGCAGCATTAGATCTTTCTATGGCACTTCAGGTTATGGTTTATACTGGGTACGTTTGTTGAAATAGCAGTTGATGCTCAATTTGATCTATTCACTGTATCGAATGTTGTACTTTAAAAATTTTTCAAGATTCACTTCCTACTATTAAGCCCAGATGTTTACTAGCCGATACTAATTTATCGGGAGATTGAACATAACTGTACGTCTGACACCTGATAGATTGGATTCAAGGCGGGTAATGCGGGTGATATATAGAATAGCGCTTCTGTTTTCGTGGTTTGCATGTATTTTAATTGGCTTGAACTATGAGTTGCACTATGAGGTAACACCAGGTAGTAAAGCTCATCCAGCATCTTCCTGGCCGATTCAGAGCTCAATCCCACTATCTAGGTCAGGATATACTCTCATAATGCTTGCACATCCAAAATGTCCATGCACAAGAGCTTCCCTGTTCGAATTACAATACATCATTGGCCACTCTCAATCTCCAGTTTCATGTTATATCCTGTTTTATCATCCTGCTGGAGTTGTTAAGGGGTGGATGCAAAGTCCTCTCTACCATGAAGCAGTCAGTATCCCAGGTGTGAAAGCATTGAGAGATTTGAATGGAGAGCTGGCATCCAAGTTTAGAGGGTCAGTATCAGGGCAGACCTATCTATACAACAGCAAAGGTGAGTTGCTTTTCAGTGGAGGAATCACATTTTCTAGAGGCCATGAAGGGACGAATCCTGGTGAGGAAAGTGTACTGGCAATACTGGCAGGTCAAAAACCAATCTGCACAAGTAGTCCGGTATTTGGATGTTCAATCCAGCCAGGAGTTATCACTTCACTATCCAGCTAAATAAATAGAAGAGGTTTTTTGAAGTAATGACGTTTCAGAGTAATACTGGTAGTAATATAGAGAATAAGGTTAAACAGTTGTCGGAGCAGCTATATAAAGAGCATCTGCATAGAATTTATTGCCGTACAGATCTTATGTTTGCAATCCTGATGCCTCTTCAGTGGATTTTAGCAATAATCATAGCACTCACATTCTCTCCCAAAACCTGGGCGGGTACTACAAGTAGTACTAACATTCATGTATGGATGGCAATCTATTTTGGAGGATGCATCACTCTATTTCCAGTATATGTTGCATTCAGGTTTAGAGGAACCTGTTTCAGTAGACAGGTGATTGCGACAGGGCAGCTTTTCATGTCGGCTCTACTGATAGATGTTTCGGGCGGACAGATAGAGATGCACTTTCACATCTTTGGCTCATTGGCATTCCTTGCATTCTACAGAGATTGGAAGGTGCTGATGACGGCGACAGTTGTTACCGCAATAGATCATATTGTCGGAGGACTCTACTGGCCAGCTTCAGTCTATGGAGTTTCATTTCCTCAGCCATGGCTATGGGTGGAGCATGTATTGTGGGTGGTATTTGAGGACGTGTTTTTGCTGTTATCCTGTAAATGGGGTCTTCAGGAGCTTGCAGGAATCTGCAGCAAAGACGCCTCACTCCAATCTCAAAAGTTGATCTTAGAAGAGATGGTTGAACAAAGAACGTCTTCACTGAAAGAGGCTAAC
This sequence comes from bacterium, assembly GCA_021805395.1. Classification (GTDB taxonomy): domain Bacteria; phylum Armatimonadota; class Chthonomonadetes; order Chthonomonadales; family Chthonomonadaceae; genus JAJZFJ01. The sequence continues at coordinate 6,520 of JAJZFJ010000011.1, forward strand.
CTCAGGCTGGAAGCAATTGCTACAACCGATCCTTTAACTGGTCTGCCCAATCACAGATCCCTTGTGGACGCGATAGAAAAAGAGTTGAACAGAAGCAGTAGATATAAACGAAGCTTTTCTCTCCTCTTTCTGGATATCGATCATTTTAAAGCTCTCAATGATTCCCTAGGGCATTCTGGTGGTGATGCCGCATTGGAAGAGCTAGGAACTCTGTTAAGAAGCGTGATTAGAAGTATAGATACTGTTGGCAGATGGGGTGGTGAGGAGTTCCTGGTTTTGTTACCTGAAACGGACTCTGAAGGTGCAAGTATGATTGCTGAAAAAATACGTTCTGAAGTTGCAGCACATCTGTTCCTGAATGAAAGAGGTATCTATCTTACATGCTCTTTTGGAGTTGCATCATATCCAGCTGATGCAACAGCTATCTCAGATCTTGTAGAATCTGCCGACAAGGCGATGTACGCTGCTAAAAAAATGGGAAGGAATCAAGTTAGGCTATTTTCCGACCCAATGCTTAACAGTCTGGTTAATTCTGATTCTGAAACCCGTGAAGAGGCAGCATTACAGGGCATTATGGATGCGTTGGCTGGTCTGGTTGATGCAAGAGATCTCTGTACAGGCGAGCATGCAGGCCAGGTGTGCAAAATTGCCTGCGGAATTGCAACTGCCCTCGGATACTCGGATGCCGATGTGAAATTAGTAAATCAGGTTGCACTACTTCATGATGTTGGGAAGATTGCTATTCCCGATGCAATTCTACAAAAACCTGGTGCGCTCAGCGCGGAAGAGTGGGATATTATGAAGTCGCATTCTGCTACGGGAGCACAGGTAGTAGGGAGAGTACCAGCATTGCGTGTTGCAGCAGCCGGTATAAGATCTCATCATGAGAGGTGGGATGGAGCAGGATACCCAGATGGTCTTAAAGGCGACAGCATACCGCTGGCAGCACGAATTGTGGCTGTAGCTGATACCTATAGTGCGATAACATCTAACAGACCTTACAGGAATGCACAGAGTATAGAAGCGGCAATAACTGAGATCGATCGCTGCTCAGGGACTCAGTTCGACCCTATGGTTGTAAAAGCACTCCATGTCTATCTGGAACAGTTACATGGTCAGCAGGAAGCTGCTTAAAAACTGAACTTGGGGCAGGGTGAAAACTTACGGAAATTCTTCCTGCCTCATATCTAAGCGATGTATACGGAATTCAATCCATTAACCCTTTAGACTTGAGGGAAACCCATGTATTATGCCCGATAATCACATGGTCAATGATGTCAATGTCAACAACTTTACCAGCTTCAACTAAACGTTTTGTAATGGAAATATCCGCCTGACTGGGGCTGGGATCTCCGCTAGGGTGATTGTGGACTATGATAATGCTGCGAGCTGAGGCAATAATTGCCTCACGAAAGCATTCCCGTGCATGTGCCAGGCTGGAATCTAACAGTCCCTGAGTTACTAGCACATTCCTGATTACCTTATTCTTTGTGTCTAGTAGCAGCACCCTCAGCTGCTCCTGCATAAGATCCCGCATCTCAGGCATAAGAAGATTCGCTACATCGCCTGGCTGGGTAATTGTGGGGCGATTTTCGGCATCAACAGTACCCAGTCGCTTGCCTAACTCAATGGCTGCAAGTATCTGGCTTGCTTTTGCCGGCCCAAGTCCTTTTATTCTATCCATAAGTTCATTGGGACTTGCACTGCCAATGCCTCTTAAGCCTCCCATTTGACGAATTATATGATCTGCAAAGCTTAGTACAGAGTACTCCTTTGTTCCAGTGCTTAAAATAATTGCAATGAGCTCACTGGAGCTAAGCGCTCTCGCACCAAGATTCACAAGGCGCTCGCGAGGCCGGTCGTTTTCAGCCATTTCTCTCATAGCGGTTGAATACGGTTCAGGCATTCTTCACCTTACAACACATGTGGAGTAGTATCTCCTTCCTTCAACTTGTATTGCCGATTTGCAGTCAGGCGGCCATAGCTGGTGCTCTTTCCAGAAGGCCATTTAACAGTAACTGTGGCATTATCTGAAGTTCCCAGGCCACAGTGCACACGAGGATCTGATGACGACATGTATGACCCATCGGCATGGCAAACCCTCAGCAGTTTTTGAGTTCCAGTATCCAGGGTGACTAAAGCTCCATAACCCTGTCTGTTGCTTTCCACTCCTTCCAGATTGAGAATCAGCCAGTTGTTATTGGTGCTACTCTCATTGTGCAGGAGCAACGGTGCACCTTCACTATCAACAACAAGTGCGTCCATTCTACCGTCATTGTCGTAATCACCAATCGCTAATCCGCGGCCCACAATAGGAACTCCAAATGCCGTACCAGAACTGGATGAGATGTCTTCAAATAACTCACCCTGTTTGTTATGTAATAGAAGAGTGGGCTCTTTATAATGTGATGCCGGGTCTATTTCATGGATGTTATCTTGAACGTGTCCGCTGGCGATAATGAGATCCAGCCAACCGTCATTATCTACATCCAGCCACTTGGCACCAAATGAAACATAAGGCAAAGCGATTGCAGCAAGGCCTAATCTTTCTGCAACTTCCGAAAAATTGCCGCCACCTTCATTGTGGTATATACACTTGGTCTCGTTCTGAAATGTGGCTACCACCAAATCCAGTCTTCCATCATTATCATAATCACCCCAATCTGTTCCCATGCCACCGTGTCTGGTACCATCATGATCGAAGGCAGTGCCTGCAAATGCTGCCACATTATTAAAACTTGAGCCTGTATTCGACATCAGATCACCTTCAACTTCATCGTTGGCGAATGAGATAGACTGCCGACCTGAATGATCATAGTCAGCACATGCTATCCCTAAATTCTTTCCGTGGGAAGTAGACATTTTCCATTGTGCGCTCACATCCTGAAATTTTCCACCACCTACATTTTTATATAACTTGGGATGATGTGCCTTATAGTATCGTGGTCCGCATGAGGTCATGTAGTCTCCATTGGGACACAGTTGAGGTGAAGTATTGGGACCAAATGAGACGTAGTTTCCTATAACCAGATCAAGCAGACCGCTACCTGGAGACAACTGTACCCACGCTGCCGAAGTACCCCATGGTTGTGCAGGAATTCCAGCATGGCTGGAGACATCAATAAAATGTTTTCCCCCCTCATTGTGCAGGAGTGCCCCTCCACTATAGGCTGTGAGGTAGATATCGGGATATCCATCGTTATCATAATCACCAACGGCACATCCCAGGAAATGACCGTTCAGTTTCGATAAGCCTGTTTCGTCAGATACATCGCGAAAGTTTCCCTTACCATCTCCCTTGTAAATCGCTAACCTGTTACCGACCAATAGGATATCCAGATTGCCATCCATATCATAATCCAGGAAGGCGCATCCATTTCCAATAGTACCAAGAATGTTGAGAGGACGAGGAGCATTGATTTGCCATTTATAACTGATCCCCGCTGACTCTGTTACATTTTTGAATGATATAAGGGAAGGTGTGGCTTGCACTGGCGAACTAGTGACTGCAGATTGCGACTTTCTACTAGATGGGCTGCATCCAGCGAGTGATACCACGGATGCAATTAGGAGATCTCTTCGCGAGAGAAGGTATGGTTTCATAGCATACTATTATACAAGATGATGATAATAGAAATATCTTCTGTCTCTGTGATATTTGCAAGCAGCTTCCCGAATGTAACAACAATTTTCTGAATGGAGAAATATCATGATTGAATTCACTCAAAACTAATTGAAACATCTCTTGCATTCACGATTATTATTCACTATTTAACATTGCCAAAAATTCATCTTCCGAGATTATTGTCAATCCTAATTCCGTAGCTTTCACAAGTTTACTTCCTGCATTTTCACCTGCAACCACAATAGATGTCTGTCTGCTGACACTTCCACTTGCCCTTCCTCCATGCTGTTTCGTGAGCGCCTCCGCTTCAGCTCTGGTCATTTTAGACAGGGCACCTGTAAATACAAGTGTCTTACCTTCAAGTATTTGTGATGCAGATACTTTGATGTGCTCAGGTGGTATTACGCCAGCTGTCTTCAGTTGTTTCAGTAGCTCTCTATTCTCCTCTAGCGCAAACCACGAGTGAACTGATTCTGCGATAACACTGCCCACCTCATGAACTCGTGCCAGTTGTTCTATTGTAGTGTTACCAAGATTTTCTAGCGAACCAAACTCTTCAGCAAGAACGGATGCCACATGTTCACCAACATGCCTTATTCCAAGAGCAAAAAGTAGTTTATCAAGCGGTCTTGTGCGGCTCTCATTAATATTTGCCAGAATTTTGGTAGCAAGCTTTTCTCCCATTCGATCCAGTGACAACATCTGATCCATTTTAAGATTGTATAGATCGGCGGCATTCTTCACAAGTCCATTTCCAACCAGCATCTCAATCTGTTTAACACCTAATCCTTCAATGTCCATTGCTCCACGAGAAACAAAATGCTCGAGCTGTTGCTGCCTGCGTGCCGGGCACGAAGCGTTGACACATCGGGAAACTGCTTCACCAGCTGGGCGCTCCACACTTGTTCCACAGGCAGGGCAGTGAGTAGGCATGGTGAAAGGTAGTTCATTTCCGTTACGCAGGCTGGAAACAACTTCAACCACCTCAGGTATTACTTCACCAGCTCTCTGTACCACAACGGTGTCTCCAATGCGTATATCCTTCCTTCGTATCTCATCCTCGTTATGAAGAGTAGCACGTGCAACAGTGACGCCACCAACTGAAACAGGTGTGAGAATTGCTACGGGAGTGATAGCTCCAGTACGCCCGACCTGCACTTCAATACGCTCAACCCTTGTCTGTACCTGCATTGCAGGGTACTTGTAGGCGATTGCCCATCTTGGAGATCGACTCACCTGTCCCAGTTCACGCTGCATTGCGAACGAGTTAACTTTAACAACAACACCATCGATATCATACCCAAGAGTCTCTTTTCTAGTCTCCCACTCAGAAATGAACTGAAGGCATTCTGTAATACCGTTGCACAATCTCACGTTAGGATTTACAGGTAACCCCCATATCTGATAGGTGTTGAGTAGTTGCTGCTGAGTTTTGAACTCCATACCATCAACTGCACCTACGGTATAAACAAAGAGGTCAAGATTTCTGGAGGCTGCCGCTGCTGTGTCTTTTTGTCTTAATGAACCCGCAGCCGCATTTCTGCAGTTAGCAAATGTTCTGCCAGAATGCTCCTCCAAATGAGCATTTATCCTGGCGAACTCCTGATGAGAAAGGAAAACTTCACCCCTGATTTCAATAAGTTTTGGGATGTATGCATCATCTGCTGCTTTCAGAGGTGCCTTCAGTGCTTTAAGTGTTCGCAAATTAACCGTAATATCTTCACCAACAGTTCCATCGCCTCTGGTTGCACCCTGCACAAGAGTACCATTGGAGTATGTGAGCGAAACTGAGAGACCATCAATTTTAAGTTCACACACATACTCAATCGGTGCATCCGATGCCATACCAAGAGTACGTCTTATCCTGTCTTCCCAGCGTGTTAATTCCGATGAAGAGAATGCATTACTTAGTGAGAGCATAGGCACCCTGTGATTGACCGGAGTGAAAAGTGCAGAGACTTTGTTCCCAACTTTCTGGGTAGGAGAATCAGGAGTGATCAACTCAGGATGCTGTGTCTCAAGCTCTATAAGCTGTTGCATCAGATGATCATATTCTGAGTCGGAAATTTCAGGATTATCAAGTAGGTAGTAGCTCTCATTTGCTTTGTTTAATCTGGTGCGAAGATCTGCAATCGTGCTTAATATACTCTTGTCTTGGAGAGCCATGATGGTTAAATCCTTATTAGTTTACTTACTTGGGGAAAGATGAATTACGCTGGAAATTATACCTTCTGAATGTAATGTTGTCTGCTGCATGAAATAACACTTCATATTTCTGTTCGGCTCTTGTGCAGCTTTAAAATTCTTATGATAGATAGTTATAGTATGAATGAGACATAGCGAAATTTCAGACTGTCCCCGGTTCTAGGAGACATGCCATGTGTCAGTGTGAGCGAGCCTGCATTATAAAGGTGAATTATACTGAAACATCTCACTCTGTGTCACAGGAGTTAATGGAAAGAGTATATATATATCTAGTGGATCAAGTACCGAAGAGAATGTGTCTGAGTTTATGACCTATTCCCAACACCAAGGTCATGATTAACCATTCTCTTGTTCATCCGGTAAGCAAACACATCTGCTTCAGTTGGGTTCAATGCATTGTTAGATAAGTTGAAGTAGAGAATTGTTTGGCTCAGTCCAACAATTTGTAACATTCTGGTCGATTACACTGTCCTTAATATAGACGTAAACTTTTGTGTCAGCAATGTACATGAAGGCTCACTGCAAGTGTAGTTTATACGCGGCAAGAATATGGTCAGATCGCTTATGCTGATTAGATACTTGCTAATCTTTACTTTCCAATTGTAGTATATAAGAATAGGCAAGTAAAAGAGTTCGTGAAAAAATGCTCATACTCGGTTTGAGTGCGTGAATTGAAGGCAAATGTAGCTCAGAATTGACTAAGATTGAAGTCCATATAGTAAAGAGCTAAGCCTTCTTCTCGCTCTCCTTCGGAAATGTGTTGATTGGGTTATCGGGCAAAATTGTGTCACTATAACAGGGAAGGAGGAGGAGAAGTGGGAGCAATCGAACAGGCAATCAGGGATTACTTCGAGAGGTCAAACCTTCGCTTCATCAAGGCCGATTCTGATAGTGATTTTCGTATCGATTACACCATGGACAGTTTTGTGGCTCATGGGAGACTGGTGTTCGACGAAGATCGAAGTTTTATGGGCTTTATGGTTAGCGGGAGCGTGAAAGTACCTCAAAACAGACGCATGGAAGCAATGGAATTCATAACCCGCGCCAATTATGGTTTGGCATGTGGCGGATTTCAAATGGATTATGACGACGGTGATATTTTATATAGAACGGGTATCTTTTTGAATGGTTCAGAGCCGGATCCAGATATGGTAGACCCAATTGTTCAAGTTGCTATTCGTACCTATGATCGATATTACAAACAGTTGATGCAGGTTATATATGCTGGACAATCAGCCATTGAGGCAATTGCAGAGGCGGAAGAGAGTGGACCTTCTCAGGAACAGATTGACCGGGTTGTTGAGACACTTCTGGAATCCTATACCGGAGATTCGCAGAGCGATCAGCCAAGTACAGACTCTGAGAAACCGCGCAAAAGGCGACGAAATACATCGCGTCGAAGAAAATCTGAAGGTGACGGAGAACTACCTCCTTCATCCGAATAGTAATTGGTAGTAATATCTGAACAAATACGTCATCCTAAATTTAGGATGACGTATTTGTTTATCACTACAGATGTTCTTGCCATACGAATGAGTACGCGATTGCTAGCGACTACGCTTGCATGACCTTTCTGAATGAAATTATTAGTTAGCGAAAATATTTCCAATGCGCTAATGCCGATGTGACGATTTTAGAAGGAAATCAATCATGAAAAGGTGTATCATAATATTAGACCGTCACTACAGATTGATGTCTATTGAGGGGGATTTGTGTGTTGAGCAATCCATTCAATGTGATCGAAATAAATACTGTAACATGTGCAGTCTGGTATAGAGTGGATTCATGAATGAAGAACACCAGGATTCGAGAGTGAATCTGATAAACTATGGTAGATAATGATCTGCACATCAACCATAATTCTATACTGCACCACAGTGGCGAACAGGTTGCTGATATTAGACATTCAGCATTCTGGACTTCATAATCATAATGAAGTGCATTTTTCTAACTTGGAAAAACATTCACCTGCAGGAGTTCAGTGATATCCACCCGATGAGAGCTTCATCATTACTCTTATATCTGGATTGATCCCTATGTGGTATGAAGGTTAAGAGAAACTTATCTTTCATCGCAAGGAATATTTCTGACATATCTGTCAAGGTGATAACTATAGTGATGTTTTTGCAACAAAAAAATTAGAATTACACTGGCAGCTTTTAACCTGCCAGCGAGAAGGTGGCTACACAGATGAAAGCCGTAATAATGGCTGGTGGTGAGGGAACCCGGCTGAGACCTCTTACATCTCAGCGTCCAAAGCCGCTTGCTCCTGCTCTTAATTTGCCAATTATGGAGCATATCGTACTACTGTTAAAAGAGCATGGAATAAACGATATTGTTGTTACTCTCCATTATTTAGCGGATGAGATAGAAGGATATTTTGGTGATGGATCTGAATGGGGAGTGAACCTTATCTATTCTGTGGAAGATACACCGCTAGGTACAGCGGGCAGTGTCAAGCAAGCTGAAGATTATCTTAAGGACGATACCTTTCTCATCATTAGTGGCGATGCCCTTACGGATATAGATCTTGAAAAAGCGATTCTATATCACAAGGAAAAAAAGAGCCAGGGAACCATTGTACTAAGCCATGTGCCCAATCCTTTAGAATTTGGTGTAGTGATTACAGATGATTCAGGGCATATCAGACGATTTCTGGAAAAGCCATCCTGGGGAGAAGTTTTCTCAGATACAGTGAATACCGGAATGTATATCCTCGAACCAGAAATTCTCTCATACATGGAGATGGGAAAGAACTACGACTGGAGTCAGGATATCTTCCCAAGAATGCTAGCCGAAGAGAAACCTCTATATGGCTATATAATGGAAAATGACTACTGGTGTGATGTGGGTAATCTCCAGCAGTATCGTGAGGCTCAGTATACAGTTCTTGATGGTCAGACGCGAGTTCGAATAGGCAATGACACATCTGAGGGCCGCATTAACGGTGTGTGGGTTGGAGAAGGTTGTGAGATTGATCCAATCGCACAGATTCTACCTCCTGTAGTGCTGGGTAGAGGTGTGAAAGTTAAGGGAGAGGCAATTGTAGGTCCCTACTCGGTCATCGGTGACAACTGCATTATTGAAGATAAAGCGAAAGTACATCGAGCCGTACTCTGGGAGAACGTGTATGTTGGATCAAATGTGCAGTTAAATGCCTGTACTATCTGCGCACATACCACAATTAAAGACAACAGTGTTGTGCAGGAGGGTGCAGTAATAGGCGCCAGGTGCAGAATAGAAGAAGACTGCACAATTCGAACCCATATCAAGCTTTGGCCGGACAAAATTATTGAGGCTGGCAGTACTGTAACAATGAGTCTCATCTGGGGGCAAAAATGGGCTGGCACTCTATTCCGCAAACAGGGTGTAATGGGCATTGCCAATATAGAGCTTACACCTGATTTCGCCTGTAAACTTGGTGCTTCCTTCGGTGGTTATCTAAGAAGAGGTGCTACAGTTGTCACAAGCCGCGATTCAGGACCTGTTGCTCGCATGATGAAACGTGCAATGATCTCAGGGCTTCTCTCAGTGGGAGTGAATGTACTGGATATGAGATCGATGCCGCTGCCTGTTAGCAGGCATGCAATAATGGGGTCACAGGCAGGAGGTGGTGTACACGTTCGTCTATCCGATGAGGATCCAAGAATTGCTTCCATCGAGTTCTTTGATGCTCAGGGTGTATATCTTTCCAAAAGTGCTGAGCGTAAGGTGGAAACAATCTTCTTTAGAGAGGATTTCCGCCGAGTTGATGCAGACCAGGTAGGTGAACTCGAGTTTGCAGGCAGAAGCGTGGAGCAGTATTCTGAAGATTTTTATCACAGGTTACAGGTTGAAGAGATGCGTAAACAGCATCTCAAAATTGTAGCCGACTTCGCATTCGGGCGTCTAGCAAATGTTTATCCAGCCATGTTGGGCAGGTTTGGTGTTGATCTCATAGCCATTAATGCATATCCAGATATCGCCAAATCTCCTAAAACGCAGGAATCCCGTGCTGCATTTTTGCCATCACTAAGTCAGATTGTACAGACTCTCCATGCCGATATTGGTGTTATGTTTGAAGCCGATGGGGAGAGGATGACCCTGGTGGATGAAAGAGGCAGGGTGATCGGTGGAAATATGTTATTGGTAATGATGGCTGTTCTCACTGCGCGCACTCAGCCGAATGCTCGTATCGCTGTGCCAATAAATGCCCCACGCGTAATTGAGCCGCTGGTCGCAATGCACGATGCAACGGTGATACGGTCTCGCACTGAGGCAAGAGACCTCATGAGCCTCTGTACCCGTGCAGAAGGTGGTGAACGAAAAGTTGATTTTGCAGGTGATAATCTTGGCGGATTCATATTCAGTGAATTCCAGCCATCATTTGATGCAATGTATGCTTTCGGTAAGATGCTTGAGATGCTTGCACTCTCTGGTTTGAAGGTATCTGAACTCGCAGATGAACTTCCTAACACCTATGTTCAAAAAGCACTCGTGCGATGCCCCTGGGAGCAGAAAGGCAGCATAATGCGGGTGCTTACTCGAGAAGCACACAATATTCCATCCACGGGCAGCACGCGCGTTGAACTTGTGGATGGAATAAAGTTTGTTAACGACAATGAGTGGGCACTTGTTCTACCTGATGCTTCTGAACCGTATTTCCATATTTATGCTGAAGCTGATAACTCGGAACGAGCGAACGAGCTTCTCTGTAACTATGTGGAGAAAATAGAATCACTCAGAGGTTAACTGATTTAGGCTGCGGAAAATGCGCTTGAATCATTGTAGAACTGTTTGCTTAAATAAACCACTATAACGGGGGTAGTCCTATTATCCATGTGGACTACCCCCTAATTACGCCTGTTATATGGAAGCAAATCTGGTTCAAAAAGGCTTAAACAATTGTATTCAGTACTCTCTGGTTCCATACACTCCAGAGTCTATGATGGCACTATACTGGATTCGCGAATTTTAAGAACTGCCTCTACCGATTTGCACCTGGGTTCAATTAATGTTTCGCCTGCGAATGTTATCCTGTCCATTAAAAGTTCCACTGCAATTTGAGCAACTTCTTCCAATGGATAGTGAATGGAAGTGACAGGGACGGTGAGTTCACTCATAATAGGAAGATCATCACAGCCAATCACCAGTACATCCTCTGGCACCTTCAATCCTGAGCGCCCCAAGCCAGATAATACTCCTAATGCAACCATATCATTAAAACAGATGAGAGCTCTTGGAATGGTTCCGGATTTAATTAACTTCTGCGTTAGCCCTCTCACAGAGCTGCCCTCATGAGATATTCTGCCAAACGTAAAGACCTTAGGATTGAGGGAATGTTCCTTCATCCACATGTTATACTCTTTTAATCTGTTATCGCCAGTGAGATAGGGGAGAGACGCTGGTGCTATGTAGCCAATATCTGTGATTCCCTGAGCATAAAGGTGATCCAGTGCAATTCTAAATCCTGAGCCTAAATCTACAGCGATGGAATCTATTCCAGGGTGGTAATACCCCACTACAACAGATTTGGTCAGGTCTGAGGAAGTTAATCTACTTCGTACCTCCAGACTTATCTCTCCCCAAATAATAAGACCATCTGGCTGTCTGGATGCCAGTGTATTCAAAAGGTGCAGATCTTCATCTCTCTCCTCATTTCTTGTTGAGAGAATCATCTCATATCCTTTTGTTTCCAAAGCTCTGGCACAGAGGGTCACAAATCTTGCAAAAAATGCATTTTCGAGATCTCCACATAACACTCCCACACAGTAACTTCTATTTGTCTTTAGCTGCTGCGCGACACGATTAACCTGGTAACCAAGCGTATTTGCTGCATTAATAATTCTTTCACGAGTCTCCTCAGATACACGCGTATTTGTATGGGCACCATTTAATACATGTGATACAGTGCTGTAATGTACGTTCGCTAAACTTGCAACGCTACGAAGAGTAACTCTCATGAAATTTGCACCTGTTCATTTGATCCTGTAAAATGAATCAATAATTATATAGCCGCCTCTATGGAAGCATAAAATGTAAGATATTATGCATATTGCGAATCTGTTAAACATTTTACCTATTATTCCGTTAAAGAGGTAATATACTGCAATGTGATATCAAGGAGGCCCACATTGTTTACAGACGACCAGATTGAGCATTTTCATAAGACTGGATTTATCCATGGTGGCAGGGTAATGACTGATGAACAGGCAGTGGAATTACGTGACCGCATGTTTGCTGTAATTGAAGGAAAATCTGATTCACAGGCAGAATCGGTTCGAAATCTGAACGGCGATCAAGCTAATGTGGTGATACAGATTGTGAATATCTGGCAAGCCGATCCTCTTTTTCGCGCACATCTATCCAATCCGTTAATGACAGCTCTCGCAGCACAGCTAATGAATACAGATATCGTGAGAGTATGGCATGACCAGGTGCAGCATAAACCACCAATCAATGGAGGTCCAACATACTGGCATCAGGATCATCCATACTGGCCAATTATCCAGCCAGCAGACCTAGTGAGCTGCTGGGTTGCTTTGGATGATGCTGATGTAGAAAATGGCTGCATGTGGATGGTTCCAGGAAGTCACCTAAGAGGACCCTATAAGGATGGTACTATTGGAACGAATCCTGAAACATGGATGCCAGCCCCAGATGTAACTCTTATCTCAGACGATATGTCCATTCAGGCAGTGCCTTGCCCGGTTAAAAGGGGGCATGCAATCTTTCATCACTGTTTAACTTGGCATGGTGCTAAACCAAATCGAACCGATCGGGGACGTCCTGCAATAGCTGTTCATTACATGCCGGGGCATACGCGTTATGTGAAAGAACCGGGTAAAGAGCACATGGTTGAGCACCACATTGAAGTCGCTTCAGGAGAGATACTTCAAGGCTCACATTTTCCAGTAGTTTGGGAAAATGGAACAGTAAAGCAGGTAAATGCTGTGTAATCTGGGAAGTCATCGAAGTGAGCAAATATTTTACTGTATTTCGATATATCCAGGTATCTTTTACAGTTGAAGGGAAGTATTTATGTGCTAAAAAGTATTCCATTAATTTGACGAGAGTTAGAAGCCCTCAGATATAAATATATGCCTTTTAGTCTATCTACCTCCTGAGTATATTCATCCTTTGGAGGTAGAGACTTGATATTCAATGGATTGGATTTAGATATCCTTACACTCCGTATTACAGAACCCAGTCATGTCTTCGATCAGCCATAAGGCAATACTTACGGAATAGAACTATTAAACGGCACTTGTGTAGCAACCACTGCAAACAGAGAGGGAACCTGTTTCATCAGCATGCTGACGCTATGTATCGAGAACGGTAGCAGAAGCTGTAGATATAGAGCTTTTCCCTCTACTGTTCGTGACTACAACACCATAAAAGTAACCAATGTTTTAAAAATCCCCTCAGTAGGCGGTGCTAAATATGTACTACCTGTCATTGTTTCACAAAGGCAATAGACTTAGTGCTTACCATCCTCTAACCTTATTTTCATCTCTCCCCAGGTTTTAGGTAACCGTTCATAACAAGCTACTCTGCCATCCAAACTTCCTGGAAGCACACCCTCATCCAGGAGTGTCACAACGCGTCCCACATCAATCTGTCGGTATGTCCCTGGATCCACAATTTGACCAGCTAAATAAACCTCTCCCTGAGAAGTATCAATTAAGCAGTTGTCTTGTGCTTCATTTGCCTGTCTGCATTTATATTTGGGCTGCGGTCTTGTAAAAGCTGCGGTTGTCATGGTTGAACTCCTGTCTTCAATCCTATTTATATACTATCAATAATGCAAGGATTAAAATATCCTGCTGTGGACTGATTTGATTACGGAATTCTGCCTAAAACCGCATTTTGTCTATTCGTTAGTTGCAACCACTCCATTTCTCACTGCCCACACTGCCGCTTGAACTCTGTCGGAAACGCCAATTTTTTCCAAAATATGTTCCACATGTGTTTTAACAGTGCTCTCTGCAATAAAGAGAATGGATCCTATATCCTTATTTGGCAGCCCGGATGCAACTAAACTTAATACTTCCCGTTCTCTCTCAGAGAGGGGGCGAATGAGATCTCTGTCTGAAGAGGCATGTTCTTTAAATCCTCTTAATGATTTCTGAAGGTCACTCATACTCAGCAGCGAATCACCATTTATGACTGAGCGGAGAGCTGACAGCAAATCTTCCTGCCCCACTCCTTTAAGCAGGTATCCCGCAGCACCGCCAGCTATGGCTCTAGCCATATAAGTCGGATTATCGTATGTCGTGAGCATTAGTACAGCTATTTTGGGGAAATCTTTTTTTATGGCACTTAGAGTGTCTAAGCCATCTCTCCCTGGCATTCGGATGTCAAGCAATACCACATCCGGGTTAAGAGAGCCAACTTTTTCAATCACCTCATTGCCTGAAGAGGCCACTCCCACTACCTCGAACTCGCTTCCATCCAGCATACTCATGATTCCATCCTGACACATAGGATGATCATCTGCCAGCAAAACAGTGTGAGTAGCTTTTTGGTTCTCTACAGGTTGTGGTTGATTTATCACTTTTCTGTCTCCTCTATTCTAAATCCATGAGTTGGAAAAATGGCTTTAACAAGTGTTCCATCTTCAGGACTGCTATGTATGCTAAATTGGCCGCCTGCCATAGTAGTTCGTTCTTGCATGCTGTGTAATCCTATGTGAGAATATCCTTGATTCTGATCACCAGGTGAAAATCCTATCCCCCAGTCTTTCACTGTAAGGTTAATGTGTGATCCCGATGCACTATTCACATCATCCTCCCAAAGCATAATTAGGACCTTTTCAGATTTTGCATGTTTTCTGATATTACTCAAAGCTTCCTGTGCAACACGGTATATAGTGGTCTCAAGGTTTTTATGGAATCGTTTGGTAGAGATATTATGAATCAGTTCAGCATGTTCCCAGCCAGCATGCTGTTTTTCGTCCATTAACAGAACTTCCAGTGCACCACTTAATCCTAAATCATCAAGCGCAAGGGATCGCAACCCATTTACCAGTCTTCTCGATTCGATAACGGCTGCCTTCAGACATTTCTTGATAGCCTCAAATTCCTTCTCTGCCTTTGGTTCATTCACACCTCTTGTACTCTGATATGCCTCAAGATGTGCATGGGATGCCATAACCTGTTGGGCTAGTTCATCGTGAATCTCATATGCGATTGCCCTGCGTTCTTCTTCCTGACTCTGTATTAGTGTTCCAATGAGAGCACGAGACTTGGATATCATGTGAAGATTATGGATCGCCACAGCTGCGTGAGCACTTAAAGTGGATACGGCTATCTCATCTTTCTCAGTGAACTCTTCGCCTCCAATTTTGTTGGTAAGATACAGACTTCCAATTGTTTGATCGCCACGACGAATAGGCACTCCAAGGAAACTATCCATAGATGGATGATTTGGTGGAAATCCAACCGAACTTGGATGATCGCTTAGCTTTTTGATGCTGATAGGATGCGAACTTTTAATTAACAGCCCCAGTATTCCTAACCCTTTTGGAAGTTTGCCTATGGCTCTCTCTTCACTATGGCTAAGTCCAGAAGTCATAAACTCAACTAAACCGTCACCAGATGCATTTGCAACACCAAGCGCAGCGTATTGTGCTTGTGCTAGTTCCTTTGCAGACTCAACAATATGTTGCAGAGCTTCTCGCCCACTGCTGCTTGCAAGAATATCCAGCGAGATTCGATTTGCCACATCCATGACATAGTGACTCTTGTTAACTGTCTCTTCCAAATTGTGCAGCCTATCTTCCATATCTAGAGAAGTTTGGATCTCTTTACCATTGCCTAACCATACTTCAGGTTCCCCGTTTTTTCCACATAGTAAAATCCACTCCAGGGTATACATGCGGTATTCTTTGTTATTCGAAGATCGTAATCTGCAGTTCAGAGCGAAAACTGTACCGGTTGAGAAATGTTCCCTAACAGTCTTTTTAACATTTTCCAGATCATCTGGATGAACAATGGAAAACAGCTCATCAAGTCCTGCCTGTTCAATCTGCTTCCCTAATAACCCATTGAGCATGTCATTCATAAATATAAAACTCCCTGACCTGTCTGTAATCCAGGCAAGATAGGGTGTACGATTAATTAGTTGTATCAGACTGTCAGAGTTCAGTGTCACTAAATTCTGCTTCCTTCTGAATAATTAGATCATCAGTGGCATGGTCGTATCAAATATATTGTTACCACACATTTTATTACTTAGTACGGAATCCGGTATCCCTCTTTAGAAGAGACTCTGAACTAAAGGAAACGAAAGATATAATCTGCTAAGTGGTAGGGTAACAGAAAATGCAAATAGAAGTCGCTGATTTAAGGATATCATGAATTTCTCTGCGTTATCTATCCCATTTTGGACGGATTGAGAGATAAACAGGCATGATAGACAGCATCCTATGCTGTCTTCTTCTCAAGCCGAACTGAAGGAAGATGTTAAATCAAATGAAAATCCCGATGACTAAACATCGACTTTTAGGTATTATCTAGGTGTAAGATGTCCCTCAGAACACCTTTTCACAAAGATATACTAACTCCCAGACTAGCAGCTTATGATATCAACTTTCTCAAGGAGATAGACATTGGTTACCCAGTTCAGACTTCTCAGTTTCTATGGACTTGCATGTTTATTACTTATTGTTTCTTCAGGATCATCTTATGCTCAAATCTCGCATACTGGTAAAGGCTATCACTTTCGGTTGAAGGCCAGGCAGGGTGAAACCTTCAAATATCAGCTGGCTACTCATCAGGAGATGAGCAATACGCCCAGTGAGTTTGGCATGCAGGAAACAAGCATGAGTATGACCATTAAGGCAACTTGTGCACGTATTAATGGCAATTTGCTTATAATGAAAACCCTGGACAGTCCATATACTATGAATGGTCGTACTTTTGGAAAGTCGACTACTTCAGTTATGAAAATTAAATCAGATGGTGTGGTTGTATCTCGGGGATATTCCGGGCTTCCAAATTTGAATTTGGAAAAACTGTACAGTTATACTCTCCAACCGGGCAAAACTTACAATTTACCGGTATCAATTAGAAGTTCAAGCAGGTCCAGTGTCAAGGTGATAGAGCATGAAACAGTAAAGCTTTTGGGATTTACTCATTATAAAGGACATCAATCAGCCAGACTCCAGATGAATTTTAAAAACACTGTGACAATCAAAATGAAAGGCGTGAATACTGCGGTTTCACAAGCAAGTGGAACTGAAACTGCACTAATTTCGGTGACAGATGGATGGCCAGAGTATATAAAAATTATTTCAAGCTCAACTTCCGAGAATCCTGCACTTAAGAAAAGTAATATTCATGCATCCACTATGACCATGGTAACCATTCTGGAGAGAGAATGACACATGTCAACGAAGTAGTAAAACACTAACAACTGGCTTCTATCCAGACTCAGAAGTGTTACAATATCAATGTATCTGTACAGCAGGCAATTCGGTTACACACATAATATGAGCTAGCCAATGATCCATTAGGTAAATGATTTTCAAATAGTCAGAGTAACTCTCAATTACCAAATATCAGGTTGATATTTTCATTACAGATATCCACGGCATCCTAGTGCACGAGCTCGGGACGAAGTGTAATCATCTGTTCAACTGCTGCATTCGGACAGCTGTTGGCATGCATCACAATTTCCACAACCGGTGGTTGGCTATGCTTAGTTAAGACGTAGGTATTTCGTGAGTATTTTATCATCAGGGACTGAGATTTCTGCGGCCACATTCGTAGGGTTCCAATGAACGGCAGACTTTTTTTGCCAGTTATTGAAGCCGTAACATCCTCATGATTAAGGAAGAAACGCAAGTTCCAGGCGGCAATATTTCCGATAATCTTGGTTGAAAGTGTTGGGCAATAGTCCATGGATACGCTGGAATTATGCAGTACAAGTCTGATGCTGTTATGTGCAGAGGCATTTTTAAATGGGATTCTTATCACCTCTGATCTTTTATATCCTGCTGTACTATCAACCGCTTGCTTCTGATTTATCACTTCTAACGTATCATCATGCTGAGGGTCATCGAGGTGGTGGAGAAGCCAGTACGCCATGCCTGTAATGGTGTCTGCTGGATGACCACTTGCATCGGTTTCCGGAAGTGTTGGCGTAGACGTGGCGTATTCAAATACAATCCACATATCAGGAGAAGCATCAGCATCTTCATGCTGTCGAACACATTGCTGTGCTGTCTTTAGCCATAAAGATAATGGATCCAGGTTATAAGGTGTAACCATCACGGCAGCGAGCTTATGCAGAGTGTGTGCATATTTCACGATGGAAAAACTACCCTGCTGCATCTGCCCCTGGTTGGCAAGCCATAAGCTCAAGGGGCCGTCTGTTGACATACCTGCTGTATGAGCCATACACTTTCGCATGTAAGTGGCTTCCGGATTACTGCTCAAAATGTCTCCACTTATAGTCCACGGACCGCACTGTGTAAGCACAGGTCGAATCTTGTTCGCCGGCATTCCAATATGCTCCAGATCTGAAAGCTTATCACTATCCACACCATAGTTCAAGCTGGCATAAGGAACTGTAAATCCACCGCGAAGAAGTGCCTCTAACTCATGTCTTTCCAGTGACCTGCTAAACTGCCCTCCATCAGGAAATCCACCTAACCCTGTGTTACGTGAATCGGATTCATAGTAGGCATCCTTATGTGTCATTTCTGAGCTCAGCAAATAGAAGTCACTCGGTCCCAATCCAAGTAAATTAATGAAGTTAATATAGAATCCAGATGCATGTTGTCTCACAAAGTCCCATAGTTTAGGGTTTTTGCTCATTGCCCTCCAGCCGTTAGAAGAGCCTATCCAGACTTGTTGTGCATTGGCGGGATATTCACTGCAGCAAATCACAGTTAAGGACAACAATAATAGAAACTTCCATAAATGCTTGCAGTGGTGACTGTAGGATTCAACTTCGTGAGGTGTCAAATTACTCTTCTTTCTGTTGCAATAGCTGTTTGTTAGTATTGTCGTTTAAACTTTATGTTTTAATTGTCAAATTCCTTCAAGGTATCAGACAATGTTGAGGGGGGAGCTGGTCTGGAAACAAGGATATAGGTTCATTATTAATGAGTTGGAATTATAGTGATAGTAAAACATTGGCCTGGTGCAGTGCAGAGGCAGTCAATGCACACTGAATATAACAAACCTTCATTGAGCTGTCAGGAGGGATCCACACTCTTCAAAATGAATTCTGCAGCCTCAGTATCATTATGCGCTTGTCGATGGATTAGAAGTTCAGCAATCTTCAGACGATGATCGCTGCTTTTATTTCCACCAAACTTAAATTTCGCTCGAACTTCGGTTACGGTGAGTTTAAGCCCTCTAATTGCCCCTAAAAAAGGACCATACGGTAACATATCCTCTTTAACAGGGGCATGCCCTCCTTCAGGCTGAAAATGATCTAACTGCAGGGTGAGTATGTGTGCAATGTCTGCAGCGTCATCCAGAATCTCCGTTTTGCACACAGCCTGAACAGCGGCGTAATAGCTGGTAGGAATACCGTCCTGCAGGTTCTGGTTTGTGTTAGCATTCCATGATGTGGGGATATAGGTATAGACGCCATATACACTTAGAATTGCAAGTGACTTCTCTTTTAAAGCTTCCCAAATAGGGTTATCGAATGCAAAATGGAGGCTAACGGTATTGTTACCATCAAAGTGAAAATGTGTAGGTGCAACAAGAGGAAGCTCTCGATTGATACCCGGGGCAATTATCTCTCCAAAATCATGTGTAAGTAAAAACTGTTTCCACTCGTTCTCGTCTGACACGCTGTCTGATTGGCGGATTAACATCCAGCACCTCTTACAATGAGTTCAATTCCAATAGGTACATTCAGGCTTTCAAATGTCCATACATTAAAACAGTATCTCTTTTCTTGTACTGAAAAGAGATACTGTAATCAATACTAAAGACCTGGAATATGAATAGGAACGTCTTTAATATTATAGCCATTCTTAAGTGCTTCACTATGCAGTGAGGTGACTGAGGTGCCAAGAGCGGCAATGGAAGCAGCATCAAACTTATGTGCCTTCAGACTTTTTCCTTCACTCTCCAGTCCAGACTGAAGCTTATCTATCAAGCCTGCTAATTTGTGAAGTGTTGGGCTTTTGCTCACATGTGCAAGATGATCCGCAGCCTTCACCCTGTTCACAACAAAGAGAAGTGCCATTCCACCTTTAACCATGGCTTTGATGTGATGGGGTTCCGATGTCTTGAAGCTGCCAGCCTTGTAGGGGTTCCACACCCAATGATGGAAGGCGAAGAATGCCACGCCTAAATCAGTAACAAAGCGGGTTTTGTCCAGGAACGCCTGGGAAGGTTTCAGTGCACCTACGGCGAGCATTGTAGCTAGGCCACAGACACATAGCAGATGTGAAACTCTCTTTTTCATGTTGCAGTTCTCCTCTATAAATCTCGAGAAATGGAAACATGCGGAGATTCTCCGCATGTTAGATATTACCCCATGAGTGAACATGTGGTTTCATATAACAGATGAAGAATTTAGTGCGATAAAGCGGATTCTATTTTTAGGGAACAGTGGTTCGTAATATTAAGTATAAACCAGAATAATATTTGAAGAGGTGGTTTTTGAACTTAGGAGCAAAATAATGAGAGATGTATCTATAGATTTCCTATCGAACTTAAATACAGATACGCAACAACATATTGCACAGAATGATGACGCATATCTCCTGGATGCTTATTCCAATGCAGTTGTTCGGGCTGTAGAAAGGGTTAGTCCTTCTGTTGCATACATTGAAGCTGAGAGAAATGCGATGAAAGGCGGCACTGCCACCGGGTCTGGCTTTCTGTTCACGCCAGATGGTTATCTTCTCACCAATAGCCATGTGGTGCATGATAATACTTCGCTTCGTGTTTCACTACCCGATGGAAGACGCTTCAAAGCAGAGCTTGTGGGAGATGATCCCAGAAGTGACCTTGCTGTGATACGCATAGATGGCACCGACCTCATTGCCACTCACCTAGGCAGGTCGTCTGACCTTAAAGCAGGACAACTTGTGGTAGCAATTGGCAACCCATTTGGATTCCAGCATACTGTTACAGCGGGTGTAGTTAGTGCCTTGGGCCGTACACTTCCTACTGCAGGGGGGCGTCAGATTGAGGATGTGATCCAGACAGACGCTGCGTTGAATCCTGGCAATTCTGGTGGACCACTGGTGAATTCCAGCGGGGAAGTAATAGGAGTTAATACAGCTACACTCTCGCAGGCTCAGGGGCTGTGTTTTGCAATTGCGATAGATACTGCCCGTTTTGTTGCAATGAGTCTTATCAAGAATGGAAAGGTACGTCGCAGCTATATTGGAATAAGTGGCTGTACAGTCAATTTGCCCAGGAAAGTCGTACGGCACTACCACCTAATCAATGAGACAGGTGTTCTTGTGCAGGCGGTGGAACCCGGGTCACCCTCCTCAAAAGCAGGTGTTGTGGTGGGGGATGTGCTTCTTGCAATAGATAACAGACCGGTTGGTGGTGTGGATGATATGGTAAGATGCTTAACGCATGAAAGGATAGGAAAGGAGTGCTCAGTCACTATTCTTCGGCGAACCATGCACACTGCTGAGAGAATCACTATAACAGTTATGCCTGTCGAATCACCAGTCTAATAGGATGCTGTTCCAATATCCATGATTCTATCCTGGCAGATGCTCTTTGTGTTTGTCAGGATAGTTCTATTTAAGTGAGGCAGAAATGTTAGGGTTATGAGTACAATATCTGAGTCATAACGGATTTCAGAGAGAATAATGCATACAAGTTCAATCAAAACAGTCATAAAAGTGCTTGCATTGCTCATAATATCGGCACTTCTTGAAGTAGGTGGAGATGCTGGTATTCGAACCGGCTTGCTTGGGAAGAAAGAAGGCTTCCTGCTCGGCGCTCTCATGCTCATCACTTATGGTGTGGTTGTGAATCTCTCGCGACTTGATTTCAGCAAACTGATGGGCATCTATATAGCAGTTTTCTTTGTGGTAGCCCAGGCGATTTCAGTTGTGGTATTCAAGGAGAAAATATCTCTGCCTGTCTATATTGGAGGGGCATTCATAATTATTGGTGGATGTGTGATGGCATTCTGGAAAAAGGCTGCCTAAATGATCCAACAACTGACTATTAGGAGTTGGGTAATGGTGGTAGGAGTGGTTTAGTATGTGTATGTTAGATGATATTGTGTGAATTCGGTTCGTTGTATCATGAGTACTTAATCTTTTCCCCGAACTTTGAGATGTATTTTGTGAATATCTATGTAGCAAGTCTATTGACATTGCTTCCAGCTCTTGTTATAATACGCCTAACTTTAGAATTCAGAAAACATCAGCAAACTTCTTAATCCTTACCAGTGATTGAACTATTTACTGCGATATTTCGCTTGTACCGTAGGACCGTGAACCCTAATCCATTGCTGAGGAAAGATTTAAGTATGGAACTCGAACGGAATTCTGTACTTACTGGGACAATAACAAACCATGTTCGATGAACCTCGCTACAGGCAAAACCAATTATCCCTAATTCTATTTCCTCCTTCAAAAGATGTTCGCCGCAAAGCGATCCAATTTGAGGAAAAACTGAAAGATATGATGGAGGGTACTGATGGGGGCTATTTTCCGGCTGTCGTTCACTCTGTACCTGATGAACTAGATCCACAAATACCACGAGTAACCTTTAATTCTGAGCATAGCTTTAGTTCAATTAATATTTCTCAGGCTAGCATCGTCCTTACTATAGGATATTCTGATGATTGGCAAACAGAATCAGATAAACGAAATCAGTATATTATGGAGAGGATCCCTGTCCTATTCGGCTTGAAGGAATTATTGATTGAGACACAAGTCCTATTTTGTGGTTTTTCATCGTTAGTTCATCTATCAACACTTATGAACGATACAGAGATTATCAGGCATTTGTCAACCAAATATTTCCACGAATTGAGAGATGATCCACAGATATATGACCTTGAGCTGAAGCGTTCATTTGTGATTGATGATAAGTACTTTAATACTATATCGATTGCAAATTATAGATCAATTAATTTTGCTTTCAATCCAAATGACATGAATCCGTTGTTAGGAAAGGTCATAGAGCAGGGTATCCAAATTGTTTCAGATTTTAATGACAAATATCAGCTATCACAAGGTATGGAGGCCTATCGCTCATCTGAAGAAACAGTTAGACGTGTTGTTGAACTTGCATTAGATTCTGTGCAACAGGAAGCAATGAGGATTATAGATACCAAATGAGTAATGATGTTCTAGAATACGTATCAACCATTAAATCGCCATACATAAATTCTATTAATTCTGTCATACCTAGTTCCAGATCGCAGCACCCATTTTCCTCTCTCATCGCGAGAGATATAATAATCTCATTTTTAGACTCGTTGTCAAATTGGAAAAATATGGATTCTATTAGAAGTTTTTCATCAACAAATCCTCGATCTAATAATCTTACAATATTGCCCCCAATTACTTATGACGACAGTACCTACGATATAATGAACGATGATATTCGACGTTCATTGGGCTTCTATCTTGGAATAGTTCAGAATTTTTTGTCCCAATCAAACTATATCCTAATCAACTGCTTGGATGTGTCATATTACATTGACCCCGAGGAGTCACTCAAACAATTGGTAATTACTCATTGGTTGAATACTTCGGCAGATGTCGCAATGAAATATTGGGAGGATATAGACAATCAAGTTGAATATGGATTAGAATCCGCATCTGCTGAAATTGCTGAAACCATAAGAGATTTTATAGTAACAAGTGTACAATGGAAAACAGATGACAACACTGAATAGTCCAAGCAATACACCCTTTGACCCAATGAAGTTTCTTAAAGCTGCGGAAAATCTCGCTAAAGAGGAAGATGAATGTAGTCTGAGAATAGCAGTTGGAAGATCTTATTATGCGCTTTTCTTATTGGCTAGAGAGAAGTTGAAAGTCCTTGCAATAGATAACGTACATACTGCGGTTCTTCAAGCAATGGGAAGACGAGACAGAAAGATGAAAAATCTGCTTTTTGAACTACATAGGCTACGCAAAGTAGCGGATTATGAACTTATTCCATTGCTTAATAAAGATAGCAATTGGAAAGCAAACTGGATACGGCACAAAAAATTATGTGATAAACTTCTTCCACAGCTGCATCGTCTGCAATAGTATTACAATCGATCTACACCCTCCGAGCAGGCTGTTTCACATCAGTTCTTCAGGGTCTGGTGCCTGGTTTCAATAAACGCCAACGGAATCAGATACTCTCACAATAAATCTAGTCATTGCATCCGGGAGTTCCGAGGCTGAAGAATATGCAAGCGTTTAATCATCCTTTTACTTCATTAATAATACCATTAATCTCCACTGAAACAGCACAATGTATTGACATCCTCCTGTATTTGGAAATGTAAATATTTGAGGCTAGTATAGTTACTTTAATCAGAGTGAACACTCTGAGATACGATCTTTGACTTGGTTGCGTTTATTTAACACCAGATTAACCATTTTACTCTCCAGTTTAGGTAAAATATGACACCGCACCACATAGGAGGTCACCCTTGCCTCGTCTTCACCTTAAGCCATTACTACTTTCAATTTCCCTTTTATCCTCACCGCTACTGGCAGCAGAAGTACAGACTATCCCAATACAAAGCGCCTGTTCTCTACCTCCCATTGGAAGCTATGGGAGGACTCCTGTCCATATAGACCCTTTGGAGGCTGAAATTGTGAACGGAACTTTCGAGCCACCAAACGCTGGATCTGTGCTAGCGCTGCCGGACGGAAAGCAGCTCACTTGGAAAGCTGAGGTGCCAGACAAGGATGGGGCATATCCATTACATGGTGGAGCTTATCTGGATGTTGTAGTAAACTCACCTGCAGATGAAGGAGCTATCCTGCATGCACGGGGAGACAGCATGGTATATGTTAATGGAGCACCACTTCCTGGCGATATCTATGGGAACGGCACCCTTCATCTGCCTGTCCATTTGAAGGAAGGCAGAAACGATCTCCTCTTTTTAGTTGGCAGGGGACCCATATCTGTTAATCTTGTGTCACCACGTGCTGCCGTATCACTGGATACATCTGACCTCACTCTTCCCGACCTGCATGCCAACCTGCCACAAAATGTTATGGGTGCATTGCCCGTGTTGAATGCCACTGGCAAGGTGCAGTCAGGATGCATGATTGAGGCCATACCTCTCCACGGACACGCAACCTATACCAGACTGCCAGCACTTCTACCTTTCGAGGGCAGGAAGTTAATGTTCCGCGTTGCAACTAATCCTGCCAAGGCAGACATAAATATGCCAGTGGAGCTTAAACTGCTTCAAAATGGCAAAGTTCTTAGTTCAGCGCAGATAAGTCTGGCGGTTCGCGGGAAATGGGAAACATACAAGGCAACATTCATTAGCAATATCGATGGAAGTTTGCAGTACTATGCCGTGAATCCTGCTCATCCTCTTCCAGGCGCCAGACATCTTCCTGCACTCTGCTTAACACTTCATGGAGCAGGAGTTGAGGCAATCGGCCAGGTGAATGCCTACGAGAGCAAAAGCTGGCTCACATTTGTGGGACCGACAAACCGTCGCCCGTATGGTTTTGACTGGGAGGATTGGGGGCGACTGGATGCACTGGAGGTACTCAAAATTGCGCGCCATACTCTACCGCTTGATCTCAGCCGAACCTATCTGGCTGGCCATTCCATGGGCGGACACGGTACCTGGCAGATAGGAGTACTCTATCCTGACAAGTTTGCAGCGATTGGACCCAGTGCAGCCTGGATCGACTTCCAAAGGTACATAGGCACGAAAGCACCTGCGAACCCCACACCAGTACAGAGTATATTCGAACGGGCTTCAGCAACAAGCAACACACTTAAAATGGGGCATAACTATGCGCAGGAGGGAGTATATATTCTTCAGGGACTGGCTGATGACACTGTTCCGCCGAATGAAGCAGAATATATGATCAAGTATCTTGGCACATTCAGCCATGATTTTGAGTATCACCTTCAGCCTGGTGCTGGTCACTGGTGGGACGTGTCCAAAGAACCAGGGGCAGACTGTGTGGATTGGCGTCCCATGTATCAGTTCTTTGCTCACCATACACTTCCTTCCTATGCAGCCATGCGCCATATCAATTTCACAACTGAGAACCCTGGCGTAACTGCGCATGACGACTGGCTGACAATTTGGCAGCAGATCAAAGCATTGGAGCCCACAAACGCCAACATTATATTCGATCCTGGTTTGAGACTATTTCATGGGACAACCAGCAATTTAAGTCTGTTGAGGATTAACCTGAATTCGATCATTCAGCCTGATCTGCCAGTGAATATAGAGCTGGATGGCAACACCTCATTCTCGGTAGCATGGCCCCAATCTGGCATACTGTGGCTGGAGCACGTGGGGAATAGCTGGATCACTGCACCTGCGCCATTGTCCGAGTTCAAAAGCCCTGCACGTAGCGGTCCTTTCAAGCTTGCATTCACTCATCGCTTCTGTTTAGTATATGGAACACATGGTACTCCTCAAGAGAACAAGTGGGCGTATGATAAGGCGAGATTTGATGCTGAAACCTTCTGGTACAGGGGAAATGGGTCAGTGGAAATCAAGCCATACACACAGTACAATCCAGATCAAGACAAAAACCAGAGTGTAATCCTTTATGGTAATAGTGAAACGAACAGCATGTGGAAAGTTCTTCTGCCTAATAGTCCCATAAAAGTGAGCAATGGCACAATCCTGGTTGGTCATCATGTGTTTGATGGCAGCAATCTGGCATGCCTGTTCCTCCGTCCCAGAGCCGGCAGCTCAACTGCATACATAGGAGCAGTCAGCGGTTCGGGGCTAGAAGGGATGAAGTTAACGGACAGATTGCCGGTATTTATGTCAGGAGTTGGCTGGCCAGACTGTACCGTGATGAGCAGCAATGTGCTGGTAAATGGTGATGAGGGGGTATTGGCAGCCGGGTTCTTTGGCAATGACTGGAAAGTAAGCAGCGGAGACTTCGCATTTGCTCCTCCACCAGTCACAAAGCCATAAGAAACTCTATATTAACATCAAGAGTGTGGATGGATATGAGCAAATCTCTCCACACTCCCTGTATACACATCTGAAGGTACTGCCTGTTGCAGGAGTCTGCTTAGCGCAAGATTGTCAACCTTCTTGGCACCTAATGCTAGGAGTGCTTTCGCTGTTGCTGCATCATGCTGAGCGATAGCCACATGAAGAGCTGGATAGCCATGAAAACTGGCATTTGGATCTGCCCCATACCTGCCCAGCTCTTTCACAACTGAAGTCCGGCGTTCCAATGTGGCAAGGTAGATGGGTGCGATTCCATCTTCATCCTTCTGATTGGGATTAGCCCTGTCTTTGAGAAGTGTGTCGGCAACGGCATTATCACCCATTAAGATAGCCCAGCACAGTGCCGTCATGTGAAGGTCATCGCCAATATTCGGGTTGGCGCCATAATGTAGAAGCGTGTCAGCGATATCTGGCCGTCTGTCTGAGATTGCCATGAAGAGGGCTGTGAATCCAAACTCATCTCTGGCATCTACAGCAGCACCATGTCGTAAGAGCAGTTTCACCATCGAGAGATCCCCATTCATGACAGCAAGCATGAGTGGGGTAGCTCGAGGTGTTCTTGGATTATGCAGTTCTCCTCTAAGCGCGTTATGGAAAAATACTGCTGGTGTCGGCTTGCGAGATGGACCCTCTTCATACCGGTTCACATCTGCACCTAACTTTAAAGCTGATCTCACAGTGGAGGTATTGTTGTGAAGCACACCAGAAAAGAGCATTTTATTGGCAGCCCAAACTCTCACAGGACCGGCCCCCAGTAATAGCATCACACAGAGGGAGGATGTTGTAAACAAGATCTTGCCTCTACGTCTTCTGTGAATTTTCTCATTTCCAAACGAGTTGTTTGTCACTCTCTATTCACCTCAATCTGATGTGTTAGCATACATAACTAAATATCCCATTTGCGCAATAAAAATTTTGATAACCCTTCAACGGGCAAATCTGGAATTGCAGCGGGCGGTGAGAATCCCCATCGGGTCAAAAGCGCAGTAGCTGCGGCATACCCACTCCTTGCAGCACCTTCCATAGTGGAAGGCCAGCCCGTATTGGTCCATTCACCGGCAATGAACAGATTGTCTGCTCCACAATCAGTCCCTGGGCGATAGCCATCGACCCCCGGCCTTGGAGATAAGGTAGCACGCGGCCAGCGAACGACAGCCGTTCTTGTGGGCTGGAAGCTTGCTGTGTCTGGTAGAACTTCGTGAATCTCCTGTAAAGCTGTCTTAACTATCTCGTCCTTTGGAATTCCCTCATAGTTTCTGGATGCACTCACAACAAGGCTAAGGAATGTGCCCGCATTCTCAGCACTTTTATAAAGTAATGATCGATTGAATATCCACTCCATCTTTCTGTCCAGTAGTGCTAATGCAGGTGGGCAGTCGATTGTCTCCTTGAACCATAAATGCACGCCCATAATGGGTACGAGAGAGATGTCCTTCAAATGTTCCCAATAACCGGGGTTAATACCTATAATTTCGGCAGGTATGATACGATCAATCAGATCACATTGCAGTGTCACAATATATCCATCGGCACATATCGACTCACCACCCTGTAACATCAGAGAATTGATACCGTTTTCATAGGCATTCAGTTTCACAACTGTGGTGCGTGTCTGTACACAGCCTCCTCGATCTTCAATAAACTTGATGGTTGGCTCGGTATACAGAGAAGCTAAAGGTTTTGTTGGTACTCCGAAATGAAAGCCGTTTCGATTAGCCAGGAATGCGTCCCTGAAAACTTTGAATGAATGGCGACATGAGATGAACTCTGGCTCTTCATTACAGGCACTTACTAAAATTGGCCGCCAAAATCGACTGATAGCTCTTTCTGTCTGGCCGGTGGCTTTAAACCACTGTGCAGTGTTGATGTTATCGAGGTCTGGTTTGCTTGGAGATCGCAACATATGAAGCATACCATTTGCAATTGCTGTCTTATCCTTGAGCTTTAGAGATTTGAATATTAAAAATGATATGGAGGTATGAAGGGGGGCAGGCAGCCAGGAGGAGCTTATGTTTGAGAGCTTGCCATCACCATCGATGAACGTGAGGCTGTCGAAATAGCGAAGCTGATCAGATATGCCAAGTCTTGTGAAGAGGGCTGCGAGATGTGTACAACAGCGAAGAGTACCATGCTGACACTCATCCACTCTTTCACCTGTCTGAACATCCAGGTATGAGGAGGCTCTTCCACCTAGCAGTGGTCGCTTTTCTATCAGGCGAACCATGATGCCTGCCTCAGCCAGTAGAGTGGCAGCAGTGATGCCGGCTACTCCTCCACCAACAACTACTGCTTCTTTTTTACCATGGATACTCATTGATTATAAGTATACCTATGTGAAACAGATCGATGGGCATTTTGCTCTCCAAAGAAATCTTCTGTATAAAAGAACATAAAGTTTTGAGTGGAAAGCTATCAATTCAGCAAAAAAACAATATTCTGATAAACTACTTTGCATACCTCTACACTAAAAAAGATGTAACCAAGATTTCTCGGCTACATCTTTTTTAGCTGTGAAATGCAAAGTTTAGCTACATAGCATTAGGCTTGGCTACTTGTCCACCAGGAGTCTGCGTCTTCATAGTGCGAGTCATCGGCTGAGGAGAGCCAGCTGGTGGAGTCGGTGGAGGTGTACTTGTCTGACCGCTGCACCCTGTTAGACATATTGTTAATGCTGAGATAATGATGCTGAGTGATAGAGCTTTTGTAGGGTTCATAGATAAATTCCTTGGGAATAGAATAGAACTCACCCTGACAGTATAACATCATGGTGAGTTCTACCGAGATATTCTGAATCTTAAGGCTGATAATCAGGTCTGAAAAGCCAAGCATGACAGCCATCATACTGGTAACTATATGTCCCTGCAGCAGAAACGACTAGTCCAGTGTTATCTTCAATCCATGGATCTACAAGATAGTTGTTCTGGAATGGACTCCACTTTGCATGACCATCGGCAAAGCATACATTGTCACCGTTTTCGTGAACCCAGTCGTTATAGCTAGTTTGTCCACCAAATTCAAAGAGTACATCCGTACCACCATTACCTGCAGGGCATACTCCATTCGCGTTTGCGGTTGGCTGATATACGCATGGAGCAGTTGCATCTGAGCACTGGAGTTCGGGATTGACGCTGCTATATCCATCTGTTGCTTCTTTGTTATGTCCAGTCCAGACTAAAATAACTGCTGCAGGTTCTAGCACACCAGCATCAGGATAGCTTGCTAAATCTCCATTGAATGTATCAGCAATTCGTGGGGTTCCAGGAGGGTTAGTGTTCGATAAATTCCATATTGATGTAGATGGGCAGTCCAGAGCACCATAATTTTTCATATATGGCTGGACAGCATTTGCCCAGGAACAACCTCGCAGAGCCTGATTGTAAGCTGATGTTGTTCTTAAGGTAGGTGGAGCTGTCCAGAAATACCCATTGTTCCAGCCGCCACCTGTCACGTTATTTAAGACACCCTGTGGATAGTGCTGGTCATAATCCTGGTTATACATCATTATTGCCAAACCCTGTTGGTTCATATTAGAGAGGCAGGTGGCAGCTCGTGCTTTCTCTCGAGCCTGGGCAAAAACCGGAAAGAGGATCGCTGCTAATATAGCGATAATGGCAATAACAACAAGTAGTTCTATAAGCGTAAAGCCACGCCTACTTCGTTGTGCTGAATAAAACAATTGGATTTCTCCCTATGTTAAGATTAACGGCCCAATACGGATCAAGGGCTCGTTTGCATCTGCTAACGACATGCAATTCATCATTCATTGAGACTGGCGATGTCATAAGCAAAAGTATGAAATTTTATTTGTACCCATAGCTGTATGAGAAATGAATACTTGTTTGCGAAATCATTTTAAGGAAATATCCTAAACTTCACTTGTCTTACCCGTACCATTTAATAAACTACTTCTATTTGAATTTAGTTCCCAACCCTGGAAAATCAGCAATTTCTATACTTAGATATAGTATTTATTCCCTGCTCAGTCCATAAAGATACCTATTATGACTACTGCATTTGCACAATGGTTACTTTAAATTTTATGTGAATATATTAAAAATATTATTCAGAAATAATTTCTGCTTCCATAGCCTGTAATTATCAAAGACATATTGTCTCATGGGAATATCCTGTTTCTTCTACATGGGTAGGAGCAGGTTGGGAGAGCTGGAAGAATAATTTACCGGCAGCAGCAGGTCTTTTCCATCAAATAGATTGTACTGTCGTTGTATCGTACGGATTGCTCGAGCGATTAAACGAGCCACTGGCCAGTCTGTAATTGCGGATTGACGTTCTAATGTTTTGAGAGGTTCAAGACAGCTTGGATCGCCTACTTTTTCCAGAGCTAATATCAGACTGTTTCTCATATAGTCGGTTTTACAATGTTGCAATCCATAGAGTAAATGGTTCAAAGAGTGTAGATTGCAAATTTCATCCATGGTTTGGAGTAACGGATAATTCCAGAGTGGATCATCATTTTCAATTAAATTCCAAAAGATGTCGAGAGTATCTGGCGGCATATTTACAAGTAACGTACAGTATGTCTGGTGAAGTTTATTTCGTAAAGGTTTAGGAAGGGAAGTGTACCATAAGTGATTATACAAGAAGAAGATTCCTGAGCATAGTGTCTCTACGCCAATCGGTTGTTTTAGATTAGGCAATGGTTGCAGTGCACAGTCCAATAACGCCTCAATATTCTCAACAACGTGAGTTCCCATTAGCGTAATCGCTACATGAGAAACCTCCACAGACACTTCTTGAAGCTGCAATGTTAATTCTGAAGGTATTCTGGGTATCCGGGCTCTTAATCCTGTCAGGAACATTGTTCCCACTTTTGGATAGTAGGCGCTATCAGCCTGATAAAGAGTTCTTACAGCATTCTCTGCAATCTCCCCTTCACACCATAAGTCACTTAAATATAAAAAAGGTGCGTCAACTTTGCTCGTCATGTGTATCTATTATGTGAAGCATGTTATTGTCCACACCTTTATCATGCGATTTGTTAGGACGGAGAAGACTGGTTTTTTCATCCTTTATAATTGTATTCGGACGCAATAGAGTATGATGAGGGGATACCTTGTTCTTGCTTATGATGTTGTGGACAGCTGATTTTGCTGCTGACCGTACTGCTCTATTTTTGGTTGTGGTTAAGCAATTGAGAGTTGGAAGAGCATCTTCACTTCCGATCCGTCCTAAACACGTAAGCATTTTAATCTTCTGCTGCCCTGTTATAAGTGTCATTGCATCCAGTATATGTGTACTCGCTCTTGGATGATGAAGTGCATCAAGAACTGGTTGAACTGCTTTTTGATCTCTTGCAGCACTGCTTTTCATTAAATTCCAGAGATGCGGCGTATGGCTGGGATCGAAGGATGCTAACGCATGGGCAGCAAGCCTTTGAATCACATTTGCATCCTGTACATTCAGTCTGGCAGTAAGATTTACAGACTGGAGGGTTAGGAGTAAATCACAAAGCTCATAGTGTGCTGAGTGAATCCCTAATCTTCGTATACTTTCGATTTGATCTCGACAGTTGGCAAGCAGAGCAAGATATAATGAACCGCTCAGGAAAGAAAAATGCATATTACTCAAACCTTTGAGATCGATTACGGTTCTGTATAAGAGTAGTTTAAGTATGTTGCCAACGTTGCTATATGCCTCATTTACGTCACCCGGTTTATCTGGATACTCCTGTTTTAGGGTAGTTAATAACTGGGTACCAAAGTGACCATAATGTGGTTTATACATCTCATTGGCAGTGCCTCCTGCGATGGATAAAGCCGAAACTTCCCTTATCTCTTTATCTTCATGCCAGAGATGCATCAATAAAATTCCAAGAGATGAATGCTCTTCAACATTGCATATCCTAGTTCTCTGTTGTAATAGGGTTCTTGCCTCGGCAATTTGCTGTTTTATCATCCGTGTTCGTTTCCAGCATCTGTTATCAAGTAGTAGCTATATTATAAAAACGAATTTGATCTGAGATTTACTTCTGGTGAATAACTCACTTCAAAAGCTGAAAATGGATTGCCTGGTTTGCAGAGACAGAACATTTGCTCCCCGAAATTACAAGACCTTATTCTACC
Organism: bacterium; assembly: GCA_021805395.1. Taxonomy (GTDB): domain Bacteria; phylum Armatimonadota; class Chthonomonadetes; order Chthonomonadales; family Chthonomonadaceae; genus JAJZFJ01. Next base: position 39,556 of record JAJZFJ010000011.1, read on the forward strand.
TGTCAATATGAATTAATACCTTCAATCGTCACACTAATAGTTTACAACTGTAAATGTGGCAGGCTGCTCCAGAACTGCTAATCTCTGAAATTGTCTCTGTTTTCATAATGCTTTACCGGATAACTCAATACATCCACAGATACCATAAACTTAAGGAGTTATGGTATCTGTTACTGGTACTGTGGCACCATTTACTACCTCTACTGTAATGCTGTTTATAGTGTAGACACCACCTGACTGGTTGGGTTCGTTTGACACGGTGAAGGCGTTGCTGGATGCAAGTTGACCAATCCCACCATCCAGTACAATACTCGGCAGGATGGGAAGGACATTGCCATTTGCGTCCAGTGTTTCTGCAGTATAGAGTGCTCCACCGGGTGATGCATTGTTGTTAGGGGTTACCACAACCTTTGCAACCTGCTGCAGGTTGTAACCCACAGGAGGGAGTGCCATTATTACATTTGTTCCTCGCTGGTTAGCCAGTAGAAAATCGATTGTTTGTGGCTGAAAAGCTCCTGAATTGGATGTAACTGAAACTGTCACATTGCTATTCACCACACCTGTTGGGAGTCCATCGACTTCGAAGTTTCCGCTACTGTTCGTATATACTCTGTATGTTAACAGTCCGCTGTTAGGTGGCATTGTGGTGATCGTAACAATGGCATCAGCGATTGGAGCATGGCTTCCCGTCGCTGCCACAACCTGTCCAATAATTGTCGACCTGCCAGGGGGAACACTACCACCTGTGAAGAAAGAACCACCGCTGCTACATCCCGTTAGCATGGATGCAGTTACTGTGAGTGCAATGACAGATAGGATAAGTTTTGTTTTCATCTAGTAATCACTTTTCTTCACACGGTTTCCTCGCACGGAACTGTTAATTCATAGCAAATTTTTGACTGAAGGGAAGCCAGGAAATTCTGTCCATTAGTGCAACAGCATCCTCTTTTTGACCATTGTCTATGAGTGATTGCGTCAGTAATGTAACAGGTTCCAGATAGTCCTCAATTTCAAGTATGGTGTCATCCAAGCCTGCTTTAGACATCTCGGTTCTAAGTTGTTCAACGAGTTCAAAAGCTCTTTCAAATGCATTTCTCATCTCAATGCTATCTGAAAGCTGTGTGGCAAACCCCAGAGCCGTAAGACCTCTGAATAGCCCTTCAAGGTTCTCAGTGGCCTGAGCCAGTTCCACGGCTCTTTTCGCAACTGTAACTGCTGTGTCTCCCGTTAAAAGTCTCGATTTCCAGGAAAGCGCTACAGCTTCCAGGTGCCGTGCACCCAGTTTGTTGCTCAGCAGTAGTGCACGATCCACCGATTCCATTGCAGGCTCAAACTCCTTCAGCTGGAAAAGAAGTCTGCAGAGCCTTAGTCTGCACTCAGCTTCGGCACGCTCAAGACGAAGCGCTCTTGCTACAGTAATGGCCTGCTCAGTGTGGTATCTCGCTTCGCCAAGCCTCTGTGATTGTGATGCATAAGCATCCGCCAAAGCAAGCTGGGCATATAGCTCTGAAAGCCTGTCACCTCGTCCTAATGCAGCCGACAGGGCTTCCTTGCCCTCCTGAAGAGCCTCATCTGGCATTCCCATAGCGGCATATAGGATGCCTAGCCATGCCCTTGCCATTGTTTCCCGACGCTTGTCTTCCACAAATCTTGCAAACTGGATGAGAGTTTTCAGTCCGCGATAGGCGTTTGACCATTTTCCTGTATGAAGGTCGCACCATGCAATGTTAAATCTGGCTTCTAAAAACTGATCTGCATTGCCATTTGATTCCGCATCACTCAAACACTTTTCAGCTAGCGCCCTTGCCCCACTGAAATCTCCACCATCCATATAGACGTTCGTTCTGTTAGCATTTACATAGAGAAGCCCCAGTACCGCCTCTTTTTGTCCTATCTCACTGGACTCATCACTCTCTTCAAGTAACAGGGAAGCCTCATCAAAACGTTCCATTGCTTTAGAATATTCGCCATGCTGTTCGTCTATAGCACCTAACGCTAAAAGACCTCTCCAGCGATGATGAATTGGCATGGTGGGTTCTGTATTGTGTGCATACTGCTCTTTTGCCTCATTTGTTCGTCCAGTGGCTAGCAGAGCGTTGCCTAAACTCTGACGGGTGCTTGCCTCCATTGCCTGATCTTTTATCTCCTGAGACAGTGCGAGAGCACGTGTAAGCACATCAATTGCACGAGGATACTCTCCGATGCATAGCAAAGCTTGACCTAACCGTTCTTGTGCCTGGGCTTGAAGCGTTCTGTCGCCACTCTGCTGTGCGAGCGATACAATGCGCTCACTGGTTGCTACGAGTGCTCTCTGATCGGGTGGATTTTGTTGAGCGTCTGCCAGTTCCTGCAGGTTTTGGATGCTCTCTGCAAGGCGGGATGCCATATCTGAAGGAGGAGGGGATTCAGTTCTGGCGTCCGGATTGTCATCATAAAAGTAGGTTAGAGGCACCTGACAGATCTGAGAGATTTGCTGTAATCTATCTGGTTGTGCAAGCGTGCTGCCGGATACATACTGGTAGATGAGGGCACGTGAACAGCCAATTCGAGTGGCGAGGTCTTCAATAGACATGCCGGATCTCTCGACTGCTTCCTGGAGACGTTGTCCCTGTTCTCTACGACCTTGACGAGTGCTTAAATCCATGCTGTGCTCTTTCAATTCGCAACAGCCCGGAGGGGGAGGGGGTTTATGGCCGGGTAGCCGAAATAGTAACTACAATAGTGAATATTAGCATACTTTCAGACAAAATGCAATATGCAGTTCTGTTATGCCTTCAATTAGGGCTAAAGTACAAGAATTCCGTTTATGTTCTTGGAAACGAGTACAGCATATTCTGCTGAAGCGGTGAGAATTGTAAACATTGTGTTCAGCAACCAAACGTGAACTTAAGGAGAGGTTAGTATTATACTTAAGTTTAAAAAAATATTCGTATGATTTATATTCAATGAAATTATGTGAGAATACATACAACTTTAATCAATCGTGAAATTTTAAGATTCAGCATCCTTCAATTTACGGAATGTATTAATGTGATTGTTCAACTTACGGATTTTCAGACAATTTCCAGATGATATCAGATCGTTACTCTTTATCTCCTGTATACATTTCGCTTCCATATTTCGAGCATTTTTCTTCATCTTATTTATAAATACGTCAAAGCGAGGATGCCTTCCCATAGCATAGTAGTTCATACTGAGGATGTAATGAAAGCAGGAGGGAAATAAAATGAAAACAAGTACAACTAGACAACTATTGACTTCAGTAAGTCTGATGTCTTTGATATGTGTTACAGGTTTTGCAAATGCGAAATCAGCCGATGCGTGGACAAGTGCAGGTGTTCTGGGTTCGGTAAGTTCTATTGCAAACACAAACCTTACTCTTTTTGAGGTGGGATCTACTGCTCCTATCCAGACAGTCGTAAATCCAACAACGATATTCGGAGGTATTTGCCATCACTGTGGACAGTTCCAACCATTCAAACTGGTTGACGGTTCCAAAGTATGTTCGATGTGCGGATGTGGAGAACCAAATCTGGAATGTATTGGCTGGGAGCATTTCAAAAGTTACGATGCAGCAAATGTACTCTCTTCACTTCCAGAAGGAACCGGAATCCGAGTGGTTTTCAACACCGACGGAAATTCTGCTTCTGGCATAAAAGATCTGTACATCACTAGAAAGCAGGCGCTGGTACCTGTTTCTGGAATCACTTCAATTTCCAGCACTGATCTGCTCAATTTGTTAAAGCCGATTGGAGTGAATAGTGCGAAGCTGGTCAACGGCGGCTCTCTCCTTCAGCTCAATCTGAAGAATGACTGGACTGCAAAGAAGGCAGTTCAGTTGAATACACTGCTGGCGAAAGACGGAGGGAAGGTTCTTCCACTCGTTCCGTCAGTTACCAAATAACAACAAATCTTACGGCAAATGGGATTTTAAAATCCCATTTGCTTTATGCTGTATAACAACTGGAGGTCATCCATGCGCAATAGCCGGAACTCTGTAATCTACAATGTCTGCACTGCCATACTAGCAGTAATCTCAATTTTTCTAATAACAAATACATCTTACGCATTTCCTCAATTTGCAAGAAAGTTCCATCTAAAGTGTGCCACTTGCCACACTATGATTCCTGGATTAACTCCGTTTGGTTATGCTTTTTTACGTGCTGGATTCAGATTACCTTCCAATGTTGTACAACCGGTAACTCTCAAGAATTCTGTAGCGTTAGCGCTCACCGCATTAGTTGCCAGAACGCGTACTGTTCCAAACATTGATGTAGCGGGTGTAGACACCGCTTTTGCTACTTCACTCGGAAAGCAGTGGGCAGTCAATTTGCGATATACCACAGGTTTTAGAGATGGTTCACAGTCTGGTTTTTCCGATTTTTGGGCCCAGTATAATACAGGTGCAAAAGGAGCATTCTGGTCGTTAAAATTAGGACAAATGCCTATTGTAGATGGGTATCAACAGCTTGGTGATCGCTCCTATACGATTACAGATGCAATGCTATATGGCGCAAATGGACCATTGGCTGGAACTAATGGAGCTTTGGGTGATTTTGCTCTGGGCGCCTATGAAACTGGTATTCAGGGAGGATACACGGATGGTCCATTCAGCACACGGCTGTCGTGGTTATATGGCATCAAGGAAGATGGCTCTTCGCAAAATATCGCGTATGATGGGCAGGGTATGCATGATGTCATTCTGCAAACTGACTATCTGGTAGGGAATCAGGGATCGGCAATCAGTGGTTTCTACTATAACGGGCGACGTCAGCTGCAGACATTGGGAATTCAGGATAACTTTCAGAGGATGGGTGTGTTTGGGACTTATAGCAAATATCTGGAACCCGCTTCTCGTGGTATTCCCAAACTCCAGTTAGAACTGAATGGTGGTCTGCTATATGGTGTGGATAATGTTGCTGCTGGCAAGATGGTGAGCAGTTATGGAACAATTATCGAAAGTGATCTGTTCTTCAGCCATCAAACCGCCATTTCTCTACGATATGATACTGCACGGTCTGCAGGAATAACTGGAACACCAGATACGGATGCGTACACACTCTCTATCACGCATCAGCCAGCACAAAATGTGTTGCTGGAGATTGAGTATCGTAAACAGAACAACCCTGGATCTGACTCGCTGACGGGAATGGTGGAGTTTTTATACTGAAAGTGTAAGGTTAACTGGATAAGTTAAAACGGACTCACTGGTGACCGCTTATGGAGGATCACCAGTGAGTTTTGTTTGATCGACATTACATCTGAATTCCACGGGTGTGCAATTAATTGATGAACAGGATGTTCTTACGCACCAGAAATACAAACGCTGCATAAAGAATGTTGAAATTCACCATCACACTTCAGGCAGATTCCTTCTAAGAATTAGCTATCTGAGTATGACACCATCCCATCCCTCATCTAATAGTCTCAGCCATCAGCTGAATCCTGCTAGAACAACACTATATGCTCTGATCTGATTGATTAATCAGGATAGCAGAAGATGTGCTGAAGCCACCAACTGCTCACGGGCAAATGCTGCAGGATTAGTCTCAGCAGCTTTCCTGAAATAGTCAGCGGTTTTGAGATAGCTGTTGTTGCCGGTAACTTTGGAGGCGAGGATAAGTGCTCTTGCCATTCCAGTATGCTCACCACCTGCCATCTTAACCCAATCCACTATAGTCAGAGATTTGGTAGTGTTCACAACCCAGTCGGCATTCCTTGCGAGAATGGTTCTTGCCTGGGGATCCGATAGTTTGGAAGCTGCAACCGCGAGCCCAGTCAAGTTCTGTGCAGTTGCAATCCAGGGAGATGTGCTAACGTGTGTAATTGTGCCTCTTTTTACATTATCCAGCCATTTTTTGGCAGGTAGACTTGTGTATAGTGCACCATTTTTGTTTCTGTACTGAATTGCGGCCATTGCTGACACTAGATATTCAACTCTATGTGCTAACAATTGGTCGTTCATTAATACCGCAATGTTGGTTGCCTTCACCAGGTATCGGCCAGCAACCCCACCGGTGCTGCCAGTCCTGCTAACATAAGCGGGTACCTGTTGTGACATACCGGCTGCAAGACGCATATTTGCTACAAGACTATCTGGATTTATTGCAAGAAGAGCAATTCGTGCATCGGTTGTTGCCGTTATGGCTGGAGGTCCGCCAGTAGCACCTCCTGCCGCAACACCTCCAGCAATAGATGCAAGAGGTATTAATAAGAAGCTGGCACCAATGAGATATCGGGTAATCTTGATTTTCATTTTTTTACTTCCTTTTATACTAATATTGATTGATCCATATCTTATATGGTTCCATACGTCTCTCCAGATTAGCCGGTGCCCAGGTGTAACAAAAACACTTAATCTGTAGTAGACTCTATTATGTAACCATATAGCAGTTAACACTGCACATTCCCCTGAAGGAGATTTTAAGAAATGCCAGAATTTACCGTTCCCGCACTCGGTTATGCATTTGATGCCCTGGAACCTCATATTGATGCCATGACCATGCAAATCCATCACGATAAACATCATCAGGCGTATGTAACCAACCTGAATGCGGCACTGAAAGATTATCCCGAATTTTATGAGAACTCTGTGGAAGAGATCATATCTAATCTGAGCAGAGTGCCAGAAGCAGTACGAACTGCTGTGCGAAACAATGGTGGTGGACACGCTAACCACACCCTCTTCTGGGAAATTATGAAACCAGGTGGAAGCAGTACTCCAACAGGATCTCTGGCAGCAGCGATAGATTCCACATTTGGAGATCTCGATACTCTGAAGAAACAGATAAATGAAGCTGGCGCAAAAAGATTTGGCAGTGGCTGGTCGTGGCTGGCTGTTGATGGTGGCAAGCTGGTAGTACTCTCTACTCCAAATCAGGACAGCCCCCTGATGGAAGACAAAAAGCCAGTGCTGGGAGTGGATGTTTGGGAGCATGCATACTACCTCAAATATCAGAACAAACGCCCTGATTACCTCAATGCATGGTGGAATACTGTTAACTGGAATGTGGTATCTGCCATATATGATGCAGCCATCAAGTAGGCTGCGGTTTTAAGCTAAACACACCCCTCCATCTTGAAAATGGAGGGGTTTCTGTTTGTTTGGCATTTTTTCAACAAGCAGGAGGTGAGAGAATACATTTGTGAACTCATTGCACTTTCAATCCAGTGCGTTCTGGACATCTATCATCCAGTGGCACCCAGATGATGTTGAGGAAGAGGTTTCCAATATTCGCACACTTTCCGATTTCGGAAATGTGCCATATATTGGAAACTATTTATAACTTCCTTCGTCTTATAAGTATGCAACCACACCAAGATAGACAATTTGTTAATCGTAAAATCACACTTTCTCGTGACGTGATGCTTAAACTCATTGAGAGTGGACAGCTAGACTTACCTTTTACATCATTTTGCCTAATTTCACGAGTTCCACAATATCCTGAAATGGATGCAATTTTAAAGGTCACTTCTAGAACTTGGCATCAGGATTTTGCACTTTTCTGTTCCTTGCGGAGTACACCTCAATCTATTACTACACAAATGTCACGTGCAACACGTGTTGCGAAAATACATGCTTTAACTCCTATGATACTTGCTCCTTATCTATCAGAAGATATTTTGATATATTTGGAGAAAGAACAAATTAGTGGGGTTGATCTGTCAGGAAATGGATTTATTCTTGCCCCGAACTTCACAATATGGAAGTCAGGAAATCCAAATCGCTACCCAGATTCTCAACCAATTAAAAATCTCTACCATGGCGTTAGCTCATGCTTTGTGCGTGCTTTGTTATTAAGAGGACAATTCGATTCGCTCAAGGAGCTGCAGGAGTACACATTAGCACATCTTTAC
>JAJZFJ010000059.1 GCA_021805395.1 bacterium
GTTTGCCCGTGCTGCGCTGACCATGGCGGTTGAAAAACGCGATCGAATGACGCCAGATGTGCAGGCTGGCTTGCTCGCCCCTTACGACAACTGGACCAATCGGATTGCCATCGACCAGTTCGTTCGCTTCCTGCCAGACATCGTTGTAATTGCGTATACGCTCAGCTTTAATGATACGGTTAAAATGTGCATCATCTCGATAGTGGCCAGTGCCTGCGTATTTGAGATCCTCATCATCGACATATTCTTTCGGATTGAACCAGCGGAAGTTGTGCTGGTGGTCTGGTATGAACCAGCCATCACTACTGTGCTCACACTGCCGAACTTGTGGGTGTAGTCTGCACCGTCAAAGATCCACTCGCCGTTCTCATATTCTGGAACTTTGAAGTACTGATCAATGTCTGGTCTCTTCCAGGTAAGGTCGGTGATAGGTCCAACACCAACGCGTCCCATCTCGAAGTGGCCACCAAGTACAGGAAGGGCAACGTATGCTTTGTATAGCGAACCCTGCTCCTTAAGAGCACCAGCAGGAGTTCCTGCAATGTTTCCGCCCAGATCTGGGTTTATTCCACCACTTGTGTATGTGAGGTAGTTTGAGATTACTGGCTCTGCATATACAGTGACGTTGTCTTTGAGTGCCATCTTGATGCCAAGGTGGAAGTCTGTGACGAACGGCATGTTGTTGAAGAGTGAGCTTGACTTTGCCTGTGGAGTACCCGATGCATCTACGAACGCGTTGCGGGAGAGGTTACCACGGAAGCCTGTGTAGAGGCTACCTGTTATGACAGGCAGACTATCCACTTTTTTCTCTAATCTGTCTACTCTGTCTGCGAGGTCGTCAAGTCGGCTCTGAAGAGCTTTGACGTTTGCCCCAAGTTCCTGCATGTCAGGACCGAACTCATTGGTGAGTCTCTGCAGCTCAGCAACTTCGTCAGGTGTGAAACCATTGCCAGCAGGACCGGCAGGACCCTGATCTCCCTGAGGACCGGCTGGGCCGGCTGGGCCAGCAGTTCCGGCAGGAAGGTTCTTGAGCAAGCGCTCGAGGGCTACTGCGAACTCGTATCGGGTAAGGGTGCGGTTACCACGGAAGTAACCATCTGGGTATCCGAGGAGGATACCTTTCTGCTGCAGGTCGGTCACGGCTTGATATGCCCAGTGATCAGTAGGAACATCCTTGAAAGGATTGTCCTGTGCATGGGAAGGAACTGCCCATGCCGCTGCAAGCATTGTGAGGGAAGCGCCCAGGAAGGGCAACATTTTTCTCATTAGTCTTGTCTCCATGAGAGATATTGAAGCAATTCATTTGCTTCACTGTAGTTATTTACAGCCACTGATTCATGGAGCAAAGCATATTGTTAAAATATACATCTTGTACTTAATCGATATTTGAAGAAGAGTTTCCTTGTATCCAGCTTCTTCAGCAACCGCCTCAGCGCGGATGATATGCTAACAGAACATGCGTTTACTTATGTAATCATGTGCTGTAATTCGGAAGTTATCCGATATCGTGATTGACGAATAATACGGTTATTATGTTGCAATAATCATCACAATCCGTCAAAAGTACACCGGTAAACGATATTATAGTAGCACACTATTTCATATCGCGTCAATTATATTGATAAATATCAACACAAACAGCAAAATCCGCGTGCAGATAAACTGCGCGCGGATTTCAAATTACACATGTAACGTTATGGTTAAGCAGCTATTCCTGCTGTTGCACAGCACTTGCGGAACATTCTTGCTTTGCCTGCTGGAGTGAGAACTCGAATTACTTCCGGTTTCTTTCCACAAAAGCGGCATGTAGCCTGCTGTGCTTTCAGTTCGGCACGGGCAGTAACGTTGGTTTTAGATGTATCTTTCTTTGCCATTTTGTTTCTCCTTGCTCAATACTATTATATTGTACCACACGGTATCTTTTTAACCAGACTCTCGCACTGTCCAACTGTATAAAATGATCCGGTAACCAGTACCATATCTTCGGGACCGGCTATGTTTAATGCCAAATCGACAGCATGTACAACGTCTGGCTCACACATTACGTTATTATGGTATTTATTCGCAACATGCATTAATTCTAAATACGGTAAAGCTCTTTTCCAAGTTGGCTGGCAGCATATTACTGTTTTTGCCATGGGTGCGAGTGCCGTTATCACACCCTCAGGAGCGTGTCCGTGCAGCATGCCAAGCACTATATGTAGATCTCTTCTTTCCTCTCTTTGTAGAAGAGCCTTCACAGCTCCGGCCAGAGCTTCAGCGGCAAGAGCATTGTGTGCGCCATCCAGAACAAGTGCTGTGCCACTTTCCGTGTAAACAGTTTCCATTCTGCCCGGCAGGGTAGTGTTGGCAAGCGCTCTTCGTACTGTATTCTCTGTTAATGTGACAGACCGCTTGGAGAGAGCGAGCTCAGCAGCAGCTACAGCACAGGCTGCATTCTCACGCTGATAAATTCCTGGAAGTTTAACATGAAGATCCCGATAGACTTTATTGGGAGTAGTTATGGTTACTGGAGATGCATGCGGGTCGTCTTTAGATGTTAATTTCCAGGTTATTGAGAACGGCGTATCCTTTGCATTCTGCTCTTCTTCAACCAGATACAGTTTTGAATCTCTGCTCCTGGCTATTTCAGAAATCTTGTCTAAGGCTTCCATATTATGAGTTGCAGTTATACACTCCACTCCAGTTTTAATTATGCCGGCTTTTTCAGCAGCGATTAAGCTGTGTGTGTCTCCAAGCAGCTCAGTATGATCGAGGCCAATATTAGTAATTACTGACACCTCAGGCTGAAGAATATTGGTGGCATCCAGTCTGCCTCCCAATCCAACTTCAATACAGGAATAGTCAGCGTTACTATTGGCAAAATGACAGAATCCCATAATAGTTTTCAGTTCGAATTCTGTAGTTTGCCCAAGTGGGGTTTGTGCGATCTTTTCAATAAAAGGCTTGATCTCTGTTACCAGATCAGCAAATTCCTTTTCTGTGAGCATATCGCCGTTTAACTGGATGCGCTCTCTAACATTATAGACATAGGGGGAAAAATAGGCTCCAGTTACAAAACCAGCTTCCTTCAAAATTGCTGCAGTTAAAGCTGTGGTAGAACCTTTTCCTTTAGTTCCAGCTATATGAATGGCAGGCACTTTGAGATGGGGATTTCCAAGTAGTCTGGCTAATTCAGATATCCTGTCGTTTCCAGGTTTCCAGCCAAATCTAAGCAGTGTACCCATGTACTCCAAAGCAGCATTAAAATCCAAATGTCACCTCACTTAAATGTTATATTATATTACACCGTCAGCCCAGCCTTTTACATCTTGCAGCCATCTACAGCCTGATATCTCGTCATTTCAGCAAAAAAACTACTCAGGTGAATATGCACCTGAGTAGTTCTGATTATGTTGAGATGAAACGCTGATAAATCATCCGGTTTTAGAAGATCAGATTACTGTGCTCTTCTGCCACTGAAAGTTCGTCTTAACTCAAGCAGCCGCATAGCGGTGTCTTTGTCGGTGCAAAGGTCGTGAATAAGTGGCTGTTTCCATCCCATTGCCTGCCATTCCAAAGCGGAATGAATTGCATCTACCTTACTTGCTCCACCTGCTACAACCAGTACTTTGGGAACGTAGTAAAGCTGTTCGAAAGTGATGGAAAGCAGGCGCTCATTGATATACTGAACGTATTCGTTCAGTTCAGCCAGAACTGCCGGTGGGAGACCCTTCTGAGCGGCAAGAGTAACAAACAGTCGGTTGCAAAGGTCTCCTACAGCGCAGGAGATTGCGGATTTGCCATTCTGCGTATATTTATCGAGAAGCTCGATCATTTTGCCCAGCTCTGGCTGCAGGTTACTCATCATCGGCTCATGTTCACCCACTATAAACCTGTGACCAGAGTTTGGCCTCACGCCACCCACACCAATGAGTGCCAGAGTTGGAACATACACTTCATCATCAGGAAGCGGATTGGACGAGGACATTGCCTGGTGCGCTCTCTCTTCCCATACGAGTGGTGATATCCAGCGTCCGGGACCATCTGCCATCCACTCGGTGATCATTTCAGGAGACTGTACAGCAACCGGTAGGCTAAGTCTGATAAGCTGGGCATCCGGGAACGCCCTTGCCAGCCAGGAGCTGCTGATGTCAGCATCCATTGCACGTCTGGCATCGGGACTTTCCATAGACCACACTTCAGCTGCGATGTTTCCATTAAGAGAGACAACTTTAACACCACGCACATTTCTTTTATCAAAGATATGGCGGTTAAAGAGGCTTTCGCAGGAGTAGAACACACCTCTTCCCGATGAGAGTGCAACAATCTCGTTCTGACGGACTATTGTATCAAGATAGTCAGCACATACCTGGCCTAATGCCTGATGCAGTCGGTCGTCGGCAAGGTTTGCTTCAAGAATCTCTTCATGGCCTGAGGTATCTGCAACAAGAGCAGTCTGCAAGCCATAAGCAGCCATCAACTCTCTTTCAAGATGTTCAATACGTGGCGGCTTATATGGAGCGTTCTCATCGATGTGTACGCGTACAATCCCACTATCCAGCGCAAATCGGTACAGACGTGAGACAGTGCTTGCATCAATGTGGGTAAGTCTAGGCTCAGATTTCTGCAATTTCTGCAAAATTTCTTTCTGTTCCAGTCGGTCTACTAACACCATTTTTGCTATTCTTGCTGACAGCCGTCGTCGTTCTGCAGGGTCTAGTGCAGGGCGACGACCTCTTCTTTTAGTCTCTGGTAGAGGCATGAATTGTTATCCTTCCGGGTTAATTTGGTTATTTGTGACTTTTACGCATATCATTATAGACGATGCAAACATGAAATTGTATGCTATAAGTGCTGAAAATATATAAATTATTGTGATATTTGGCACAATTCGCATTCCGGAGCACGTTGTAACACAAGAAATTGCCAGATTTGAGGAATTGCGCTGAAGTAACTGAGTAAATAAACATCTATATCAAAATCAATTCAATAATTTATTAAAATGCTTGACTTCTACAGCAGATTTCCTATATAATAGGGTCGAAGGTTTTCTTCTATTTCTTCCTAATTAACCTCTGTCCTGGCGTTCTTTATGCCTAAGGACTACCCGACCTCAATGAAGAGGTCGGGTTTTTTCTTGCACGCACTAATTGTAACCAGGACTGGAAAGCATGCGATATGCTCAGTCGGGCTCTTCGGAACTGGTCCACGTTACCTCAACCTCACTGGATGATCCCAATCTGAGACTTGCGTGCCCGCCGCCCTTTGGAACCAGAAAACAGACTGCTATTCCAAATGCAATCTGCCCTGTCTCCTTTTCAGGGTGTAACAGAGCCTCCAGATTTTCGCCGGTAAGCAGAATGCGTGTACCGTGGACTTCGACCGGCACTCCAATTGGATGAAGTGTTTCGCCGCTGAGACTTAGAATAACTTCTTCAATTCTAAAACGGCGTGCTGTGTCAGCTCTATTGATCTGATGGAGTGTGAGTGAGATTTCAAGGTGCTCCCTGTCGGGATTGTCCGGCTTGCCTGCGTAAGAGACACATTCTGCGCGGGTTACCCTCATTGTCCAGCCATCGTGGGTGAAGACATCTCCAATTCTTACCTTTTTCGGGTTCTCACCGCCATAGAGGATATGCCTGTCCATCCATGCAAGGCAGCGTCTCATCTCATCTAACCGATGATTGGGCTCATTGAGACCGTGTCCTTCTCTTGGATAGTGAACAAACTGCGAGGTGACGCCACGATGCTTCAGTGCCTGATACATCTCTCTGGAGTTTGCTAGTGGAGTGTTATTATCATCATCACCATGAATAATCAGCGTAGGGGTATTGATGTTATGCAGGAAAGAGCCTGGTGACAGGCGTGCATAGATCTCAGGATCTTCCCAGTAGTACGCGCCCAGATAGTCATTATTCCAGCGGGAGAGTGCGGAGTTGGAATAGTCAGTCTGAAGATGGAAGATGCCAAACAGTGAGATAGCTGCTGCAAACTGATTTGAGTGACCAATTATCCAGTTGGTCATATACCCACCGTATGATCCACCCATAACCCCAAGCTTTGAACTGTCTGCAATGCCAGAATCTATGCACCATTGCACACCTGCCATGATATCCCTGAAGTCGCCACCCCCAAGGTCTCTTTTGTTACAGACTGCGAATTCTCTTCCATAACCTTCACTACCCCGGTAGTTGGGACGAAGTACGGCATATCCAGAGGCAGCCCATACTGGATGCAGACAGTAGCTTATGAGTGTGTCGGTTGAACGCGCATGGGGTCCACCATGGATCTGGACTATAAGCGGTGCCGGAGTGTTATCCCAGTTATTGGGATATGTTAACACTCCTTCAATCTCCCGATTGTCAGATTTCCACCTAACTACTTCCTGGCGGGGCAGGATGTACAGTTTATGAAACTGTTCATTCAGCTTGGTGACCTGTTCGGTATTTCCCTGCTCATCCATCAGATACAGTTCTGGTAGTGACCGGGAAGATTGTTCAACCCATGCAGTCCTGCATGCTCCTGAATCGAGCGCAAGATCAGACCGTGTGCTGCTGTTGTTAAAGGTGACTACTTCAGAATAATCTGTTAAACGAGCCAGCAAAGTGCCTGTTGCAGCTGCACACAGAGCATAGATTGCACCATCGGTGCTAGACCATTGAAATTCAATGACATCATGCTCGAACTCAGAACAGACCCATGCTAACCCATCGGAATCCGTGACAAGCTTGCTTACCCAGGGTATAGGAAATTCAATTTCTGGATCATTCTCTTTTAGCTTCTTTAGAAACAGACTCTGTGTAGAGAATGAGATCTCAGGGTCTGAACATGAGATAAATGCGAGAGCTTCACCATTCGGAGCCCATCGCAAGTTGCTTTTATCTCCTTTTCTACTACAGATGTCTTTAATTGTGGCGTCCGTGGTGTCGAAGAGCTTCACAGTGCAGTGGAGATAGTCATTTGGGTCGCCAGTAGTGTTTGTGAGATATGCAATCGATAATCCATCAGGTGAGATGACAAAATCGTCTACCCCTGCATCTGCTGTGAACAGTAATATTGCCTTTTTATCAGATAACGCTATCTTCCAGAAGCAGACAGGTCTCTTTTCCAGTGGTTCTTCCACGGCATCTATGCTGTCATCATCATGATTCTGTTTGGTGTAGTGTTCCTCCGGAGTGGGTCGAGGTGTGACCTCTGTATACACTAGCTCGTCACTCTCTGGGAGCCATTCAAATGCAAGTACTCCCTCACTGGAATGGGTCAGACATGTAGGTTCGCCACCATCCTCAGGCATAACCCAGACTTGCATGCATGCATCGTATTCGTCATCGATGGGCTCTTCTTCGTTTTGTCTGCATGACAAGAAAGCCAGATGTTTGCCGTCAGGTGACCATCTCGGCCAGCATGCGCCATCGCGCTGAAAAGTGAGCTGTCTTACAACAGGCTCATTTTCTATTTCGTCATCATCGTCCGTATCCTCATCCAGATTTTCCACTACAGCCAGCCACAATTGGGTGATATTCCTGCTGCTATGGAAGTCTGGCCGAGTAGATTCGAACACAATCTTCCAGCCATCAGGGTGGAACTGTGGGTTGGAAGGCATTGCGATGTCGATGAGAGATCGAACGTTTATGGGAACCTTTTGACGGGATTTCGGGATAGTTGTAAATGCTATATCAGATCTCATGGTTAGAATTGTACCTTTAATCGAATCCACTCAAACAATCTGAATGGAGAAAACGTGACATACTATCCCGCTAATTTTGTTGGAAGTTTGCCAGTTAAATCCGTTAGACAGCCGAACTGTGGAAGAGAGTCTTCAGACTGTTGCTGGATATGGGATCGCCCAAAACCTTAAAGGGTGGAGAGGTATAATAGATAACAGTTTGATTACACCGGGCAAATTAACGCCAATTTGCTACGGATTGCAACCATACATCAGATTTTGGAATTTGAAAAATATTGCAACGTATGCACGCCGAACCCGTCAAAGGGTTTGTATACTTTGTTTCACTGAATCTTAATCATTACAACAACGAAGCGGGAGCATCTGCTATATCATGCTAAATCGCATTCGGGGCTTCAAACCCTGGTTCAATATTATTGTCGCTCTAGTCGGCGGTGGATTAGGTTTGTACCTGGGTGTGGCAATTAGAAGTTACTTTGTAACGCATCGTTCAACCCCTGCAGCACTGGACTCATTCAGAACGATCTATGGTTCACATCCATTTTATATGAGTGCTCTTATCGGGGGTCTAACTGCAATTGGCATTCTGGTCGGAATGATAGTGGGTCAGCACCTCTCACAGAGACTGGAGGAAGCTGGTAATGCGCTTGAGGGAATGTCTGCAGCGGATAAAATAGCAGTATTCATTGGTGCAGTCATCGGTGTTCTGATATCACTGGTATTCATCATCATACTTTCTCGTGCTGGGATGCCTGGTCTGCTTGTCTCCATACTACTTAGTATTGCCTTCATCTATTTAAGTGTGCGCGCATCAATGGGGATGCGGAACGATTTTCCCTGGCTTACTGGCAATAAAGAGGTTGTGACCGAGGAGCAGAGACCCACTACCAACTGCAAGATACTGGATACGAATGTAATTATTGATGGCAGGATAGCGGATGTGTGCCGTTCCGGGTTTCTGGAAGGCACGATCTATGTCCCAGGTTTTGTTCTGGAGGAGCTGCAGCATATTGCCGATTCTGCGGACAGTTTAAAGCGTGCCCGCGGTCGACGCGGCCTGGATATTCTGAAGACGATGCAAAATGAGCTTTCTCTGGTTGTGCGTGTTTGGGACAAATCCCTTGAAAAAAGCTCGCATTACGAGGAAGTGGACAGCAAACTTGTAAAACTCGCCAAAGCGCTTGAAGGTGTGATTGTTACCAACGATTATAATCTTAACAAGGTGGCTATCCTTCAGAACGTTCAGGTGTTAAATGTGAATGAGCTGGCAAATGCCCTCAAACCTATGTTTCTTCCCGGGGAAGCGATGCGTGTTATGGTTGTGAAAGAGGGTAAGGATGCTGATCAGGGTGTTGCATATCTGGATGACGGCACGATGATAGTGGTGGAAGATGGACGCCAGTTTTTAGGACAAACCATGCCGGTTGTTGTTACGAGTGTTCTGCAGACTGCAGCGGGGAAGATGATATTTGCCCGAATTAGAGGTGAGGAGGATATGCTTGACGATAACAGAGAACAGATCCCACAGCACTCAGGAGGATATGCCACCGGCTCTTCGCGTAGGGGTGATTCTTCCCGCGGCAGGACAGGGAAAAAGGTTCAATAGCGGCAAGAACAAGATTTTTGCAAAACTGGGTGGTAAATCTCTGTTAAACTGGTGTTTGGAGCTGTTCCAGCAACATGAAAATGTTGGCGAGATCGTGGTCGTTGCCAGCGCAGATGAAACTGATGAAATTGGCAGCTTGTGTGTTAGCTACCCTAAAGTGACTTCTGTGGTGAAGGGGGGGGATTCGCGATACGCTTCAGTGGAAGCAGGTTTGAAAGTTCTTTCACCACAGGTAGAACTTGTACTTGTTCACGATGCTGCTCGTCCTCTCGTTTCCCCGCAGCTTGTTAATAGAATTATTCAAGCAGCATGGAAACATGGTGCTGCAGTTCCTGGATTTCCCTTATCAGATACTGTAAAGCGCATTAATCCAGAGGGATTTGTGAGAGAGACCATAGACAGGAACTCTTCATTCGGAGAGGAAAAGCTAAGCGGCCTCACTGCTGTACAGACCCCTCAGGCAGCCCGGCGTGACATTCTTGAGCAAGCTTACTCCAGTTTTCCATTCGACACCAGAGAACCCACCGATGAAGCCTCACTCCTTGAGAATTATGGTTCCAGTATTATGGTAGTTCCGGGCGATTTGAAAAACATTAAAATCACACGGCAGGAGGATATGGCAATCGCTGCACAATGGATTGGAGATATTTCTCAATCTGAAATCCGTACTGGATTTGGGTACGATGTACATGCCTTTGCAACACCCGAAGAAAGCAGGTCTCTCTTTCTGGGTGGCGTAAAAATGGAACACGACCGCGGGCTTGCGGGACATTCCGATGCTGATGTACTTCTTCATGCCGTTTGTGATGCGCTTCTGGGAGCAGCATGTTTAGGGGATATCGGAATTCTGTTTCCAAACACCGATTCGAAATACAAGAACATCTCCAGTATTCTGCTTCTGAAAGAGGTAGCAGAGAGATTGAGTGCTGACAACTGGGAAGTAGTGCATATTGATGCAACAGTTGTGGCAGAGGCACCACGTATTCTCCCTTACCGACAACAGATTCTGAACAGCATTGCTGAGAGTGCAGGGATTTCGCCGGACAGGGTGAGTGTGAAAGCAACCACAAGCGAGCAGCTAGGATTTATTGGGCGAAGAGAGGGTATAGAAGCATCATCTGTTGCAACTATAAGAAAACGATACTAAAAATAGTGATGTACGGAACATCCCGGAATCAATAAGGCAACTGTTATGAAACGTAGAATTAAGTGGCTGGTTACCTCATGGAAAGGCAGATCACTTGTTGCATGTATGGTTGTGATACTGGGATGCTGGGCATGGTGGTTTAATGAACATAGAACTGAAACCATTCAGCAGGCAATAAGTCCTGGTTACTGGATAGCCCGCTGGGAAGGCAACGATCTCTATTACCCTAAAACAGCCTATCTGGCTCATGGCAACCGGGCACTGCGTGAGGTGGCACTTACCTTCGATGATGGACCACATCCTGAAAGCCTTCCGTCCATTCTGGCAACTCTTACGAAAAACCATATACACGCCACCTTTTTTGATGTTGGTGAGAATATGGCGAAATGGCCCTGGCTTGTGAAGGAAACACTGGCGGATGGTGATATAATTGGAGACCATAGCAGCACACATCTCAGGTTCCCAAAGCTTTCGCCTCTTGAGCTTCATCACGAAATAAACGATGCAGATATCACATTCTGTCGAATTACCGGTCAGCATATGTATCTGCTGCGTCCACCTGGTGTTGATATCTCAGGCAAAGTTCAGCAGACAATCAAATCTGAAGGCTACATTACAGTTGGCTATACAGATGCATCAAGAGACTATGATTTAAAAGTGAGCCCTACCTTCATTGCCGATAGGACTTTGGACAGGGTGGATAACGGTGCAATCATCCTACTGCATGACTATCCTGATACGGCTAGAGCATTACCCGAGATTGTACGGGAGCTTAAGGAGAGAGGGTATAAAATGGTTACCATCCCTCAAATGATTGCTCATCTTCCTTTAAAGGCAAGAATTCCCGCAACACATTTCCTGGCAGCACAGCAGGATCCGACTATAGCAAGCCCTTTCGCTTCCGCAGAAGCCACTCCAGAACAAGCGGTGTCACGATGAGAAATAGCAGAAGTGGACTGTCCCAAACTTCCACTTCTTCATCCTGTTTCACCAAGAATGGTTTTCGATTTAGACTTGCTGCCCATTTTGCCAATTCGTTCGGCTCGTAATATTTACCACCCCCCGAGAATGCGAGCTCTTTAAGATATCTTTCATCCAGCTCTGGCTTCTGGTCCTCTAAAGCAATGCTCTCCACCACGAACGTAGTGGATGCATGCGCCGACGGCGTCTGCGGAGATGACAGCGAGATACTGTATCTGCCTGTCTGAGGCGGCTG
>JAJZFJ010000174.1 GCA_021805395.1 bacterium
GCAGCTTATCAATAGCTGGGATGCAGCAGGCTCGTCGTTCTATGGCTACGACAGCCAGAGCAGCACCCGCCTGCTTACCAATGCCTCAGGGGTTGTTACCGACAACTACGCCTACCGGGCATTCGGCACCGAGTGGCAGAGCGGTAACGGCAGCAGGAACGCCTACCGTTACGAGGGGCAGTATGGCTACTACCGGGAAAGCGCTGCCATGCAGTATGTGCGAGCACGGTACCTGGACGTACAGGCAGGCCGGTGGGTAAGCCGGGATCCGATAGGCTATGATGGCGGCGACTGGAACCTGTACAGGTATGTGGGGAATGAGCCAATAAATTTACCAATATTGTCTATTCTTCATACATCTGATCAATATAATTTAAAGGATTTTCGCAATAATCAGAAAAAGAAGCCATGTGACACGATTAGCGAATCCTGCATTCAATATTTGGTAGCACATTATGGTGGTGAGGGAAAAGGAAACTGCTTACTCAAAGAATTTCCTCATGCGGCTTCAGATATTAAGGGATGTGCGTGTAAATATGGCATGAATGATCTATTATTGTTGGCAGTAGCCTGGTGCGAAAGTAATTTTGGACATGTAGATAAACCACCATGTGATCCAAGAAATCTTCATAATCCATTTAGTTGCCATTTTTGTCCAACAGCAAAGGGACGTAATAAACTAAAATATTGTAATGGTTGTTATCCTACCCTAGCACAATCTGCCTGTTGTGCAGCGCATATAATAAAAGATAATAATGGACTAGGAGGAGGTGCTTGGGGTTCATTCACGATTTCTTGTGTACCAGGTGTCATGTCAAAAATGTTAAAAATGTGTAAGAAAGCGAAATTGTGATGTTAAGAAGAAATCGAATCAAGTTCATTTTGTTTGTTCCATTAATAGTACTGACTATTTGCTTGACTGGAATCATTTTGGTTAATCATAGTTTGGATGATGAATCAAAACTCATTCGAATACAGGTAAATACGGTGGGAGAAACCATAAAGCCAATACATTTCAAACAACCTTTAAAATCAACCAAATCCACATTCGCACAGCCGTGGGTTTTCATAGCAGGACCACACTACTTGTGGAAACTTTCAAAATGGATTAACTGGGCACAGATCATCAATATTGATAGTGGCAAAACAACATATGTTAATTTGGAACACTATCAACCGTCAGAAGGTGCAATCTGGGAGGTATTATCATGTACAGGTCTTATTAACGGTAACGCAGTGGTCCAGAATGATCACCAATTATTAGAATTTGATCCAAAAGGTATATTGATTTCAGAACTATCTAACTATTTCGATCTCAGAGTTCCAATAATCATCAATTCCAAAAGGGTAGGATTCAGCACCCAATTTTGTTATTCTGATTCAACAGATATTGAGTTTTCTATTCTGGGTGCAAGCAGCTCCAAAATCTTCATCTTGATGCATGAAGAGGGCGATGAGGGAGAAGCAAAACACAAAGCTAGTATTCTAATAACGGATTATAATCTTAAACCACTCAAAAGAATATGCTTTATGCATGGTAGTCAGGCAATTTTGTCTCACTATATTCCCAGATATCCTTGGGTTGATGGGTATGGAAATTAATCGTGAGATCGTTTGACCAATCTATGCTATTCTTACACAATTTCAGTAGTGAATAGATATTCATGGCATTTCCTAGGTTGAAATACTGGCAAGCGACCAGTCCTTAGAAACACTGTAGACTGGAAATGAGTTGCACAACAAATCTGTATTAATTGTATTGTAAGGCTAAGACTATGTATATGCATGTTACTTTTACTGAGAGGCATAGAAAGGATACGGTGGGGAACCAAATCAGTTAGTTGGCCATTTACAGGGAATAGGAAATTTACTCAGTGGTAGAATTCACACAAGTGATCTCTAAGGCTGTACATACGGTTGAATCAATTACAAAGTATGCACATGTATACCAGTAATTGGAAGTTGTTACAATGATCAAACATGCATGTCTTGTTGACGGTGTCTAGTTCCCTGTGCATGAGCAGCTGCTTTAGCAGTGAACATGCAGGCAGGGTTAATAGTGTCGTACTATAGTTAAATGTCGTCAGGATATAACCTTGAAATGTCATGATGTGTAAACTCATGAGACTTAAGATGTAATCAAAGGGGTATTAGATTCCGGATACTTCCTTCGCACCCCACTTACGGTTATTTCATGGCTCCAAGGCATTGTAAAATATTATGCTGGAGGATTGGTCATGCAGCTTACAATTCTGGAAAACCATGTAATAAAAATAGTCAATGTGCACCGAAAAAATGACTATAAATGCTTATTTCAACTCACCATAGTCATACTGCTTATGATATCAGGAGTATGTGATTCCAAAGCTCAATCTGCAAAAGACCCGGGTAAGTACCAATTTCATACAATTAATCTCAGTCCTCTAATTGGTAAAAAACACTTTCCAGATTACTGGTTCATTAATCGGCACAAACTTCTCATTTTAACTCGTATTCACGACACGACTTACCACTCATATTCACTGGATGAATATAATCTCTCAACTAAAAGAATGGTTACTTTTGCTCCAAAGAATAGTTTGTTTGGCAAAACATTTGGTTTCCATAGCAAACTATCGCTCTCGCCCAACAACCTGTACATAATGTGGAATGGTGATGACCTGGGATTGTACGTAGCAAATTTGAAAACTGGAAAATACTACCACACAAACATGAACTGGAGATTTCAAACTCCTGTCTGGTATCCAAATTCAAGAAACATTCTAATACTAAGTGAGGTTCCTTCCTATGACTCGGATGCACCGTTCAGATTTGCGTATGACTACAATCCATTTATGCACGAAACCACCAGAATGCCTATCTATTCTAAAGATCTTTTTAACCCTATGACAACATTAGGCTCTACGATCTTAAATCCAGACAAACTCTATATTTTGATCTCAATGAATCCGTCTAAGTACTTTACCTTCTCAATCACTCACACAGCAATAAAAGATGACGGCACAGTAACACCTCCTCAACCAAAAGGCAGCATCTCTGATGCAGCACTCATTCCACAATCCCATAGCATAGCCTGGGGATGGGAATCAGAAACTGAGTCAAAGAAGGGTAGCTGGAAGGCTTACGTTGGAATAGAGAAGAGAGGTTCCAGCAGGATCCACATCATCTACTCCCAGTCCATTCCACCTGACCCGAATGGATGCATCCCCGCAAGTCCATTCTATGATTTGAAATTCAACTCGTCTACTAATATCCTGAGCTTCATGAATGACAACAACCTCCTCTATACAAGGATAGGGCATTAACCAGTCAGACATCTTATAAGCGCAGTCCATCTGAAGGTAAGCAGTTATCTATCTGTAACTTCATAGCCTAAACGAACTGGAACAGCCCTGCAAGAGCATATACCCTGGTTCCCCCGTTCGTATATGGTATGGGGCGGGTAGAAGTTTAGATCACCTGGTGGGAAGTTGCTCAACCTGTAAATCCGTCAATAAGCTGGTTTTGGTTGACCCTCGCTGTGACAAGGTGCTATACTCCCTTAACAAACTTATTTGTAACACACTGTTGATATATAAAGGAGCATGCTTGAATGGCATCTAATCCATTGTCGGGCGTTGTTGTTGAGAAAAGTGCAAAGAGTGGTACTGGAGCAAATGAGAAATATGATTATGACGTTGTTGTCATCGGCTCCGGACCAGGTGGATATGTATCAGCTATCCGCGCAGCACAATTAGGAGCACGCACTGCATGCATCGAGAAAGCTGCCACGGAATGGGGTGGTACATGCCTGAACTGGGGCTGTATCCCCACTAAAACCCTTATCTCCAGCGTAGAACGCCTTCATCATGTACAGTCTGCTGACACAATGGGTATTGTGGTTAAAGGCGAAGTTGGTTACGATTTTGGCAAGATTATGGATAGGAAGCAGAAGGTAGTTACAACTCTGCGTGGTGGTGTTTCAGCTCTTCTCAAATCCAATCATATTGAGAGTATCGTGGGTAAAGGTAAGCTTGCAGATCCTCATACAGTTGAGATTACGCTGGAAGACGGCAAGACACGTAAAATTACTTCAGACAAGATCATAATTGCCACAGGTTCTGTTCCTATAATCCCCCCCATTCCTGGGCTCGAGCGTGCAAGCAAGGATGAGCGCGGCAAGAGTAGCAACGGTATCTGGACAAGTGATGAAGCAGTTTACGCAACCGAGTGCCCAAAACGGATGCTGGTGATGGGTGCAGGTGCTGTAGGGCTGGAGTTTGCCTACACATTCCGAGGTCTGGGTGCAGAGGTAACAGTGGTTGAAATAGCGCCGGAAATCCTGCCAGCTTCCGATAAAGAGGTGGCAGCAGAACTGCGCAAGGCATTCAAAAAACAGGGCATCACCATTCTCACAAGTTCAAAGGTCACATCAGTCGAGCACACCAAAACTGGCAACAAGGTAACAGTTGAGGGTTCAGACGGCAAGTCCAGCGTTCTGGAAGTAGATGTTGTGCTGTGTGGTGCAGGCCGAAAGCCGTTCTTCGAAGGTGTTGGACTGGAAACAGTTGGCATAGAGGTAGAAAAAGAGGGACCTCTCACAAAGCGTGGTATCAAGGTCAATGACTACCTGCAGACCAATGTTCCAAACATCTATGCTATAGGCGATGTCACAGGGAAAATGTTACTCGCACATCTCAGCTCTCACATGGGCATAGTAGCTGCTGAAAATGCAATGGGTCATGTCGTGAAGATGGACTATAGGGCTGTGCCGGCTCCAATCTATACCAATCCGGAAGTAGCTTCAGTGGGAATCACGGAGGATGAGGCTCGTGCAAAAGGCTATGATGTAATTACAGGACGATTCCCATTTCGTCCACTTGGCAGAGCAATGGCACTCAACGAGCAGGAGGGGTTGGTGAAAGTAGTCGCTGAGAGCAAGTATGGTGAAATACTGGGCGTCCACATTTGTGGTCCATGGGCTACTGAGATGATCCATGAAGCAGTGATGGCAATCAAACTTGAGTCAACCGTGGAAGAGATGATGACCATGATTCACGCACATCCAACCCTGTCTGAAGCCATGGGTGAGGCTGCACTTGATGTGTATGGAAATGCAATTCACAAAATGAAGAAGTAGGGGAGACCGAAATTTGCCGACTTCATTGAAACTCGGGAGGAGACAGGCTATCCTCCTGGGTAGCGCAGGGATTATTGCACTTGCTGGCTGTGCCCCCACAAAGAAAACAAAACTGATTGGCGGAGTGGTGCTCGATCTGGGAGGCCCAGACGACCACTCCTTCAACGCATCGGCTGTTAAAGGGCTTTCCATGGCCCAGTCACAACTTCATCTGCCAGTCGGTGCCACGAAATGGGTGGAGACAAACAGTCCTTCAGATTATCAGACTAATCTGGCAGGATTAGCGGCACAGGGTTATGAGGTAGTTTTTGCCGTTGGCTATGCAATGTACTCAGCTCTCAAGGAGGTTGCTCCACAGTTTCCAAAGATAGATTTCGCGATTGTGGATGATGAGGCACCTTCTTTTCCCAACTGTGCAGGCATAGTATTTAAAGAGAATGAGAGCTCTTTTCTGGCTGGGTATCTGGCAGGTGAGATGACCAAAACTGGCAAGATTGGCTTTGTTGGAGGCCAGCAGATACCGCTTATTGAAAAGTTCGAGGCGGGCTATCGTGCCGGTGCTGAGACTGCGAACCCGAAGGTAGTAGTTACTGCAACATACACAGGTGACTGGAACGATGAGACAAAAGGCAGAAGCCAGGCAGCTCAACAGTTTGGAGCAGGAGATGACATCATATTCCAGGCAGCTGGCAAAGCCGGGCTTGGTGTGATTAACGAAGCGAAAGCAAGGGGTGCAGGCTACTATGCGATTGGTGTCGACATGGATCAGGCATATCTGGCACCAGGCAGAGTGCTGACAAGTGTGATTAAACGCATTGATGTTGTTATAGTAGATACCATCAAGGATGTCATAGCTGGGAAATTCCAGTCTGGCACACATATCTATGGTTTGAAAGATAACGGTGTTGGCTTATCACCCATGACATACACTAAACAGTTAATCCCCCCACAGGTGTTGTCGAATATTAGCAAGCTTCAAAACATGATCATAGATGGGAAATTCGAACCACCGTCTACATTGGCAGCACTAAAAACATTCACACCACCAAAACTCTAATACCATCCTGTATAAAGGAATTCAAATATGGATCGACTTATAATAGAGGATGCGCGTGTGAGAAGTGTTGGATATCTGTCTCGCAAACAGGAACTTGAAATCACGTTTGTAGATGGTGAAACACGGCTCTATATGGGTGTTGCCCCCGGAGTTTATCTAAATATGATGCAGTCAGATAATGTTGGGGATTATTTCACGCAGCATCTTGAATACAAATTCGTTTTTCAGAAACTGAAATAGTGAGGACATGCACTCAGGCTTGTCCTCACTAGTATAATTCGTGTAGACAGGCTATTTTGAGACTGGTACTGCGCCGCCTGATTTAACTTCCATAAGCCCTTTTTTCAGACTATCCATCCACATCATCGCCTGTTTCTGCACACTCACATTGTTCACCTTGGCATCTGCTGCTGTGCAGGTTACAAGCAGATGGCTGCCTACCATGATGTTATACTGATTTCCCTGTTTCACATCGTGCACATCAGAGGGAGATAACCCCGGCATTCCCAGAATGTCAGGCAGTCTTTCCTGAACAACATCGGCTCTCTGTTTCAGTGTCATGTTTCCCTGCCCCACATGTAGCTGAAGAAGAAATACACTGCCCTCTGCAATTTGCCCCTCCGATTGACTGCTTGCATAAGCAGCAGTTCCAATGAGGGATAATGCTACTAACACAGAAATATTTTTAAACATCTTTGTATACCTTTCTCTGAAAATGTCGTTGCATGAAAGACTCTTTATTATACTACTCTTATCCACTACTGATACCAGCCTGTAATTGTTCCTAAATGTTGACATTGCAATTATAACTAAACAAGAATGGTCAATTAAAGTTAACAGTATGAAGCAAAGAGAAGAGTGCGGGACAAAAAAGAACCTGAATGGGTTTAAAATCAATAGAGAGCCGCATTTAAGGATACGTCCAACATGGGAATGTTCGTTCAGACGGTCAACGATACTCTAAGGTACAATGACATAGCTTTTTAAATAACTATGCTTCCACATTATGTCGGGAAGTGAAGGAGAAAGAAAATTGTTGTCGTGGCAGCGCACGATTGAATGCGGTAAGTTAACACTTACGCACACAGGTGAAAAGGTTGTGCTGAATGGCTGGGTAAACAAAGTTAGAACCTTTGGAGACCTGGTATTTGTCGACTTGCGGGACAGAACAGGTCTAATTCAGGTTGTTATCGACAATAACGACACACCTCATCTCATTGCTGCTGCAAACAGTCTTAAGCCAGAAACAGTCATCAGTTTAATGGGTGAAGTTAGGAAACGACGAGCGGGTACAGAAAACTCTAAACTTTCGACTGGCGACGTTGAGGTTGCTGCCGAGAAGATAGAGGTTTTGAATGAAGCGAAACTTTTGCCCTTTACTCTAAGCGATGAAGAGCAGATGAAACAGGTAGACGAAACCTTAAGAGTGAAGTACCGGTATCTCGACCTCAGACGCCCGTCAATGTACCAGATGCTTTCACTGCGTCATAAGGCTGTCAAAATAATACGGGACTACATGGACAACCAGGGTTTTCTTGAAATTGAAACACCCATAATCTCGAAATCTACTCCTGAAGGGGCTAGAGACTACCTCATTCCCTATCGACTGCAGCCTGGTCTCTTCTATGCTTTGCCTCAGGCACCACAGCAGTATAAACAGCTGCTTATGGTTGCTGGAGTAGAGCGATACTTCCAGATAGCCCGCTGTTTCAGAGATGAATCCCAGAGGTCTGACCGCCAGCCAGAATTCACTCAGCTGGATGTTGAGATGTCTTTCATCACTCAGGAAGACGTGCTGAAGCTAATGGAAGAGGTTAGTATCGCAGTTGTGAACGCTGTGAGCGATAAGAAGATGACGGTTCCGTTTCCACGATTCACTTATGATGAGGCTATGAGCCTGTATGGGAATGACAAGCCCGATATACGTTTTGGATTAACGCTTAAGGATATTGGCGAGATTGCCTCTACTATCAGCTTCCATGTTTTTGCGGAAGCGTTAGCAAATGGTGGACAGGTAAAAGCTGTCCTCTATCCTGGTGGTGCGTCTCTATCCCGGAAAGAACTGGATCAGCTTACGGACTTTTGCAAGCAGTTTGGTGCAGGTGGGCTGGCAACCGTAAGTATCGGGTCAGAAGGGATGAAATCGTCCATTTCCAGGTTTTGTGAAGCTAACCAGCTTGCGGCTATAGCGGAGCAGTGTGAAGCGAAGCAGGGTGATCTTGTATGCATCATCGCCCACGCTAATAAGTCGGTTGTGGCAAATGTACTCTCAAGGCTGCGGCTAGAGATTGGCCAGCGGTGTGGACTACGATCGAATGATCGAATGGAGTTCTGCTTTGTGATAGACTTCCCACTGGTGCAATGGAATCCAGATGAGAAGAGATGGGATGCAGAGCATCATCCATTTACCATGCCTCATGAAGATAATCTACAGTATATAGATTCTGATCCGGGTAAAATCAGGGCACAGTGTTATGATCTGGTATGTAACGGAAATGAGTCAGCCTCGGGAAGTATTCGCATTCATAACTCTGAGATACAGGCAAAAGTGTTCAGTCTGCTTGGCATATCTGCTGCCACACAAAAAGAGCGGTTTGGGCACATACTTGAGGCATTTTCATACGGTGCACCCCCGCATGGTGGATTTGCCATTGGAATAGACCGCCTTATAATGAACCTGATGGATGAACAGAACATAAGAGAGGTGATGGCCTTCCCTAAAGTTGGGCCAGGGTACGATCCTCTCATGGATGCGCCTTCCTCGGTGGACTCTGCACAACTCAAAGAACTTGGGTTGGAAATAGTAAAGACCGACAGGGTTAATGAATCTCAAAATGAATAGTTGATAGGATCCTGTTAAACTGTGCTATACCTTTGGCTTTCTTCTGAGGGCTGGTGGTTAGAATGATGCTGCATCCCTGCATCTTGGTCACAGAGATAACGCACATCAGCTGAAATGCATTCTGAACTGCTGGCTGCACCAGCGCAGCTGGTCTGCCATCTACAACCATTGGATGCACGAACTGTCCCTTCAGGGACTTCTCAGTAATATAGGTGGCTATATCTTCTCTGGTTAGCTTTTCAGGGATTATATTTATAGCCACCTGATCAGGTGAGAGGTATCCGATAATTGAATCTGTTTTTTCTTTTGTCCAGTCGTAAGGCAGTCTGAAATCAACAGCAGCCGACCCGATAACGACCTTAACAGTTCTAGTTAGTGCATTGCCGCGTGCCTGGATAATAGCAGCGGCAAGAGTAGCTGCTATCAGTGCCGTAGCAACCAGATTGACGCCTGCATTTCTTAGTGGTGATATCTCATCTTCGTATATCTTCTCAGGCACAACAAGTAAGCCCAAAATTGCGCCACATGCCAAACCCCCAAAATGCGCCCACAGATCGATACCTGGCAGATAGCTGAAGGCGATATTTAACACGGTTACAAACAGGAGCTGCTTTAGAAGTGCAATCCTTCCAGCTTCATTCAGCAGCTTTTTCCAGCGGATAGGGAATATTAGCCCAACACCAACCAGTCCAAAAATTGCTCCCGAGGCACCTAGTGAAAGAGAGTTAGGCATCAGTATATCTGTAACAATATTTCCTGCAATGCCTGTTAACAGGAAGAATATGATCAGCCTTCGTGATCCATAAAATCTCTCAATGAACGTTCCCATTATATAGAGAGACCAGCCATTCATTGCGACATGTGGAATAGAACCATGGAGGAAGATTGGAGTGAATAACAGCCACCATGCCCCTTTATTGATTTGTGCTGGCACCTCTTCACCCCACCTGTATGCTACGGCATCATTGATGGAGCCATGTCCCTGATAGTACATTATCAGGAAGATCACTCCAATGATGACCAGCAGCAGAATGGTGGCAGGAGCTGCTGGCTCCTTGCCTTCATCGGGTCGAAAATACCTGGGTTGGGAAAAATTGGCTGACAAGTTAGCTCCTAGTAAAGTTTTACTAATATAGTATTATGACAGACCTTTACCAGGAGCTTAGATATACGTTAGGAGGCTGCAGGAATAATGTCTGAAATTTCTATGTGCCTTAAATGCTCTACAAACATATCAGTGGCATCCTGATTCTGTCCCGCGGATTTAATGTGATCGGAAGTGAATGTGCCTTGTAACAGACATTCAAAGGTTTTACCAGTTAGACGTTTTGCCACATCATCCATAACCTGTACAAGTATCTCTGCTCGTGTTCGAAGTGGCTTATAATAGCCTTTACCGCTACCGTTCACTCTTTTAACCGTAAGTAGTCCTTTTTCAACCATTCTGCTTAATGTTACAGCAATTGTGGAGGGAGACTGCATTTCACGATCTTCACCTCTCCTTAACTGAAACATTGCTTCGTACACTTGTACGGAAGTTTGAGGTGTTCCTGCATCCCATAACAATCGCAGTATATCACCCTCAAGAACTCCTAATGAGGGAACATGGTCACCGCCAACTCCTACGTATTTACGTCGTTTAGTTCTGTTCTCTATCAAAGTTTTAGTCCTTCATGAAAATAATGTACGCTGTATTAAGGGCAGAGATATACAGTGCATTCGTTTCAAGTGTGAGTTTGAAAAGGTACTTCCTAATTGTGTAAACATATTAGGGATCACTCTAAAATGTAATACGGAAGGCATTGTAGATTATGTTTTAATAACCGGGGTAAAATACTTAAACTGCATCTGAATGAGAAACGATATTGAATGAGGAATCTTCGGTAGTAGATCTACTGTCTAACGCTGGAATTGCAGATCTGCAGTTAGCAGTTAGAAGAGTCTCAGAGATGGCAGGACGAGGTATTACGGACGATGAGGTTGCCCAGATTATCCCCAATCTGGCAATTGCATTGAAGAACTCTCCCGATTCTGATCGCTCGCTTCTAGCTTTTTCTAAATGGTGGTGGACTGTTAACAATCCCAGGGTGTATATGGAGCTGCTGGTTTCTCACCCCATATTTCTTGATACGTTCTGTTTCATAACTGGCTGCAGCCAGTTATTCGCTGATCAGATTGCGCGTCAGCCCGATCTTGTAGAACTTATCGCAGATCCAGGCACACATCGTGCAGCGCTGTCATCAGCTCACTATCTTCAGGATCTCAATTCGCTCCTATCCTCATGCAGAAGCTCTGAACTAAAGCGGGAAGCGCTTGCTTTATGGAAAATAAGAGAGATGCTGCGAACCGGTTTGCGGGATCTCCTCGGGGTTGCAGATATGCCGCAAACTGCGAAGGAGTTTTCCCACCAGGCAGATGCGTGTGTGCAGGCAGCCTTCGAAATCGCAGTTGAATCCATTGGTCTGAAATCGTCTAAAATACCGATGGCTGTGATAGGTTTGGGTAAACTTGGAGGCCAGGAACTTAACTATTCAAGTGATATAGATCTGATATTTGTGCATGCCGATAACATCTGTGACAAGTTTGAAATGCATCACGGATCGGTTCCGG
>JAJZFJ010000266.1 GCA_021805395.1 bacterium
GGGAGATGCTGTTACCCTTGATCTTACCGCTAATGCACACCCTCAGGACTACTCATTTGCAGCAGGCGGCCATGTAGTTCGTGTGCTTAGTATGAACGAGAAAATGGCAGACCGAACCTGGAGTGTGGAGGCGGGTGGTGTCCATTATGTGATCTGTGGGCCGCACTATGTTGGTGACGCCAGCGTGAAAGGGGGCACACTTCACGTTGTGAGTGAGACACCGGCTGGGGATGCCAGTGCAGGTGGCATAGTATATGGACCTACTCTTAAGCCTGCCTTGTTGTCCACATCGCACCCCACAGCAATGCCTGCTGCCCCCGCCCTTCATCTCACCGGTATCCGGTCGGGTACAACCGAGGCAGCTCCTGTGTATCCTATCAAAGGCTGGACTATAAGCCTCAACCCTAAACAGATGGGTGCCGATGGCTATAATGGGGCATACGCATGGTATCGGAGCACCATCTACGTGCCAACAGGTGGTGTATACACACTCCACTTCTCTGATGTGGGAGACTGGCTTTCCGTGTTCATTAATGGCAAGCATCAGGTAACGGGACAGTTACTGCGCAGAGATGACACTCCGGTGAAACAGGCACTTGTTGTACACCTGCACAATGGTTACAGTACCATTGCAGTGTTCACGGTTCAGTTTGGAAGACCGAAGC
Organism: bacterium; assembly: GCA_021805395.1. Taxonomy (GTDB): domain Bacteria; phylum Armatimonadota; class Chthonomonadetes; order Chthonomonadales; family Chthonomonadaceae; genus JAJZFJ01. The sequence goes on from JAJZFJ010000266.1 coordinate 666, forward strand.
TTTACGCGTATCTTGGTCCATTAAGTCCGGAGGATCGTAAAGGTTTAGGAGGGCCAGTTACAATTGCGAAGGGTGTTCCTCCTGAAGGTCAAAACGTTGTGGGATGGGAGTGGCAGCCAGCTCCTGTCGGCGGATCTAACTGGCAGCAAGCAACGGCTTTGCAAGCTTCTGGCAACTGGCAGCCTGCAGCAATTGGACAGGATCTTTTCAACAAACAGCCAGGCTGGGTATGGGGTCGCACTAGCCTGCCCAATATGCCGGGAGTGCATCACACAGTTACATTTCAAAGTGTGGATGATAATGGAACAGTATATCTAAACGGGGTAAAACTTGCCAGGCACGAGGGGTGGGATACACCCTTCAAGGTTTCACTAGACAAAGCCTGGAACCCAAATGGGCCGAATGTGCTGGCAGTTCTCATTCAAAACACTGCGAACACAGGAGGTTTGGACTCCCCCGTTACCATTAGTACAGAATCTCTCATACCTGGGACGCCGCTGGTTGTTTGGAGAATGCATGGAGGAGTGGGTTCCTCCACAGTAGCCAAAGCCTCATGGAGCCAGCCAATCTTCCGTAACAACACCTACTATAAGACAGGACCTACTGGTGGATCTGCTGCAAACTTTGGAACTCCGCTATGGTACCGTTATACGTTCAGTTATGGCGGGCAGCCTAAGGTAGGTGCACATCCAATCCTGAGACTGCAGTTGTATGGGCTATCCAGCGGATCGGTATGGCTTAACGGTCATAATCTTGGCAGGTACCCAGATCCAACACCGGCTCCTGGCATCTACATGCCAACATGCTGGCTGAAAAAGGGGATGAATACCATCTATATCTTTGACATCAACGGGAAGGTTTCTGGACGGGTGAAGATAGCAAATGAGCTGCCTGCAAGCCGGACAGTTTCGCTGCAGACAGCTGTGCTTGCCCACTAATCCAGAGAGTGCCTATCAAAATAAAAACCCGCATTTCCCTAGGGATTTGCGGGTTCAGCTTTGTGCGAATACGGTTTAGTTTTTGCCTTTCAGGGCATTTTGAATCTGAGGGATTGTCTGCTGTGCTTCTGCCAACAGAGAGGGTGGGCAGTGCTTAATAGCTACCACTGCCTGCAGCTCTGGCAAGGCTGCCTTCAGTTCATTTTGCTGCAGGTAGCAGGATGCAATGGAGATCCGTGTTGAAGCCATATCCTTTGGCTCAGTAGCCAGAGGAAGTGCCTTTTTGTAGTGCGAAACTGCCTTTCCATAGTCGCCAGATCTTGAATACATATCACCCACTGCAAGCTCAGCTTTCATAATAATAGATGGACTAGATCCAGAAGCTTTAAGAAGTTTGGGTAGAGCTGCTTTCACTCCACTAAGATCATTAACTCCTGCGCAGAGGATGATCTCTTTAGATAGGAGTGAAGCACTATTTGGTGTTTTGCTCAGCTCCTGCTTTATTAGTGGAAGCTGAGTGAGGGAGTTATGGTATCTCGTTACAATAGCATTCACATCATGCGTAAACTGGGGTGCAGGCTCATATCCGGTGATACTGCTTATCATGTTACCTTGTGGATCTAAAAATACCAGATCCGGGTAACCAGTTACCTTGTATTTGTTTGCTGCACTTAAACCGTTTTTTTCAGCATCCAGTTTTACGGGAACAATTTTAGAAAGCGCTGACTCGACGCTTGGTACCGGATAGACATGTGCATCCAGCTGCTTACACCAGTAGCACCATGTTGTGTAGAAATCCACCATGACAAGGGTGTGAGATGCTTTTGCTTTGTTGAGCGCAGCATCCAGATTATTTCCCCAGTGAATAGGGGTAGCCTGAGCGGCAATGGGTGATATTGCCATTGCAACAGGAATGACAAGTAGTGATCTGAAGTTGAGCATCTTATTCTCCCTGATTACGTGTGAGAGTGTCTATTTATTGATTGTTTTCAAGAGCATAGCGGCACGCTGATGTAATACTGCTGGAATTCCTGGAATAGAGGATGCCACTTTGAGATATGGGATTGCCGCTTTTTTCTGATGCAGTACGATGTCACAGGTACCTACCAACAGATTTCCAAGCTCACGTTCCGTAGGTGTTCCAGCCATTTTAAGGCTTTGGCTAAAGTAATTTCTAGCTGTTTCAATCTTGGATGCCTCAGCATATGCCTGTCCAACTTCGATGCAGGCC
>JAJZFJ010000047.1 GCA_021805395.1 bacterium
CATTTCGGGATGCAGACCCTACAAGGCAGTGACCCGCAGGATCCGTCCAGCCAGTCTTAATTCCGTTTGCGCCTTTATAAAAACCAACAAAGTGAGTGTGATTTCTCATTACCAGATCATACTGATCAATGGATCTATGGATCACAGCTTCCTTAAGTCTAACCACATGCCTTATACGTGAAACCAGCATCGCTGCTCTTGCAATCACGGATAGATCCCTTGCCGTTGTGTAGTGATCTGGAGCAGTGAGGCCATTGGGATTTGCAAAGTGAGTATGATAACAGCCCAGTGCCACTGCCTCCGCATTCATCAGTTTTACAAAATTGGGTACAGATCCGGCTGCCGCATCCGCTGCTGCCACAGCTGCATCATTGGCTGACCTCAAGAGCATGCCTCTAAGAAGGTCATGCGCGGTTAATTTCTCGCCTAGTTTAAGGTGCATAGAACACTGACCCGTGGATGCTGCATCTTGTCCTGCTGTCACGATTGTATCTGGACTAACTTTCTCACAAAAGAGAATTGCAGTCATCAGCTTGGTGGTACTTGCCATGGGAAGTTCCCAGTTGGCATTGTGCCAGTACAGGATCTGTCCAGTATCTGCATCTACCAGGATTGCTGATCTGGCATGGATTGGAGGAGGTGGTGGAACGTTTGCATATACCGGTGGTGCCGACATACTGAATGTGGAAGCTTCTGTATGTGAGACGCTGAAGACGAGAGCGCAAGTTAAATAATATGTAAATGGTCTGATTTTGGGTGCGATAACGAATATCCTCACTTTCAGAAGGTTGGTCGCAAAGTTATATTCAGTAGTGTAGCAGTAATAACAGAGTGGATAATGGGAGTTCTCTTAAAAACTAATACGGTAGATTATACACTATTCATTAAGACGAATTAATCGCCAAAAATTAGATGCAACTGGAAACAATCATCGGGCGTATAATTAACCGGTTAACCTTTAATTAATATCAACCCTGAATGGGGAAATGTATGAAAGAAACTTTAGCAGAAATCATGGCTCCTTCAGAACAAACTGACTATTTGGTTGAGTTGAGAGCAAGGCTTACAAACACCTCACCAGCAGGAATGGAATACGCCATTCCCCAGATGGTGTGCACAGTTACCTTACTGAGAACCACTACAATTCTGCACGAAGCGTTGGGACACAAGCTTCAGCAATATGGTGTGTCACTGGCACAGTACAACCTGCTGGTAGTTCTCTACTCTGCTCCAGACAGAAAACTTCCGATGCATGCAATTGGAGAGCGGATGTGTGTGACAAAAACAAATATTACCAAACTCGTTGATGGTTTGGAAAGATCTGGCATGGTATTTCGACAGCCATGTCCTCAAGATCGGCGAAAGGTTTTTGCATCACTCTCTGAACTGGGGATAGAACTGGTGAAGAAAGTACTGCCAGAACAATGGATGAATGCACATTATCTCATGAGCTCACTTAAACAGGATGAAGTAGCAACACTGTCTTACGTTCTGGCAAGACTGGGTAATGCAATCACAGAGAAGTGCATGAATACTGATACTCATCGAACAGATGATTTACTTAACAAATGCTTAGAAAAGAGATTTTAGCCAAATGAGCACTACAGACACCACTGAACGGCCAGGAAAAATCCAGGAAGGCAAATCTACACCAGCTGCTGATATTCCAAGACCTACGCACCATTCCGGTCCTGCTACAGAGGGAAATAATGCTAAGGATGAAAAACGCAGACGGAATCCCTTGATCTATGTAATTGCAGGCGTGGTGATCCTCATAGCAGCTTTTTTCGGCTTCAGGGCATGGCAGTATGGGAGCACCCATGCTACAACGGATGATGCATATCTCACAACTGATGTAGCTCAGGTAACGCCTCAGGTTGATGGATACATCCAGAATATCTCTGTATTAGAAAACGAAAAAGTTACCAAAGGCGAGGTTCTTGCCAAGCTCGATCCCTCCACATACGAAGCTGCAGTTCAGCAGGCAAAAGCAAACCTCGCAAAAGCCATCGCGCAGGCTGCAGGTGCTAATACAGGGGTTAGCCTCACCCAGGCAACAGGTAATGCGCAGATATCACAGGCTGAAGGCGGAGTGCAGCAGTCAACCAGTCTCATTGATGCAGCCATAGCAGATGCGCAGCGGTCTGCCGCCACTATTCCGGCTGCAAGTGCACAGATTCAGTCAGCACTAGCTGGCGTTCAATCCGGTGAAGCTGCACTGTCAGCAGCTAAAGAGACTGTTGCCAGCGATATGCAGGATGTCGCTGCCAAACAGGCTGAGCTCGCTTCAGCTAAGGCAGGAGTGCTCTCTGCAGAGTCACAGGTGAATGCAGCGCAGGCTAACGCTACTAAGGCAACCAGGGACGAAGCAAGGTACAAGATACTGCTGAGTGAAGATGCCATCGCTGCCCAACAGTATGATGCGGTACATGCTACAGCTCAATCTGCACGTGCCAGTCTGCAGGCAGCCCAGCAAGGATATCAGCAAGCCCTCGCAGCAGTAAAGAAGAGCCAGGCAGATGTTACGGCTGCCCAGCAAAAAGTGGCAGTTGCTCAATCCGCTGTCCGACAGGCTCAATCCCAAATTTTGGTAGATAAGGATGCGGTGCAGTCTGCGCGCAGCATGAAACTGCAGGCACAGGCATCGGCATCTGCTGCCCAGCAGCAGATCGCTTCAGCTCAAGCAGCTCGCAGTGAAGCAATTGCCAAACTCACAGAGGCACAAACAGCACCTAAACAGGTTCTTGTTCAGCAGTCTACGGCGGCGAATGCACGAGCCCAGGTGCTGCAGGCGGTTGCACAGCTGCATACAGCAGAGCTTAA
>JAJZFJ010000049.1 GCA_021805395.1 bacterium
GTTATCAGTCGCTTCTGTCTACCGTAGGCTCCTCTTTCACGTGCAAGGTTTGCAATTGCAGGGCCTGAGACTATAGCTTCAAGACAGCCTTTTTTGCCGCATAAGCATTGCGGTCCGCCAGGCAGTATCGTCTGATGACCCGCTTCTCCCGCCTGTCCGGATGCACCTCTAACTAATGAACCATTCACAACAATGCCGGCACCAACCCCTGTCCCCCATGTGAGATAGATGAAATTATCCACACTCTTTGCAGATCCAAACACTTTTTCTGCTAATGCAGAGGCATTGGCATCATTCTCTAAATAGACAGGGCATTTGAATTTTGCTTCCAGCTCTGAAAGGATGGGAACCTCCTGCCACCCGGGCAGATTAGGAGGCGAAACAATCTCTCCAGTTGCTGTATTGAGGGGACTGCCACATACCGTCCCTATTCCCATGCAGTTCGCTACGTTGAGTTTCTGTTTCACAATGAGTGCCTGCAAATTGTCACAGAGATGTTTTAAGGTAGTCTGCCAGGGAGTTGAGGAAGGAGCAGTTTCAATCTCGCTTCTGGAGATCACCTTACCCTCAGCGTCTCCAATACAAACGGTGCTTTTCGTTCCACCAATGTCAATGCCAGCTAGCCATGTATCCAAAATGTGTCTCTCCAAAGATATAGTAGTTCCGGGATCATTATCCTCTCGCATCTCTAAATCAGGATATAATAGGAGGTGAGAGAGTAAAAAAGATTAAATTTTGTCACATTCTATCACCAATAATGTCAATATAACCATCAGTATATCTGCAATCTCTCTTGTTTATGTTCCCAATGGAGTTTCTGGCATGAGATCTATTATCCCATTTCTCGTTTTATCTCTATGCATCACTGCACCTTCCACCTCACATTCACAAAACACGGCAAAGACAACCATCACTCAAGGCAAAGACAACACCATTGTTAAAGCTCCCATTACTCCCCCTGCTTTGCCAGATTTCATCTCGTCAGCCACAGTCACAGCACCAGGAGACGATGTGACTCTATCCTGGAACTTTACTGCCGACAAAATTGTGATTGCCGGAGGCAGATTCAAAAACGGAGTCAATGTAACCTCTCTCACACACGTCCTCGTTCATCCTCGCGTTACAACACGATATAAACTATTTGTGCTTAGCCACACACCCGCCAATGGTACTGCGAATACCAAAGGGGTGGAGACTCATCATGCGATGTATTCCCTGGTTGTGAATGTGGTTCATTTGCCGCCTATGGAAAACTATCATTCTGTGAGAGGCTGGGGGATTAGAAATGTGGTTGGATGGGACAAATTTAACATAAAGCTTCCAAATATGCCAGCTGATTCGCTTGTATTCTTTCAGCCCAAAATGGATAGTGAACTGAGAATGGCTGTTTCAACTGTTGTGATGGGTGCAAACCAGACGCTCGACAATTTTTGCCAAATGGTGGAAGCAGACGTTCCAAGTCATTACGATTCTATTCAGCAGCTCACACTACAGCCATTAACGTATCACGGCCTGAATGCAGACCTGCTACGATTTTCTGCCCTGGATGACTCTCACCCCGGCACACGCGTGATGGAAGAAGCACTCATAGTAATGGATGGTACAGACGGTTATGTGGTGAGTGGGCGAATGGCTCTGGATAAGGTGGAAAAGGATGGTATGCTTCTGGATAGCCTGATCCATAGTTTCATACCTGCAAAACTCTATCAGCATATTGCAGATAAGGATGTCTCCCATTAAATGGAGACATCCTTATGATATTTTAGAGGCCGTATCGGCTGGGTAGAGGAGCAATAGCAGGAAGGGCGACTCCCACAGATTTTGCCCACATTTTAGCTAAGGCGTCCTGGGACATATGAGCGGCTCTGGCATCGGCAGGAGATGCCTGCATTAGGTAGTAGCCTCTCACTTCAACAACATTTCCTACTGCTTTGCAATCTGATGCACTCATTGGTGGAACCTGAATGCGGGAAAGAAGCTGTACCACTCGACCATCCCACATCTCGGTGCGCATAATCGGTGAGTTACCATTTCTAGATGCTTGAGCTTGAACAATAAAATGTCCACCTATGGACCACCAAATTGGTGAACTGTTATGAATATGAGCAACGGGTGGAATTGGAAGCATTACGGGTCCACCGCTCTTAGCCCACACTGGCAATGATAGTGCAGCTAGGCCAACAATGCCAAACAGAGAACGCAGTTTCAACTCTATACCTCCGGCAGTAAATTTAGAGACAGTATATCTCTGCAATTACAATAGACTGTAAATAACTGTTTTTAGTTCCTTTTGCTCGAATTAAGATACTAAAGCATGCTTTATTAGTTAAATCCCTGGAAACATCAAAAATCTGCATTTTTCAACTTCTTTTACTCGGGTATTTGTGTTTCCCTGTTTCACGAACAATTCTCTAGCGTATACGGTAAACTATTAATCAAGATTGGAGGAGAACCATGAGACTGGTGATGGCTCAGATAGAACCTGTGACAGGGGATTTGGAAGGCAATACCTCCCGAATTCTCAGCGTTATAGAAGAGCATGGAAGTAGTTCTGATCTTATCCTATTTCCTGAAATGGCGGTTACAGGTTATAACTGTGGTGCAGATTTCGAAAGTGAAGAGTTCATTGCGGATGCTCGTCACTGCATCGAAGCCCGCATACTTCCGCATGTAAAAAGCAGCCATGTAATATTAGGTGCCCCCACAATGGCACACCCTCGGCATGAAGCAAACGGCAATATACGAATTCATAACTCAGCTCTGCTTCTTCATAACCAGATGATCCGAGGTGTCTATCATAAACGCTTTCTCGCAAACGACAGTCATCATGAGGATAGAAAATACTTCATACCTGGTAAAGACGAGTTTCTGGTTTTCCATGTTGCCGGCCATTTATTTGGTGTGCTTATCTGTGAAGATATGTGGGCACAGGACCATGAGCGAAACCTGATGGCGGACATGAAAGCGGCATACCCTGCACTGGATGCCATCATGGTGATCAACTATTCCTATTTCACCTACACGAAGCAGCCTTTTCGTCTGGAACTCCTCACACACCACTCGAAGTCACTGGGAATCGGCATGGTCTACCTCAATGCGGTTGGAATTGGTGATATTGTTAAAAACATTATCTGTTATGATGGCGGCTCGTGGGCAGTGACTTCCAAAGGAGACGTAGCAGCCAGGCTTCCAGAATTTAAAGAGGCAGTTGAGGTAGTGGACTACTCCCCTCATGCCAGATGTGAAGAGCCTGCTGATGCCCGACAGTTTGGTGACAAGTGCTCACGAATCTGGGGAGCATTGTGTTTCACTACTCGACGTATGTTCGATATTCCAGGAATACCGAAAGCGCAGGTACATGTATCCGGCGGACTAGACAGCGCAATAGTGGCTGCACTGGCAGTTGATTCCCTGGGTCCAGAACGGACCATCCTTATCACTAATCCCAGCCGATATAGTGGAGATAACCTGCTCTCAACTGGCAGGCATCTGGCAGATGCCCTCTGCATGCCACTGCACACTGTGGCAGTTGAGAATTTTTCAACATCGCTCCTCAAAGATATGGACGAAGATGCCGTTCGAAGTGGTGAAACGAAACTGCCTTCTGAAATCCCACTTGTCCGCTCCACAATCGATGCCGTTGGCAGAACTGTAATTGGCCTTGCAGAGTGTCACTATAATCACTCCTCAGTTTTGGCTACTGGCAACCACACCGAGAATGTACTTGGCTGGGCAACGTTTCATGATGTAGGCTCGATTGGTCTATTTCAACCAATTGGAGACCTGACGAAAATGGAACTCTTTAAGCTTGCTGAATGGATAAATGAGAGCCATGGCAGGGAGATTATACCGGCCAGCCTGTATAATGGAACGATAAAACCAGCTGCTGAACTGGCTGATGCAAATGAAGATCCTTTCGATTACTTTCTGGTAAGCGGCATCTGTGCAGAACTAATTCGGCATAGAAAAACTCGCCGTCAGCTCTATACAGCCTGGAAAGAACATACACTCACCGAGGAGTATTTCCCGAATGGTGAAGTTTATAACTATCCGGAGGAAGTCTGGCAGCAGAATGTGGATCTGTGCTGGAAACGAAGCAGAACTTCCAGCGTGTTCAAATGTGCTCAAGCGGCTCCAGTACTTATCATCTCGCCTCGAAGCAGGGGATTTAGCAGTCGCGAAACCATTATAACCCGCTACTTTGGCTAAATAGGTATCTGAGCACTTTAGATGTGTATAAGCATAAGGCTTACAGTGCTCTCCCTGAACCACATCCTTATAAAAGACGGAACGAATTCCTTCTGAATAACATCACTTATTATATATAGCTATACTTCCTTTGCAACCCAGTCAGCTTCAGTTCTCATCTGGACCCGGTTCCCGGCACTTTAATTGATTTCACCTCTCTGATATACTATCTTATCTGCATGTGTCTTGGTGCACTAGGTTCCTCAAAGCGACAGATTGGCAATTCAGTATGATTATTGCCTCAATCCCGGGAGGTTTCCACTCATAGCCGTTCACGTGAAAGTACAGTTGCAAAAGCAAGGTATATTGTGGCTTCAGAATTACTAGCCTTAGGCATATTTTAATTAGCCATTAGCTCCAGTATACAAGGCATGCTGAAAGACCCATCCGATAAGATAGTCGAATAGTCAACTTTAACTGAGTACATATAATAAAGCTGAACGATAAGGCACGAAAAGATATTTGAAAAATAGTTGGATAATCGCTTGACAACCTCTCAATTGAATGATACAATATGCTGTAATCATTCAATTGATGGCATATCACACAGCAGATGTTCTCTTTACATTATGCAACTGCATAACAATCCCTGAAGGTGTGGAGACTATTATATATGATAGAAGATGCAAACGCTCAACGCTCAACGCTCAACGCTCAACGCTCAACTTATATCTTGCATGTCTGTTAAATGAATCATGTGTTGCGCTATTCTATATTATTACATTACCAATAGCGATTGTTTATATTGTAGTAGTTATTAAATCTATTATTGATCTATGTCGCAAACAACCATTCTTTACGATTGTCTATCTGCTATATTATGCCTCATCTATTAGTTGGCAGATCATTATAATTTTACAAATTGATAATGCGAATTATCTCGTATCAAATCGACAGCAGATATTCCCATTCGCGTCTTGCACAGGCAAGAATTCTTATCCTTCTCACAATACCAGATACCATTTTCCAATAATCATGAAGTGTATTAAAATATACTTCAATCGAGGATATGACAGTATTTTGGCATCATTGACCACTTATTCGGTCTTCTAAATATCACTTTCCTTGTTGAGTGAATTAGGATATGAAAGTTATATTTTTGGCCAGTTTTCTCAGATTGAAATGGATTCACAAATTTGCAACGCATTATCAAGGAGGTGGAATGCAAAAAAAAAATAATCTGAATTTTTTTGACAACACATTCTGTAATTATATGAATTCAATATTCAATAAACGGTATAATCTGAAAGGCTTATCACCCATGCGACAATTTACACATGATCTGTTAACAAACGTTAGGTACTCTATCAGACTTTTTTCAATGTTAGGTATTCTCGCTTTTTCAGCATCTAATGCCATGGCACAAAACCCAGATAATACTACGATTACTGGCAATCCTGTTCCAACCGTACATGAATCGCTTAACACAGCATACCAGATAACTGTTGCAGGAACATCAGAATATGGTGTTTATAGCTTAGGTGCACTGGATGATCAAACACAGACAATGTGGATGTGGTATGCAGTGGGTTGTGGTCCTTCAGCTATCCATACATGGAATATGTGCAACCAAGCAGATGGATATTACTCTTGGACAGGGTACATCTCTAATTGTGATACACCTACAGTGTTAACAGCTGATTATATTATGTATGGAGATTACATAACACCCTAGAAATCACTACAGGATCACTGCTCCGCAGTTTTTACTGCGGAGCATCTTGAGGAGACCATAATGAATAAACTATATTTTGCTCATCTCTGTGCATTGATATTCCTGGCATCTACGGTGCATGCTGCAATTTCAACTCCTTACAACTATATAGAAGTACAAAAGAAAGAGGATTCATTTACTGAGTTAATTTAAACCCCCATCCTGTCCACGTTACCCACCATAAAATTAGAGCTTTTGAATGGAAAATTCAAACTTTTTTCAATCAGCAACTACAAAAATAGCCATATAACCTGGATTATTATCCCAGCCTTTAAGAAGAAGAAGGGTTATGCGCAAATTATTGGACAGGACCTGTTTGACTGTGTTCATAAGAGGATAAAACAGTTCGGGCTTGCTTATGTTGAAAAGAAGTGTTTCTGGCCAGTTGGTCATCATGGTTTCCCGTATGGTCTAAAAAATGGTATGGCACCCTATCCAAAATTGAGAGCTGGTAAGACTGCTCGTAGTTTGAAAGGTTTAAAATTGTTAAGAGCAGAGGCATTTGAAGGTCATACCTGTACAATCTATCAGAGCCTTCCGGTGAATGAAGGCAATGCAGGATCATCTGCTACAAATTATTGGATAGATACCAGAACACATTATATCTGGCGTACTGATGAACTTCAACTTCCACCTGCTGATTCTCCCCAGCCACCATCAAAATTTATTACAAGAATAGGCTGGATCAGAAAAGTGCATATTAATCCATCAGATTATGTACAGTTCCCAGAAGGCGTGGAGGTGATTGTACCTGAGTGTTTCGGACCTATTGCTGTTCCACCCGGTGGGATAAGAAAAACGTTATCCCCTCAGGCTGCTTACCTGGGTCATTCTATCCAATGGTGGCTCACAATGCTTCGCAAAATTCATCCAGGGAATACTCCAGTATATATTAAATAACCAGCCACATATTCCATATTAAACATTAAGGACTCAGAATGAAACATAATCTACTAACTGGTGCTATCAGTATGCTGATACTCACTCTATCTGCCACAAGTGTGCGGGCAGATACTCGTGGTGTTCCAGTCAATAATTCAAAACTTCAGATATCTGTACATCTGGCATCTTCCGATATCACACTGCAGGATGCACTCATTTCCGTTTCGAAACAGGCTCATATTAAATTATTGGTAGATACAGCCCATGAAGATTTTCAGGATATTATCTATGCGGACCATCTTAAGTTGGGTAGTTTCATGATAGCGATTGCATGGGCAAACCGTATGTACTGGAAACCAGATGGAAGTGGATTTCTACTTACACAAACTGCAGATGAGAAAACACGAGAGATGGATTCAGTTAATCAGGCAAAAAAAAGACATCAATACTATCGAGAAGCGAGAATTGCATCATTCTCGAATAATCTTCAAAAATACATGCTAGAACACCATCCTAATAATCCTGCATGGAATATTCTGCAGGCAATGAGTGCGAAAACTGTTGAAGCTTTGGATGAAATGGCCATTCGTGACATGGCAGCATATCCCACAGATGGAAATGCTCATACATTCCGTAACTATCTATTCGGATTAATACCGTATGGTTCATTGCCTGCGGATATACAGGAGAATATAGATGCTTACTTCCGTGGGCATAATAAGCCAAATCCCTCAACCATAGGATCCGGATTTCCTTCGTTTATTAATCCAAACAATCTATCCCGGAATATGTTCGGTTTCTACACATATAATGGCATCCTCACTTTTGCAATCATCTCTTCCAATAACTCTCATGTCTGGTGGGAGCCAAATCCTCTGGCCCATCGAGATCCATTACCAGGCTACGATATAAACGATGATGACACAGATCCTCACGTGGTCAAACTTCTGCCAAGAGATCATTTTGATCTAATGGAAGAACTGCCCTCTTCTCTCTCCAAACCAACTTTGCATTTCATAACGTCAACTTCATTGCCTAATCTTATGCAACAGTTTTCACATCAAACTAAACATGCAGTTATCTGTCAGAGGTTTGTGAACAGCATCTCCACAAGATATCATGGAGTACTCACGTTCCATAGTCACTACACACTACCAGATGCCATGAGAGAGGTGGACCGTGCTTTTGGATACCATTCAACATGGTTCGGTGGGATGCTGGTGAGCAGAACAACTGATCCCGGGCGCAATATTATGAACGAGCCACCACTAGGTCTAGTAAACAGAATGGTGCGATTTGCAGGTGGGAAAGGCAAGCTAACTCTGGCTGAAATTCGGGAGTTATCTACATTCACACACACACAATGGATTAACTTTTGGTACCACCAGATAGCGTTACGAGTCTATCATAATGATGACATGATCATATCTCCAGCATGGAGATTCTCATTCATGCAGCTACTTAGTTCTCTTAGTCAACAGCAGTTAGATTCTGCCGAGAGTGTGAACGGTCTGCCAGCAAAAGAGCTTAATCACAACCAGCTTCAGCTTCTTATTCTAGCAACAGATGTTGGTCCGTTACATCTTCCTGAAATCACTGCACCCTCAACACTTAAGGCAGGCTTTAAGGTGGAAATAGCTGGAGAACCAGATGATGTGAAAAGTATCACAATGCGGGCAGCTTATCCCTATCTTGGTCACATTCGTGAGACTAAATGGACATTCAAAGCCAAGATGAATGTTTAATATGAACGTTCATGAATTTCATAGGAAGTCTTAACATGTGCAATCCGTATGATTGATCCATTTGGTTGGTTATTCATGATAATAAATCAATGCTGCGATCATTACAATTTTATGCCACAGATAACTATCTGTTATAAGTTAGTTCTGGTTAGAGCAGAATCATGAATTCTGAAGATACAGATCGTATTGATGTGATGATTCAAGTGTGTTTAAGTTCAAAACCTGCTACGTATCAGTCAATGATTGATAGAGCTTATTTGTTCAATTGCTCAAAACTCGCTACTCTAAGCTGTTTTTGTTAACCAGTCCCCACTCTTGAAGTATCTGCCTGCTGAATATGGCTGATTATAACTCCCAAAGTGATTACCCGTATACTCATCCCATAGCCACACGTTTTCATGAACACTACAACCCTTGTTTCAAGTTGTGAATGTGGCCCCAGGGGGTGAGCCATTGCCATACTTCTCACCCTCTGGCTGTGTATAACCTAGAAAGCCTGAAACTCTCCATAAAGCTCATGATCTGTGAATGGCTGCCGTGCCTGGCTGAAGCGCTGCCACTTCGCATGCCCATCGGCAAATACGTAGTTGCTTCCTCCACTGTGCCGGCGAGAATCGATGGCAATGGGGTCTTTAGTATCTGTACTGGAAGTAGGTGACTGTATTTCTCCGAGCCATGGATGAAAGTGAACATCGCAAAAGTCTGTCTTCACATCTCCGGTGCTTCGGCGTTCAGCAATGTAGATGGTTTCTGATGGCTCAGGGATCTGTCCTTCTGCGGCACCGAACAGGAAGTATGCATTCAACAGATAGCTTTCAAGCTGCCCAGGAGGTATCCCAGTCCCATTCAGACAGGAACCCTTCGCGTTCAAAATATCTGCACCATGCGGATCGGGGTCATCGGGACATATATAGATTTGCGGAGATGCGCCACCCGCCACAGAGGGCAGTATCTTCTGGAATGGAGACCCGTAATCAATTGTCTCCAGCTGTCCCTGCGCATCGTCCTGCACAGGGTTCGAATCGGTAGGATGCTCCTGTGGATAACGCTCATCATAGTCTTCCACATACATCATAAGTGCCAAACCAATCTGTGACTGGTTGGACAAACAGGCGATGGAACGAGCTTTCTCCCGGGCAGATGCAAACACCGGAAATAGTATTGCTGCAAGTATGGCGATAATTGCTATCACCACGAGCAGCTCAATGAGAGTGAAAGCAGTGCTCTTCTTCTGCTTCATGGATAAATAAGCCACTTATATTCTCCCTATATTTACTGATATGGAAATTGATCTGGATCGTACAGGTGATTTTCCGAATCAGTCATTCTTGGGAGGGGGAATACCAGGTTCTGACGAGCGGCTCACAAGCTGTTGAGTGAGCTGAGGCAAAATGGCTGTAGAGCAGGAGATCTTCTGCAAAACATTCAATATCATGGTTACTGGAGGACTCACCGGCCGGCTGGAGTCTGGTTCAGCAAACAGATGAAGAGGTTTGCCAGCATTCAAACTGCAGACACAGCACTCTCTTGCTCTACAGCATGGCATGTTGCAATGTGCACCCATTGGCATATTGCAGCATTTCATTGTATGCGGAGCCACAGGTTTAAGATGTACCGTAGTTGTACTGGCTGCTGGCAAAGGTACGTACACAGGAAAGAGGGCAGATAGTAAACCTATCAGAGTAATAAATAATCCAAATCTGAATGGAAACATATCTCTCCCAGAATGAACGCCGTAAAATATCTATCTATATGGATTAATCAGAACCAGCAGAATAGGTAGAATATGACGGCACTAAGTTACACAAATTCACAATTCATTATACGCCAGCCTGCCAAATATTATGCATTCTCCACTCAACATAAACATATCATAGAAATCCACTTGAACAAGGGTGGATGCTCTTAATCTCACAAACCATATTAGTATTAAACAGCTTAAATCCTGACTTCACATATAGTCACTTTCTTTACCTAATACCCACATAAGCAGCACAAATCAAACTTTTTGCTAGTATTTGAAATTTTGTTGCAACATTGAAGGATAATCGCAATCAAAAGGATAACAACTCTGTATGCTTTGAATCGTTTCCATATTTTTAATACACAGTATACGATTACTAGCCAGTATGCGAGCAGTCAGTTGCATGTGAGCATTACATAAAACAGTTTTCATTTATACTGAATTAGCTGCTGAATACCGATACTGCAGTATCGTATTCCTCGAGAGAACAAGGTGTTATGAACAGTTTAAGGGTTTTCACAGTTACCAGCGGCCTCTTTTTGCTCTCTGTCGTGAGCCTCTGTACCTTTGCTCATCCACGTTACAGCCATCATCCGGCTATTAAATCGAATAATATAGCAAAAATATCGCATCATGCCGAAGTAAGCTCCATTCCAAAAAAGGTGGAGTTCCTGCGAGACATTGCACCAATTCTTGCCAGAAGCGGCTGCTCAGGTGCACAGTGTCATGGGAAGTTCGGTGGACGTGGCAGTTTTGAGGTCTCTCTCCTTACACTTAGTCCCGAAGATGATTATGCTCCTATCGTTTATGGAAATCGAGGAAGAAGAATTAACTTTGAAGATCCAGCAAAAAGCCTCATTCTCCTCAAAGCTACTGGGCAGATACCTCATGGCGGTGGTAAAAGATTCCCGGTTAACTCAAGAAGATACAAGCTTATTCTCAAATGGATAGAAGAGGGTGCACCCTTCCATAAGTCAGACCCACGCCTCGCCTCCTTTCAGCTAACACCCGGGCAGACTGAGCTGGCACATGTTGGCGCCAAGGTTCAGATTCATGCAATTGCAACATTCACAAATGGTAAAAGGCTGGATGTCACCCATCAAACAGTATTCATGTCCTCCAGTCCCACGGTGTTTACCGTTTCAGAGAACGGGCTTGTGAAAGGCACACGCTGGGGTGGTGGCGCAATTC
>JAJZFJ010000188.1 GCA_021805395.1 bacterium
ACGTGCAGGTCCGGTGATAGATCTCTCTTTAAGCCCAGATACTTTGGCAACTGACCCTTCAGGACACAGGTTGCCTTTAAGTATTACGAGATGGCCGGAGGGATAGAGTGGATCACTGATAGGATGCACAAGTGTTTGCGGGGTAGCATAAATGGAAGCGATAGACTCAAGGTTCTCAGCGAGTGTGCGGCCGGTTACCGTTATGCAGTCGCCATGTAACATTCCAGCATCCAGCAGCGCCTTCATAACTGCAGGAGTGCCGCCCGCCCGATGAAGGTGATACATCACATATTTGCCCGAGGGTTTGAGATCTGCAAGGTGCGGTACCTTATCGCTCAGTCTGTCGTAGTCCTCAAGTCCCCACTCTACATCAGCTTCGCGTGCAATGGCTGTAAGATGCAGGAGAGCGTTAGTGGATCCACCTAGCGCTAGTACGACGGTGAATGCGTTCTCCAGCGATTTTTTTGTGATGATATCTCTAGGACAAAGATTTTGATCGATGAGCTTCACAAGCTGCTCACCTGCAAGGAAAGCCTCGCGCTCTTTAGCGGAGGACACCCCCGGGTAACTGGCGTCGTATGGCAGCGACATTCCCATTGCTTCCACGGCACTAGCCATTGTGTTGGCGGTATACATTCCACCACAGGCACCAGCACCCGGGCAGGCATTGCACTCCACATGGTGAACGCGGGACTCTTCAGCTTTGCCGGCCTGGAACTGCCCCACAACCTCGAATACTGAGACGATGTCGAGATCTTCGCCTCTGTCACTCACACCTGGCATGATTGACCCGCCATACACAAATATGGAAGGGATGTTCATTCTTGCCATTGCCATCACACAACCAGGGATATTTTTATCACAGCTTCCTATGGCGAGAACACCATCATGGTTCATTCCGCCAGACACGACCTCAATACTGTCCGCAATCACCTCACGGGATACCAGACTGTAGCGCATACCCTGATGCCCCATCATAATCCCGTCAGATGCTGTAGGCACTCCAAAGATCTGAGGAACCCCGCCACCAGCTCTTAATCCCTCGCAACCCATGTGTGCAAGCTTGTCGAGGTGTGAATTACAGGGCGTGATATCAGAGAAGAGATTAGCCACACCAATAATGGGACGGTTGAAATCCTCATCGCTAAAACCAACAGCACGCAGCATTGCCCTGTTCGGAGCGCGCTGGATCCCTGCTGTGGTGAGGCTGCTTCGCCTCGTCCGTTCTTCAGACATTGGAGACTCCTTGAAAGTAGATTGCCCATGTTTCAGGGGTATGGTATTAGTTTACCCCCTGATGCCTGCCAGTGGAACAGCAGCCATGGTTGAGGAGAGGAACCGTCAGGTTTATAATAGATAACTTCGCTGAATTTTCTTGTTGAGTTATGAATAAGATTGTATCATGAGATTAAATTAAATTCCATATCTTCTTTTTAACTACATTTGTAATTAGACAACTGCTGTGCCTTCTTAAGTATCCTGGTGAGAGTACTTCTACTGACATGAATATTTTCCTTAGTCGCCATCATTTCAACTGTATGGCTAAAATTGAAATCATGGTACTTACCTTCTGGCCCACAGAGAATTCTTATCTGTGCACTAAAAGATTCTGCAGTTTTGTTAGCAGGGATACGGCCTCTGTTTTTTTAATTACGCCCGAAGCACTCATGGAGGCAAATTCTTTGCGAAGACGTCGAAGTTGACGCGTTCCCAGAAGCAAGAGAGTACAGGCTGGTGAATTGTAATGGCTGTAGAGCTTAACTGCTCCAGGATGACGATACGATGCTTGTCTTTATATCCTAAAAGTTAATGTCCTCATTTTCTATTATTATGCGGATATTTTCCCTGAATGAGAAGGGAGGATATTTTTCCTGATCGCTAAAAAAAAATATAAAAACACTTGACATTCTATTTTCAATATGTTAGGATTCATTTATAGGAGCGTTCCATTATTACCCGGAGCGTTCCATTATTACCCGGAGCGTTCCATTATTATCGGAAGGAGTGTTCCGTTATGGATAATTTGAAACCGATTGCATTCAATGACAGTTTTTCAGCACAACCATCTTTAACCAAGCTTTGTCGTCAGATCATTTGTTTCAAGTGGTACATATATATTTGTTTGTTCATTCCATTTTTAACAGGTTCTGCCAACATTGCTCATGCTCAGCTTACGTTTGTAACTAAGGCCAATAGTTCATCTGTTATTTACACACCATATAACCCAGGAACAGGACCTGGTGAAATTGGAACAGGTTCAACATCTCCTGGAGCTGTCAATAATCCAGGGATAGATGAATATATGGCATCAATTGCTGGGTATGTATCTTTTGCTTGTACTAACCAATTTATACCAGATGCTACAATTACTGTTGACCAGAGCATCACTGTGGCTTATAATTTACCTGCGGGTGGTAACCCTGATCAAAATGAGTTTTATACTCTCTTTATCGATGGTGGAACTCATAATTCAGCCACATCTAGTATTCAAATTACCGCAGGACCATTTGCAAATCAAATTGGAACAGGTTATTTGGGTTTAGAAGGTGAAGATAAAGGTGGAGTTTGGCAAGGCACAGGGTCAGCTTATGTTCAAAGCGTCCCCGCTTGTTCGGTAACAATAGAGCTGACATCATCTGGATCTCCTTTTGCATCTGGAGGGGGAAATGGTAATTTTAGTTTTGAAATCACAGGTCAAGCAATTTCTCCTTCAGGAGGTACTGGTCCAGGAGGACCTCCTACACCATAGAAAGTCTTGTTCCTCCATTCCTTTTGATATAAAGGAATGGAGGAACATATCATGATATTTATGATGCAAACAGAATGGAGTAATTGAATGAAGTCTATTGATCGACGATTTTCAACGCGATGGATTTTACTTTGTATCTACACGATATTGCCTGCTATATGCCATTCACAAAATACACCAACATATTTCAACAGACCTGTTGGGCTTCCATTTTCTTTCAACAAAGCTGCAACAGTCTCTTTAAAGAGTGCGTCCATATCTCAGATTTGTGATATTCTGCACAAAAAGTATGATCTGGATTTCATGATGAATGGTGCTCCAAGAGTTGTACTTCACCCCGTGAATGCGAATGGTACAGTCTGGCAGGTACTGGATCAAGTAGGGAAGATATTTGATTATTCATGGAAGTACCATAGAACCTCTGAGCTCATTATACTTGTCAGAGATTTTAGTCGAATGACGGATGCGCCCCAAACCAATCTGCCAGAAATGCAAAGAATGGCTTCATTAATTACAAATACTCTTGCGTCATCTGTTCCCCTGCCTCCAACTAAAGATTTGTTAATAGTGATGGCAAAAAATGCTATAAGAACTCTTGGCCCAATGCAAGCAACCCAACTTAAGCAACCGCATGGTGTAGCCATAGGTGAAATGCCACCAGCTTCTCAAATGATGTTTGAAAATCTGGTTGAAAGTGCACTAATTTATCCCGCATATTATGAGTGGAGTCGCATTGAGTATATTCTAGCACATCCCGCCAGTTGGACTATTGAATATAGTAGATTCCAGAGAAATGTAAACAATGTGGTATCACCTCGGATCCAGCTCACATTTGTAGTCCCAATTCCTGGAGAGGTGAAATACCGACTGCCCATAGGAGAATACCCGGTAAAATGAAAACTAGATTATTGCTCACTGCTTTGCTCATTATCCTATGTGTTGCTAACACATTCAAGGCAAATGCTCAAACATTCTACTCATCCCGTGTCAAATCGATAATCTCAAAAGAGATCAAACTTTCATCTGGTGCATACACTGTAGATAATATTCTTTTAGCCGTTCAAAAACAGTCTGGCATAAAGATTGAGATGTCACCTTATCTTAGGGGGCATATAATATACATGAATCTATCACAATTATCTCTGCAATCACTTCTCAATTCAATCTGTGCGATGAATCACTGGAGCTGGTATGAGTCTGTCACTCCAGGAACCATTGTCATAAAAGGATATAAAACGAAACCTGTAGCCAGCTTAAACGAGCTACCTGAATGTCTACGGAGTGATATGACGGCAGGCTTTCAAAGATTCATTGCTCATACTTCCCATCCATTATCAATGCAAAAAGTCTATGAATCATATCTATTCGCTAGACGTAGCGCAGAGAAAGCAAACGACAAAATATCAGCATATATCTATCAAAGAGGTATGACTCTTGGCTATTCCACTGTTGGACGAAATCTGCAGTATTCAGCCAACTTAATGATGCATTCATTAACAAAATCTCAACCAACAAATTCAACTACCGTCCCAGCCAACCTTACTGGCTCAGAAATTAGTCCGAAATTACAGCGGATAATTCTTCTAAATCTGATTGGAACAGGAATAAATTCACTCGGGGATAGTGGGCGAATGTTGGGAATAGTGCCATCATACCTCTATTTCTGGCCTAAGACGCAGATTATTTTAAGTAGTAGTCCTGGATCATTTCAACTGAGTTGTCAGTTGAACATAAAATCACATGGTAATGAGGCTGGAGATGCTGATCAATTACTAGACTCAAATCCAAATGATTTGCCATATCCATAATTGATGGCTTGACATTAGGTGTCATGTACAGAGATTGAAAAGCAGGGGATACATGTCATGTGTTTGGGTTTCGATTTTTGTTTGAGTGAATGATGTTCGAAGCACTCATGGAGGCAAATTCTTTGCGAATACATCGAAGTTGACGCGTACCCATGCGCAAGAGAGTACAGGCTGGTGAATTGGTAATGGCTGCAGAGCTTAACTGCTCAAGGATGACGATACGGTGCTTATCTTTATATCCTACAAAGTTAATGTCCTCATATTCTATATAATATGGACACCTATCCAAAACGACAATGGTGGGCATATACTGGAAAAACAAGGAAGGACATTTTCTTGTCCCTAACAACTATTACATAGAATGCTTGACAACCATAATCTGGTTATGAAATACTTAAATTAATATTGATTAAATGGCGATGGAGACCGCCAGGGTAGAAATGCCCGAACCGCCAGAAATGGCTAATGGCTCCTGACACTGTCCCGGGGGCAGCTATGTCAGGGGTTTTTTATTGCCTGCTAGTGGAGAATAGCGTGAGTTCATTTACTGACTGTATCATCGTAGGCATTGGAGGATTTTTCGGAGCAAATACACGGTATTTCATTGGTAAAGAGGCTCTTAGACGTTATGGGGATGCGTTTCCCGTTGGAACGCTTTTCATTAATGTAACTGGCAGCTTTCTTATGGGAGTGTTTGCAACCATTATCACACTCCAGCACTGGGAATCATGGACAAAATCGCTGATAACTGTTGGAATATTGGGTGCATATACCACCTACTCTACCTTTGAATACGAGACGTTTGCACTTGTTCAAAGAGGTGCATTTCAAAAGGCTGCATTCAATTTCTTTCTCAGCCTCCTGCTTGGGTTCACTGCTCTTCTACTGGGAGTATTTGTGGCTAAGGTGATCTACCATGCAGCATGAGCACAGGAAGTTACTTCAAAAGATAAGAACTGCTGATAAGAGTATGCTGGATATCATTACTCATGAAGAGAGGAAAGTGCTTCGCGATCTCTCATTAAAAGAAGATTCACTCTTGAAGAGTATCAGGAGTAACGAGGCAGTCCTTCTGAAAGCTCTTACTTCTGATGAGAAAGAGCTTTTAAGCCACCTTTCGCCAGAGGAGAAGGATCTGCTTATTGGAAATGAACGTATTCCGGACCTGCTTCCACTGGAAGAAGAGGAGATGCCTCCGGCAACCCCTGGGTCGCACGTAATACTGGTGATTGGGGTAGGTGGATTTTTGGGTGCAAATTTGAGGTGGCTGCTTTCCTCTTTAGCCATAACAGATATGAGGACAGCGTTTCCCTGGGGAACATGGTTCATAAACATTACAGGATGTTTCCTGCTCGGCCTGTTTTCAGAAGCACTAAAGCATCTGAAGCTGGATGATAGATGGCGGTTTTTGGTGGCAGTTGGGTTTTTAGGAGCATATACAACCTATTCTACTTTTGAGCTGGATGTATTCACTCTCATTAATAACGGAAAGATTCTAAGTGCACTGCTATATGTATTTTTGAGCTTTTCTGTAGGCTTTGCAGGGGTGGTGGGAGGTGTAGTTCTTATGCGAGGACTGTTAAAGAATCGCATTCCTTCAAGTTAGGGTGTTGATTGATGTCACAGTTAAACTCATTCAGCTCTGATGAAATGCATCTTAATAAACAAACATGTTTGTAATATAAGAGGTTTCATGTTTCCGTACTCTATTCCTATATGGATCTGAACACTTTTTATGTTTAAGATGTTGTAAGCATCATCACAATTCAAGATGACAATACAATTAATTCATCTTTTGCAGCCAATTTATGTGAACTCCTATTCAACTTATCACCACTAATATGGAAGTACAGGCACATAGTAATGACGATGTATGAAATTTTCCGCTCTTGCATAGTATAATGATACAGATAAAGGTGAGGTTATATGAATTGCTGTGTGGAAATAAATCGTAAAGAATTTTTGCCTCTAACATTTGAGGCGCAGGAGACAACTGCATGAGTTTTGATGTGCTCCCGCCCGGGGAGGAGCCGAGACGGCCCGAGGAGGCCGCCGCTTCAACCGAGCAGGGTGCGTCTGAAGCGGATGCGCCGCCTGTTGTTCCCTCCCGAAGTCGGAAGAGAAAATCAACAGGGACAGACGCAGCATCATCCGAAGACGCTAATAAAGACCAGATGCCTCGCCCAGCGCGGCGCAGTAAAAAAGAGACAGTAACCGTTCCAGTTGAAAATGCACCGGAGCAAGAGAAAGTTATTGTCGTGCCTGAAATACCGGAGAAATCAGAAACCAAGCGTACTCCCGTGAGAAGCAGATCCAAAAAAACTACCACAGCTGTTCCTGCTGATATCTCAGCAGAAATAGAACCTGTTGTTGCTGCTACAGATACAGCTTCGGTAATTGTGGACGCTGCAGCTGACAACAGTTCTACCTCTCAAACCACCCGAAGGCGCCCTCGATCGCCACGCAATCCTCAACCAGTAGTCGAAAACAATGATGCTCTGCCTATTTTTGAGACACAACCAGAATCTGGACTTCTGGATGGACAAGTCAGCAGCGAGAAAATTGCAGCTAAGACTACTCCTTCCTCACGAAGAAAAGCGAAAAGACCAGCCAATAACCCAGTAGAGACTAAACTCTCTCAGGAAACAGTGCAGGAGGAGCCAGCCCCGGTTGCACAGACAACCGTTGAAACGTCGGACCCAGTACCTGCACTCTCGATCTCACAGAGAAAGAGACGGCGAAGCAGAAACAAGCGTAAGGTTGATGATCCTCCGGTGCTAGAGGTGCTGATTGAGACACCCACAATCATCCCGTTGGAACTTCCAGAGCCAGAACCTTTTATAGATCTCGAAGTGGGTGCACATCTTGTAGTCAGAAAATCTACGCCCACTATTTTTATAAACGGTTATGCCTATCCGCCTGCGCTGTTTTTCGGTAACATGCAGGAAGAGAGCTCCTATCAGACTGTTCAGGCTCAAATAAGACTGGCAGCTGAAGCGGGTGTTCACCTTCATTCCACTCTCATTGAGTTGTATGCCCCTCATATAGAGCGCCATGATGTGTTTGCTGTAGTCGATAGGGTAATCCAGCTCATCTTGCAGGCAGATCCCAACGGGTATGTGATGCCTCGTATTGTTTTTGTGCCTGCAAAAGGATGGAAGCGTGAGCATCCAGATGAGTTAACTTCCTTCGAAGATGGTTCACCTGGAGATCCCTCCATCAACAGTGACCTATTCTGGTCGGCATGTGAAGAGGCTCTGATCATGTTGATCAGGCATCTCAAATCACAGCCTTGGGGATCAAGAGTATTCGCATTCCATTTAGAAAGAGGAGAATGGTTCCAGTCTGCATCAAGCGGTTACGATCTGTCGTTAGCAAACCGTGACGCATTCAGAAGGTGGGTTGAAACCAAGTATCACAACTCCGTTCCCGCTCTCAGAGCAGCCTGGCAAAACTCTGATATCACCTTTTCAACGGTGAATATCCCTGCACCTCAAGCTGCACCGAATGCAGGTCGGGCATTTTACCATTCGAGAAGAGATCGTCCAACACTTGATTTCTATGAATTCACCTCGGATACAACAGCAGATCGAATTATCTCACTTGCAAAAGTAATTAAAAAAGCCACCGATTATAATGCGATTGTGTCTGTATGCTATGGGTATACCTTCGAATTCACACATGGTAACAGCGGTCATCTGTCTTTACAAAAACTGTTATCAAGCAGATATGTAGATATCATCTCCGGGCCAGCTTCCTACAAAGACAGGGAGATTGGTGGAGCAGCTTCTCTTCCAGCGCCAGTGGCATCTGTGCTTTTACATGGTAAATTGTGGATAACGGAAGATGATACTCGCACCTGGCTGGCGCCTCCTTCCGATGACCCGAATGATTTCAACCATCAGTTCACCGACATAGCGCAGACGGAAAGTGCATACATTCGTGCAATTGGAAGGGCCATCACTCACAGAACAGGTCTCTGTTTTATGGATTTGTGGGGTGAAGGCTGGTTAAATGACGCAAGTATATGGATGCATATTAAACACTTCGTTCACGCGTCCCAATCGAATTCAGAAGTTAATACACCAGAAGTTGTAGTGCTGGTTGATGAAGTGAGCTTGCGGCATCTTCAGAAAGGCGAGTCGTTTTTCAGAAATTTCACCGCCAATTTAAGGAATATTCTGCAGCGATCTGGTACGAACTATGCTCTTCATCTTCAGAGTGATATTGTTCATCCAGATTTTCCAACAACAGCTAAACTCTATCTGTTTGCATCGCCTTTCAGGCTGCCAGCAACCCATAGAGAGGCTATAAGAGAAAGACTTCAATCCGGTGGGAAAACACTTGCATGGGTATTTGCTGCAGCAGTATGTGAAGATAAGCCTGCCTCTGCCGGCATTGCCGAAGAGTCGACTTACTCCACTGTGGGTCTAATCCTGCATCCACAGCCATTTAACTCCTACATGGGAAGTAAAGTTACACAGCCGAATCATCCAATTATGAAAGATCTCAATAAAGAGTTTGGTTCGCATGAGAGACTTGTACCTTCGCTTTTCGTGGATGATCCTGAGGCAGTTGTGCTGGCTGAGTATCAGGATAGCGGTCTTCCTTCTTTGGCACTCAGAGTATATGACAGCTGGAAGTCTGTGTTTATTGGAGAGCATGAAATTACTGATGCTCTGTTTAAAGGTCTGTGCAGATATGCTGGCGTAAATATTTATGCCACTGGCAGCGATACCATTGACATTGGCAATGGATGGATAAGTCTTCATTCAAAAACAGCTGGCTTTAAAGTGATCAATATGCCCCCATCCTCAGAGCTTTATGAACTGAAAGGTGATACAGCAGCACGGGTATATCCAGCGGGTAAAAACGGAGAGTTCAGGTATTTCCAGCAGGCAGGAACCACACATCATTACTATATGGGGACGATAGGTAGATTACAGAGTTTAGGGTTTGCGGTCTCATTGCCTGTCAGCACAGTTTCCAGTTCAAATATGATGGATGACTTCTCAATAGATTCGCTGCCAGAGCCTGAGCCGTACCTGCCTGAGCCTGAACCACATCTGCCCGAACCTTCGAATTCAGATCTGGAAACATTGCGAATGGTGCTTGCCATGGAGATTCCGCTGGATGATATTCCTGATATTGAAATGAAAGATGAGATTGTGATCGCTCCACCGGATGAAGAACAGAAAGCAGCTTCTGCTGCTCTCCTCAGAGATATGTTGAGCAGTCCTGATATCAATGGTAATCGACGAAGACGTAGAAGAGGCGGCAGAGGAAGAGGACGAAGGGTAGGGGAAGGTGCGAACGAAACAGATAACTCAGGGGGAAGAGATAGTTCAAGCGGCTAGGCTCTGGTTCTAAATACTCTTGTGATAGCCTTCATACCGTCATTTAATTAGTGCATTTTCCAGCTAAATGCGATTATTAGATTGAATTTAGTGTAATAATGAACTAACGTTACCCGATTTTAATAATTCGCTTAATAACTCCCGCTAAAAATCGTACGGTAATAAGGTGAGATGAAACTTCAAATTATCATCCTCGTCCATACATTAGTGTAAATATTTGCTCTGGAAAGGAGCACTTTAAATGTTCAAATTCAAATCTTTTAGGGCTGTCCTTATAATAGGATCATCTGCAATATGTGCCGTTCCCACGTGGGCTAATACACCTGTAAACAATGTCATACTTCAAAACACAGTCCCACCTACCCCTCCATTACAGAGTTCGACCATAAATCCTAACTCTCCAATTAATCCTGGAGTATTGCAGATACTGAATGCCGCAACTGCTGCTTATTCAAAAATGCAGTCTTACCAGCAGACCACCGAGATTCTTGAACGGAATGCACAAAATGCTATTGAAAAAGACACAGCATACACGCTAGCCACGGAACGGCCAAATAAATTCTGTTATAGATCTGAAGACTCCTCAGGAGTTGCAGCAGTTTGTAATGGTAAAACATTCATTAACTTCACAGGTTCAGATCAGACCTATACACAAACCAAAGCACCTGCTTCGCTAGATGACATAGACATTGTGAACGGAGTTACATTCGATCCTGTTGGTACTTACCTGATCGCCCTCATGATTCAGGACCGCCCACTGGGTGATCCCTCTTTGCGTGCCAGTTTTGCTATGGCGCCATCACCGGGACATCAGGTTGTAAACGGAGTAACCTATGACACAATATCAGCTCCTATAGAGGAAGGTGGAGCACCTTATGTCTTCTATTTCAATGCACAGACACATCTGCTTCACAAGGTAATGATGCCAGATCCGGCGCCACAGTCGCATCTTGTTGAAGTTATTGAGGATGTGAAAGTGAATAAACCCATTCCAGACTCCACCTTTGAGTATGAACTGCCACATGGAGCAGTCTGGATTATTTAACTTCGGACACAATTCCGATCAATCCAAGGGAGAAAACATGCCTGTTCGTTCACAACTGACGAAAACTTCGTCATTAGCTGCCATGCTTGTGGTAGCGGGTACATTCACTGCGAGAGCTGATGTTAACCAGCCAACCGTTCTTCTTAAACAGGTTAAGGCAGCATACGCGTCACTTAAAACTTTGAAATATTCCGATACGCTCACAGAGACAGCACCTTCGAATGGTACTGACAAAGTGATACAGAAGATGGATTCCACATTTCTTCTTGCTGCTCCAAACAAGTTGTATTTCCAGAGTGTAGGTGGAACTGTCTGTTCCGATGGAACAAAATTAGTGACATTCATCCCATCTCTAAACTCATATACATCGTCAGCTGCTCCTAAATCCTATGCAGATTTCACTTTT
The DNA here is from genome assembly GCA_021805395.1 of bacterium. GTDB lineage: Bacteria > Armatimonadota > Chthonomonadetes > Chthonomonadales > Chthonomonadaceae > JAJZFJ01. Next base: position 11,366 of record JAJZFJ010000188.1, read on the forward strand.
CCAGTCCAACTGAATGGAACTCTGATTGGTGATACGGTTTCTGATCTCATCTCAAACAAGAAGAGCATACTTGATGAACTTCCCCATCTTCAGGAAGGAACATCCACCTATGAGGGCAAACAAGT
>JAJZFJ010000211.1 GCA_021805395.1 bacterium
CAGGTTCAAGGAACCTTCAGGGATTGTCACTTGGCAGTATATCAGGTGCACGTAACTGGTTATCAAAAGATGCCCTCTTCCCAGCCAGATTTGTTGAAAACATTCTTGGAACATCTCCGGGATTTGTGAGTGAGCAAACATACAATTTCCATCTACAGCATGGATCCGAGTGTCTGCAGAAGCCGGGGATGCTTGAGGAGTATATAGACAATAACGGGACATTACATGTTTCGCAGATGAAGTATTCGGTTATTAATCCACTGCATGCTTCCAAACTGAATCCACCAGGTAATAACTACATCGGTGCTTTAGGGATATGATGTATCAATTTATGACCAGGAAGCAGTATGATGAATAACCATATGTTACCTGAACCGATAGAACATAGTTTACTTCACAGAAGCATCAGTTCCTGTGCATACAATTTCTTTACAAATCCCCCTTCACTCTATCACCGTCAGCAGTTATATCTGTTTTATAAAATTATGCTAATGCACAATCCAGAATGTGTTAACAGGATGGAGAGTTTATCTAAACTGAGTCAGGAATTTGCTGCTTTTTTGAATTCACTACCCCTGCTCTACCGAATTTCAGCTACGCGAGATGCGATCTATCAGGCACAAAGACAGATAGAGGATAGACTGGAAACACATCCTCTGATCATTAAATATGGCAAGCGTACAAAACCAGATCACTTGGATGAAGAATTAAATCAACTCATAGATCATCTGGCTGCGCGGGGCGAGACAGGAGGGGATATCCACTCCAGTCAACTATCCATTCAGTTGCAGCGGATGGTGGACAAGTATGCAAAAATGAACTTTCGAAAATATGAAACCACCATCTGCTCCATGATGCAATTCTCAGAACATTACAGGCTGTTGTACGATGACATCCTCTTTTTCTCATGCCTGGATCACACCATTACATATCATGACTGAACGGCCTCAATGTCGGCTCAACTCTCTGTGCCGTTCAGGCTCCTCAACCTGATTGGGGTATACTGATAACATTACTGTATAGACGCGGACACTCAGTTCGCCTGGAGTGGTAAAGATGGCAGAAGATGTCTCTTCAGAGCAAATCGAGCAGTGGGTTCACCTCAATGGAAAGCTGGTTCCCAAGCAGGATGCTGCACTCTCGATTTATGACCATGGTTTTCTTTATGGTGATGGAGCGTTTGAAGGGATAAGGGTGTATGAGGGTAATATCTTTCGCCTCGGTCCTCACTTAGCAAGGCTATTCCGTTCAGCACGAGCGCTTAAAATTGAACTGGATATGGATCTGGCAACAATTCACGCACGCGTCGTAGAAACGGTACGGGCTAATCACCTTAAATCGGGGTATATCAGGCTTTCCATCTCCCGAGGGGTGGGGCTTGGTCTCGATCCTGCACACATTGCGAAGGGTTCCACAGTGGTTATCTCCACAGAACAGCTCCGTCTCTATCCCCAGGAAGCCTACGATCAGGGTTTGGATGTGATAACTGCTTCCACTCGCGTTCCTCCTGCATGCTGTATCGACCCACAGATAAAATCGCTTGGCAGATACGTCAATAACATTGCAGCAAAGTTGGAGGCAAATCGGGTTGGAGCAGGCGAAGCCCTCATGCTGAATATGCAGGGGAATGTTGCCGAAGCCACAGGGGACAATATCTTCCTGGTGAAGGATGGCAAGCTGATTACACCGCCAACATCAGACGGTGCCCTTCCAGGCATCACGAGGCAGGCAGTGATGGATCTGGCCAAGGAGATGGGCATCTCATGCACCGAAGCCACCATAACTTTATACGATGTATACAATGCCGAAGAGGCATTTCTAACTGGTACTGCAGCTGAGGTTATCGCCATGACAAGGTGCGACGAAAGGGTTATTGGGAACGGGAAACCTGGCAGCCTCACCCAGCGTATTATCACAGACTTCCGCAAGCTAACTCTGGTTGATGGGGTGAAGGTTTAGGCTTGCATCTTTTGTGGTAACTAGCAGTCTTTATAAACCAGGACCATGCTGAACAAACATTTATATCTAATTCATCATTACAGCACATGTTAAGGAAACCTGTTCTCTAGTACAAATAAGAGATCACTTTAGAATGTTGAATAGTGACAATCGTCACACTTCTGTTGATGAGGTTAAATTGATGTGGCAAAGATTTACCGAGAGAGCAAGAAAGGCAGTATATGTCGGTAAGGAGGAGGCTGTTCGATTAGGAAAGCATGCAGTCTCATCAGAGCATTTGCTTCTGGGCCTCCTCTCAGATGAAGAGAATGTGGCGTGCGGAATTCTTACCCAGCAGGGTATTTCATTTTCAGATATTAAAAAAGAAGTTAATAACAGGCTCACTCGCGGGGATGGAAAACTCGACACTGGCATGCAGTTGTCGGATGATGGGAAGAAAGTAATAGACGACTCTTATGAAGAGGCAAGTAAACTAAAGAATGACTATCTGGGTACTGAACATCTCTTGCTTGCCCTCATTCGATCGGATAGCGAACCGACCTGTTCCGTTTTATCTCAATTCGGCGTTGAATATGAACGAACTAGAGACGAAGTGATTTCCTTGCAGAAGGAATCAAAATAGTAATATACATAAGTATCCTGTACCGGATATTACATTATGTATTCAACTAATGTCTCAATAGTGTATATCGAATAGATGTATGGCTGTTCATCTAGGTTTATGAGCAGATGTTTAGGTGAGAAATTCGCCTTTCAAGATAGTTCACTATTTCTGAACGTATATATAAATATCTCATGAACAAATTTGCTGAAGGCAGCCATCTGATGGGGTAATTATCTACAAT
>JAJZFJ010000290.1 GCA_021805395.1 bacterium
TATTGACAAGGATTAGAGCACGTTTACCGACTGCCTCGCGTATCTTTTTGATCAGAGTCAATCTTGCGGGGTTTTCATGCCACCAATCCAGCATAATTCCATCCACCACACCGCTTTCAACTGCTGCTGCAGCTTGTGACGCAACCATATCCTGGAATGCAGGGTTTGTGTAATCCAGCTTGTAATACCCACCCTCTGCCCAACCCACTATTCGATGGCCGGCAGCATCCCGTTTCCAGAATGGACTGTTTTTTGGCAGGTATTTCCCGGGGGCATCTCTGTATCGTATCTCCATAAGCATAACCATATTCGGATTAAGCCCAAGTACAGATTCCCGGAACGCCATACCACGAGCCTCTGATCCTGGTGAGAAACTGGAAGCCATACCGTCATAATCTCCAGCCCATTTCATGTGGTAAAACATTACGCTGCCAAATACCAGATTATGAAGAGCTAATGCTTCTAATGGCGTCTTTCCTGTACCTTCTGCAGGATTCCACGCCTGGAAAATTGCTGGATAGGGATGTTCGTTTATTCGCTGCACAAGAGGCAGATCTATGGAAAGTGTGGCAGTCGCAAATATCTGGATAGACGCAACAAGCCAGATAATCACACCGAGCTTAATAAGCTTTATTGTTTTATTTTTAGTTAATTGCAATTCTGCCTCCTGAATTCCTCTTCCAGTTTCATCAGGAATTTGAACTTTTCTTAAGCAAATGAATATAAGCTGGAGAGATTTGCTGTCCAGGAAAAAAGCTTTCCACCACAGACACTGGCAGTCGATGAAGGGGTGGAAAAACAAAATCTGATGAGGATGCCATTGCATGACAGTTGATACATGCTTTAACTTTGCCAAATGATATGTTTGAACCATCTGCCTTGTACAGTGCCATCACCCAGTTATTATCGTGAGGGTCGAAATTTTTCTGTTTGTACATCACAGCAATTGTCTGTAAAACCTTCTGCTTGTTGAAATTCTCTTTTATCACGATGCTTGCGTTGTTAAAGGTATTAACAGCACTTACTCGAGTTTTAACAGAAAGAAAAGCAGGTTCGTTCACTCTATCTATGGTGTAGTAGTCAGCTAATCGTGCTCCATTCATGTAGATGTGACTACCTTGCAAAAGCTTGCCATTGTGGAGTAAGGGCTCAACCTTTTTGAAAAGACCATCGCTGGTTAACCTGCTCTGGACCGGGTCTGCACTCGTATTTACCAGAGCTTTTGCTGCAAGCATCAGCAGCATTGCTCTCACGATCATCGAGTGCAGTTTGACTTGCTTGAACATATCATCTTCTCCTTTTATCCCACTTACTCTTCACAAAAACTATCCGGAGTATACCGAAATAAACATTATATTATTACGCTAACTGAACATGCTGCACTTCACATATCGTTCATTATTCGCATGCGAGAATGATTGTCGATAATTGTTCATTACGGTTGGTCTCTACATGGATATCACACGTTGCATGAAGCATTGTAGTTGTTCGTGCTTATCGAAATACCCGGTGAAGACGCAACTACTGGTTTCCAAACCCCGTTAGTGTGTGATATTCTGGATCGAATGAAACAGCATCCCGTGCAAAATCGGGTCTGGACGGGGTAATATAATTCCATGTCTCATAACAACAGAACGAAAGTGGTCTGTGTGTTTGGTACAAGGCCAGACGCCGTTAAAATGGCACCTGTTGTGCATGCACTCAACAAGCATGCTGATCGTTTTGAGGTTCGGGTTGTGGTAACCGGTCAGCACAGAGAACAGCTGGATCAGGTGCTGCATGTGTTCAAACTCAAGCCAGATCACGATCTTGCTATCATGCAGCATGGTCAAAGCCTTGCGGAGATCACCACTCGCGCTTTACAGGGGCTGGATAGCGATTTCACTTCTCATCCGGCAGATATCTGTTTAGCCCAGGGTGATACCACAACCACATTTGTAGCTGCCATGGCAGCATTCTATCATAAGATAGACTTTGGTCATGTAGAAGCCGGATTACGAACTGGAAACCGGTTTGATCCATACCCGGAGGAGATGAACAGAAGGCTGATCGCTCCATTAAGCCGATGGCATTTTGCCCCAACCGAACAGGCGAAGGCAAATCTGATTGCTGAAGGAGTAGCCAGCACAGACATTGATATAACTGGAAACACCGCCATCGATGCTCTCAGAGAGGTATCGGAGTTCAACTATGTTTTCGAGGAGGAAACTCTTCGCAATGTGGTTAACAGCAACAAGCGACTTATCCTTGTGACTGCGCACAGGCGAGAGAACTGGGGTGCTCCAATGGGGCAGATTGCGAATGCGCTGGCTGCTATTGCCAACAAGTTCTCGGATGTTGTAATAGTAGTTGCCATGCACCGCAATCCAACCGTAAGAGAATCGCTAGTTCCAGTTCTGAGCAGAATTAGTAATGTTGTTCTGGTGGAACCACAGGAGTACATCCCTTTTGTGAAGCTCATGCAGCGAGCCACCCTCATCATTACAGACAGTGGCGGAGTGCAGGAGGAGGCTCCCACATTGGGAGTTCCTATTCTGGTATTGAGACGTACTACGGAAAGACCAGAAGGTGTTACAGCAGGTACTGCCCACCTCATTGGCACAGATACGGAGCGTATAGTGGAGGAGGCTTCCGTTCTGCTTACAGATAGTGAGGCTCACTCCGCAATGGCCCGAGCAGGAAACCCCTATGGGGATGGAAACGCAGCTGAGCGCATTGTAGCCAGACTGCTGAGAGATACAGAGTAGTAAACAAGGGGGCGTAGCCCAACGGCAGAG
>JAJZFJ010000273.1 GCA_021805395.1 bacterium
AACGGTACCTATTATTATTGGAATTAACCGGCGAGGGATGGTTTATAACTAATACTCTCTTTCTAAATGGTATAATAACTCCTATTGCAGTTTAGCCACTGCCTGGCACGATCCTGATCGTGCTCTACCCTCTCCACTAGCTGTGGAGCCACAGGTGTAGAGTTACACCATAACGACCGAGGGGAGGTTTATACAACCATGCGCCACTACGAGGCAATGTACATCGTAGATCCCGATACTTCTGAAGAGCAGGTAGAAGCGGTGATCAATAAATATAGCACCGTAATCACCCAGGCTGGGGGAGAAGTTTCCGACGCGTCACTATGGGAACGCGGTCGAAGAACTCTTGCTTACCCCATCAATAAGAAGACTGAGGGCATCTATGTGCTGATGCAGTTCCAATCAAACGAAGAAGCTCCTAAAGAGCTAGATAGAATTTTTAGAATTAGCGATGATGTCTTACGCCATATTGTTGTACGACAAGATGAAAGCGAAGAGTAGTATTTCCTGAAATTGAAGCTAGAAATGGCTTCTGTTAGCTAGTAATTCAGTTGGAGCAAATCTTTTATAACAAGATGGCTTACATTACTGCGAAACGCATGCGTAACAATCGTACGCGCCTGATTAGGAGAACTGATAAATGCTCAATCGTGTGGTGCTTATTGGTCGGTTATGTGCCGATCCCGAAGTGAGATTTACACCCTCTGGTGTGCCTGTAGCACAGTTGAGAATCGCTGTGAACAGATATACCAAAAATGAACAGGGCGATTATGAAGCAGACTTCTTTGATGTGGTTGCCTGGAGACGCACTGCAGAATTTGCACAGAGCTATCTCACCAAAGGGCGACTTGTCTCGGTGGAAGGACGTCTTCAAACACGTTCATGGGTAGATCAGACAACAAGTCAGAAGCGTATCAAGTATGAGATTGTTGCAGATGCAATTGAAGGATTGGACAGAAGAGGCGATTCTGAATCAGGATCGACTTCTGCACCTCCCTCCCGTCCTATGGCTTCAGCCGCACCATCTTCCAGCGCATCAATGCCAGAAGACGATGAGAGAGATCCTTTCGCAGACGAATAGCTTAGCTCCAACATATTCATAGAGTTAAGAGGACACAATTCATGACCGCAACTTCCGGTGGGCCACGTCCAGCAAGACCAGGTGGACGGCCTAACAAATTCAGAAGACCACGACGTAAGGTTTGTATGTTTTGCGTGGAAAAAGCAACCGACGTGGATTACAAGCAGATGGTGCAAGCCAAGTATCTTCGTCGGCTCACTACCGAGCGAGGTAAAATCGTTCCTCGTAGAACCACAGGAACATGTGCAAGACATCAACGCATGGTGAGCGAAGCAATTAAGCGTGCAAGACAGATTGCTCTCATCCCATTTGTTGTGGATTAGTCTCAGCACAATCTGTAGACCGGGATCGTTATGCAATCTGCATAGCGATCCTTTTTATTTTAATATTAGTATTCAGGAGTTCTACTATGCAAGATAGTCATACACAAATCCTAAACAGCCTGTCTAACAGGGATAATCTCACAAAGCTCGATACACTTGGAATGATGGATCTGGTGCTTGGATTTCCAAAGCAGTGCCGAGATGGTGCTGCAATTTCATGGCAGTATGGACATGGGAGCACTGCTCAGACAGATATTCGAAATGTTGTCTACACAGGTTTGGGTGGTTCTGCAATAGGCGGAGATCTGTTAAGATGCCTTGCAGATGAATATGGATCCATTCCTATCATAGTCAATAGGGATTACACTCTTCCAGCATGGGTGGGTCCCTCAACACTGCTCCTTGCAGCATCGTACTCCGGAAATACAGAAGAAACACTTGCAGCCACAACGGCAGGCTTGAAGGCAGAAGCACAAATTGCTATGGTAACAAGCGGTGGCACTTTAGCAAAAATTGGTGCAGCAGAAGGCTGTCCTGTCGCCATAGTACCAGGTGGTCAGCCTCCGCGAACGGCAACTGGCTATCTCTTTTTCCCTGCACTCACCTATCTCCAGCATCGTCATTTTCTCCGCAAAGATTTTCAGGAGGATTCCGAGGAGACATTTCTAGTCCTTGAAAAAATGGCAAAAGAGTATGGACCTGATGTGCCTGTGGAACAGAACCCTGCCAAACAGCTGGCAATTCAGCTATTTGGAAAGATACCAGTACTCTATGGCAGTCAGGGCTACAGAGGGGTAGCTGCTTATCGCTGGAAATGTCAGTTTAACGAAAACACCAAAATTGCAGCGTTTAGCAATGTTCTGCCAGAGCAGAATCATAACGAGATACTTGCCTGGGTACTGGGTGAAAAGCAGGCTTCAAACTGGAGTGCAATATTCCTGAGAGATCCTAAAGAGGAAGAATTGCAGCCACGAATTGCAACTCGGGTTGCAGTTACAAAAGAGCTGGTTTCCAGAACGACTCCAGTACATGAGATATTTGCACAGGGTGAATCACTGCTGGCACGCCTTCTTTCAATTATCTATATGGCGGATTTTGTCACGGTGTATCTGGCTTATCTTTATGGTATATGCCCAACAGACATTGGTTACATTGATCATTTGAAGGAAGCATTAGCCAAAGAGGTGTCGAAGTGATTACAATTCATGACGTGGAAACGGTAGCTAATCAGGGTCCGTTTTTTCCAAATTGGGAATCACTAAAAGGCATTGGGATTCCTGCATGGTACTCTAAGGGACGTTATGGAATCTTCATTCACTGGGGAGTCTACTCTGTACCTGCATACATATGCGAATGGTACCCCCGTCAGATG
>JAJZFJ010000101.1 GCA_021805395.1 bacterium
GAGAGTTGAAGACGATGTAAGTCCTGAAGCACGGACCCAGGCAGGCCCATAGTCTGTTCCAGATAAGATAGGGCTTTGCTGCCCCTTCTGTCCACAATTGCCGCCTGCGCCATAAGTGTGATAAGCACCCGTCGGTTTTCAGGAGGCAGAGACATGGCAAGTGCTAGTGAGACATACTTCGTCATCGTAGTGTTGTCTTTAAGATTGAAGTAGTATTCTGCCAGCAGACTGTAGGGGAGCCATAACATACATGTCAGCGTTATCATACCAGTGAGTATGGGTAGGATCAACATGATTAGGCGTCCAAATGCATACGCTGTCATGAAACCACCAGCCATCGCCCAAAGCAGTGCACGCCCTGTATATTCAACGTAACTTGCTGGAGCCTGAAGACGATCCCTGTAGGCTGAACTCCAGACTGCATACACAAAAGCAGTGAGTGCCATTGTCATTTCAACCAGGGTAACAGCACCATGCAGGTTCCAGATTGCCGGAATGGTAACAACTGCCACGATATACAGGCCATTCAGAAATAGAGCGATCAGTGGAAACAGCAGTATCTTAAAGGTAACCCGTCGATAGGATGCCCGTGCCAGAAGCAGAGCACTACCCAGCCATAGCAGACTGCTAATTACCATCAGAATTGCAGATAAAGCAAGTACCATTTCAAAGTTTATGCCCTTCTGCTGTACCTCTACTGACGGAGCTGTCACCTGCGAAGTTGGATGAGCATAATTCTGTGAAGAGTGTGTAGAGTGATTGGGGATCAGATAGCTCTGGTAGCCGTTTGTAACCTGAAAGCCCAGAGAAAGCGTGATGCACAGCAGTACATAAACTACCGCCATCCGCACTCGCACATTAGGAAGGGCTAGCAGATATCGATTTTGATTGTGCGCTCCCATACGCATCACTACACCAATAATGAGAACTGCCCATAGAAAAGGAGAAACCACCTTAACAGCATACAGAAAAATAGTTATGAGTACGATATTCCATATTCTGGGAGAAAAAACAGTGCTGATGTGCGATCCATCCAATGGAGGAAGAGGTGTGAGATTGAACAGATTCATCAGAAAACCGAAATTGGCTAAACCGAACCAGAATGGATTGTGAGTGACCATGCCAATTAAAAGGCAGATAAAAGCGGTGATGCCGCCTGCAACTGGTCCTCCAGCTCCACTTTCAGATTGAAATGTGGGGTTATCTGGAAAGTTTTTCAGGAAGATAACAGCACCCATAAGTGGCAGGAAGACAGGAGCAGATGCTTTAATTCCTTTTGCCTTGTTCACTGCCACGTGTCCCATCTCATGAAAGAAAATCGAAAGCAGAATACCTAATCCAAATTTCCAGCCATAAAAATGTGCATATACCTTGAAGGAGATTAGCATGGTGGAAAGAGTGAGAAGAATGGATCCCATTTTCAGAAAGACTAAGATCGATTTGATCTTTGCTGCAAGAATAAAGAGTGATCCAACAACTCCACCACGTTTTGCCTTGGTTTGTGGGGAACTGACAGGCTGTTCAGAACTGGGGGTCCTGTACCTGGGGATGGCAGGAAATAGACTGCCGCAGTAGGCACATCTAAGTCCACCAGGAAGGTTCGCTCTGCCACACTCTCGGCATAACATGCTGGAACTAGATCTGCTCTCAGTCATCATTTAAGGAGTTCTCTCAGATTTTAGACCTATTCGGTAACCAACAAGCCTGCCAGTGAAATACCAGAATAACGCATTGATTAGTACACTAGTATCGTGAAAGAAAAAGACCTCTCCAATGAGTAGCAAAATACCTCCAGAAACGCCTGCGATCATTCCAGTCTGTCTGTTTCCCCGAAGTAAAAACACTACCATACCAACAAGACTTCCCATCACTGTACATGCCACAGCATAAAAAAGACAATTGTAAACTAAATCAGTCAGACTGCTTGAAGAAATATTTAGTACTATGAACCATACATTTGTCCACAAAGTCCAATACTGTGCATACGCAGCTCCCCAGCCTATTCCAAGGAAGCATCTGACAAACAAGGAGGTGATAGTAGTGGCAGCTGGCTGGAACTGCATACCGCTTTGCCCCTGATTCACTGTAGGCTGGGGATTTCCATACAATGGCATCTGGCTGGCATAGTCCACGGGTTGTGCCATAACTATCTCGGCAGGAGCATTCTGCAGCTTCTCAAGCATGGCAATTGAAGATGCGTGGTTAGGATCGATCTGGAGTGCCCTGTTCAGCTCTTCCTTTGCCAAAGCGGTCTGCCCATTCTGATGCAATGCCACAGCCAGATTGTATCGGGCCTGCGCATCTGTGGGCATTAGAGTGCACGCATTTTTTAACTCAGCTATCCCTTCCTTTTCATGACCCGACATACATAAAGCCAAACCATACAGCGAACGCCCTCGCCCATCCTGAGGGTGGGCAGAGACATACGGCCATATCTGATGCATTGCACCAGCAGCATCTTTTGACTGTAGTTTCGCACGGACTTCGCTGAACAAAGCCTCCGTGGTTTCATCCATATACTTGCACCCTCCGAATAGTTTTTAACAATATACTACAACTACACACTTTCACCCCACTTTTATACTCTAAATTGATATCCAAAAACTGCAGGCATGCGTGTAACCTCAAATTAAGATGACTCAATCACTCCATTCCTTGTCATTGTTCAAAACTCCACACCTTCACGAACCTGAATTAATGTTTAAAAATCTCTATCCAAAGATCCATTCTCATAATAAATCAACAGGCATAATTTAGGATCCAAGTTGCCAGTTGTAATATTCAATATATTTGTGTCATATTCAAAACATTAAAATCATAGTAGCAATAGGATAGTCAAGTGATAAATAGATCCTTTTTTTGAATATGGGTCTGTTTGCATTTCTAACGTTTTTCAACTTTTCAAACTAATGTCGGGCTGACTGAAACTACTTAACAGATATGTGTACATCTATACCTTTTTCCAATAGTGTTATAGCCCACATTAAACGGGTATCAGTTGGTGAATGGCTTCAAGTGGGCTGTTATGCACCCTGCAGCAGGAGAGGGTGGACAGATAGTCTTTAGGGGAATCTATGCTCAAATCCGTCAGAGCTGGCCAACTGTGGATTTTTGTGCAAGCCTATCATCGAGTCAAATTTCAGAGTTGGTGAATGGTGGAATTGCCCTCAATGATCTATCCCAGTCACAACTGGATGCGCTTAAGAAGGATTATCCTTCACTTATCTATTTCCGAGGCTCACAGCTGTCAGAAATGAAAGTTACAGTAGCAACCAGCATGAGTACCATACTCACAGTTTATAATGGGTTGGGAAATATGCTCTCACAGGGAGGAGGGTTTAATCGGCTGCGTCTGTATGTGGTTCCACGCTAACAGGGTAATGCGGCTGAATTAACAAGATATCTGTTAAACAGATTGAATAATGTTTATCACTTCATAAGGCTCACAAAGAATAACACTGCATAACATTCGAGCCTGGTAGAACTCCTCAGGGGTGAGGAATGTTTTTGTGAGACTGGTTCCAAGATTGCGCAGTTTTCCTTCTTCAAGGATACTGAAATAGAGAGCGTGTGCTATCACATCATCCTTTTCCACCCCATTGCCGCTCATGTACATCATGGAAAGCATCTCCCGCCCTCGTAAATGCCCTCCGGCTGCAGACTTGCAGGCCCATTTATAGGCCTCATCGTAATTCACTTCACAACCATAACCAAAGTAGTAGATATTTGCGATGAGGCTCTGCGTTCTCAGGTTCCCGTGTTCAGCCGCCCTGATATAGTAACGGATGCCCTGCTGCTCATCTTTATCGATTCCTTCACCGAAAAAGTAGATATCTCCCAGCCGCCCCATCGCTTTTTCATTTCCCTGTTGTGCTGCCTGATCGAACCAGTAGATAGCCTTCTGAATATCCCTCTGATCCTCCTCACCTTCCAGATAACAGTATGCAAGGTAGATTTGTGAAGTATCGTGCCCATTTTCAGCGCCTTTTAGGTACCATTTTGCAGCTTCTTTTCTGTCGGGCTCAACCCCCCATCCATACTCATAATATTTGCCCACATACAGCATTGCTATCTCATTATCCTGATCAGCAGACTGTTTGTACAGTTCAAGTGCTCTGGCATAATCCTGGGGCACACCTCTACCTTCCTCATAGCGCATTGCAAGCAGAAACTGGCCTATGGTATCGCCCGCCTCTGCCTTCGATATTATCTTGTTTAGTGTTTCCAGCTCCTCTTTAGAAGAGCAGGTATGAGGGACTGTAGTCGTACCCAACTGCATATAATTCTCCATTTAAATATGTATGAATTTCGTACTCAGCAGAGGAATGGAAAAAGTTCAATTCCCTTCAGTATTACAACATAAATTATATGCTGAGATGTAGTGGTTGCGGCTCTCATCAAGATCGTCCCAATATGGACTATATCGGTCTGAACTGTCGATTATACTCCAGTGAGGAGCTTGTTTCTCCAGGTCTCGCTCGCCCCTCATCAATAGCAACTGTAAACAGTTTAGGGTTCTTGAGAGCACTTCTAAGAATGGCTGCCGCAAGCTGCTGTTCTTTGGGAGAAAGGTTTTGGAAATAAGAGTCCACAAACTTCTTCGCAGGCTCATAGCTATTACCAGACAGTGCCATCATGATATAGGCAGAAAGCTGATCGGTCTGGACTCCCTTACCCTCTGCAAACAGCTCTGCGAGCCAGTAGAGGGCTTCGCTATTTTCGTTCTCAGCTGCAGTAAGAAACCAGTATGCCGCTCGTGTATATGTCTGCTCTACTCCTGTACCGTTGTAGTAGAGAATACCAAGCTTCAACTGAGCTGGAGGGTATTCTTCAAGAGCAGCAAGTTTGTACCATTTCGCAGCCTCTTCCAGATCTCTAGCTACTCCGTCGCCCTCCTCATACATCTTCCCAAGAGCAAATAGAGCGGGCGCATGTTTCTGATCTGCCGATTTATGGATCCAGGTGAGCGCTTCCTCAATATTCTGTTTAGCACCCTCACCCTTCAGAAGCATCTGACCAACCTTCAACTGGCTGCTCTCGTCACCTGCTTCAGCAGCAATTGTATAGAGATAGACAACTCTCTTGAGATCTATTGCTACACCATATCCATGGTAGTACATCTCAGCGAGTAGAGAGTAAGCAAGTGCATTATTATTGAGTGCCGCACGATTCAGCCAGTTTAAAGCCTCCACATAATTTTGTGAAACCCCTCTGCCCAACATATAGGCTTCACCCAGCTTACGCATGCCATCCACATCTCCATAATCTGCTGCCATTTCAAACAATTTAAATGCCTGATCGTAGTCCTTTCTAACAAATCCGCCCCTCTCAAGAAACATACCCAGTCGCACCATTGCACCCGGATGGTTCTGAGATGCTGCCTCAGAGTACAATTGCAATGCTTCTCTATAATTTTTCTCTGGATTATTTCCGGATTCCAGTAGCATGCCCACGAGGTATTGTGCTTCACTATTCCCTTTTCCTGCAGCACTTCTCAGAAGTTTTTCACCCAGTTCTTTGCTTTTCGGAAAGTTCTTTCCTTCAAGACACAGTTTTCCAAGAGCTGCTTCAGCCAGGACATCTTCCTTAAGAGCACTCTCTTTCAGCTCCATTTCAGCCTGCTTGTCTCCATTTTCAATCCGCTCTACAAGCCTCAATATCTCTTCACTATTCATCTCTCATCCTTTTCCGTTGCTCGTGGCCATTAAGAATCAGGCCCTAGCCCTCAAGTCCGGCTTTGACCATCATTGCAAACTGATCAGGAAACTGTCTGGAACTCCTGATGAGATCCTGAGCGGCACTCATCTCTGGAAGGGTGAGCTTAATAAATAGCCCATCCAGACACTGTTCTGCCGGCTCATATCCCAAAGAGGAGAGAAACATCAGAACATATGCCATGATGTTATCCTGAGGCCCATCCCAGCCATGTGTATAGAACACACTGAGGTAGAAAAATGCCTCATGGTTTAAGTCTGCCATCGATTTGAGCAGCCATTTTCGCGCTTTACGGTAAGATTTAATTGGGCTGTTACTTGCATATAGAACTCCTAACCTTAAAAATGCGTTGGAGTTATCATGTTCAGCAGCTTTCATATACCAGGTTTCAGCCTGACGAGGGTTTTTCGTCACTCTTTCACCCATCTCATACAGCCTGCCAAGTTCTATTTGTGCCTTATCTAGTCCAGCAGTGGCAGCCTTTTTCAAATATTCATCTGCCAGTTTAGTATTAACTTCTACACCTTCACCATTAAGATACAAGTTGTAAAGCATATACATCGAGGCAACATCCCCATTGTCTGCGGCTCTTTTAAGCCATATTGCAGCAGTTTCATGGCTTTGTTCTACTCCCTCTCCAGACTTATAATATATAGCAAGAAGTCTCTGGGCTGTCTCTACATCGTTATCAGCAGCAGATTTTACATATTCTAAACCTTTTTCGATATTTTTCTCACAACCGATTCCTCCAATGAGATAGCTCCCCAGGAGGCATTCTGCAGTGGCATCCCCGGTAAGCGCAGCTCTCTCAACCCAGTGATAGGCCTTAGCATGGTCTTCAGAGACACCTATTCCTAAATAGTAAAGCTCTCCAAGACGGTACATCGCTTCCACATAACCTTTGTCTGCTGCATTCGAGATCCATAAAAACGCCTTAGCTTCATCACCAGACACGGGATTTTTAGCGAGGTATAAATTTCCTAGCATCGTCATTGCTTTTGGATCACCACTCTGCGCCGATCTCAGGAACCATTTGGCTGCGAGTGGAAGGTTCAAACCAACACCTTTGCCCACAAAATACAGGTTTCCTAGTGCATATTGTGCTTCTGTATTCCCTGCCTCTGCCTCTTCCTGCAGCTTCTTTAGAGGCGAGAGCATCCCTGTAACTGCTCTCCTGGCCAGTGTTTCAATCTCTTCCGGTGTCATCATTATCGTTTCACTCTCATTCCGAATGCTCTATGTTCAATCAATTCATATACGCCACAGGGCTGTTAACATTATTGTCTAACCAAGGAAGAGTACCTGATAAAATCGCTCTTTTGAACACCCCATTGCAAGCAAATCAGGAGCCTGGCATATCCATGCTTATCTGTGTTAAAAAACTATACAGAATCAAAGAAGCCCATCAGAACTGAGGAATTCAATGGCATTAGGCATACGGAATTATATTACTGAGTATAGACGCACTGTCTTCCCATAAGCTGCTCCAGGTCTGTTCGCAGGGAGTCGGAAAACTCAGCAAGATACGGTGTGCGCACCTCATGAATCTCACCGGCACAAGGCACCTGCAGGAAGACAGGAAGCGCCTCACCGTTTCCACGATGCTTCTCCACGGTATCGCGCACATAGCGCAGGGCAGAACGACGGTTTGGATCTATTTTCACCACTATTTTCTCAGCTTTAACGGTACCTAAAGCCCCGCCAGTTATGGGTGAGATGGAATCTACCAGAAGCTCAGCAAGCCGCTCTCCATCATCGTCATCCCGCACCCGTTCTCTGTAACTCACCTTGCCCTTTATGAGCACGATACGGTCTTTCTCGAGTGCGGAACGGTACTGGGCATATACTGTCGGGAACATTGTGCACGACAGCTGGCCAGTGGTATCTTCCATCACAAAAAAAGCCATTGGCTCGCCTGATTTTTTTGATGTGAACGGTTTAATAGAGGCTATAATTCCGGCTACGGTTACCTCTGCACGATCTGCATGTTCAGCCAAATCGATAACGCGGACTACACCTCGTCTCGCGAAATCTGCGCTGTGCTTCACCAGTGGATGTTCCGAGATGTATATTCCCAGCAGCTCCTTCTCGAAACCAAGAAGCTGATTTGATGGGTAATCTGGAAGATCGGGGATAGCGATGCCATCCTCCTCCTGCTGGTCATCATCGCCAAACATGTCTGCCAGTGAACCCTGCCCCATTTTCCTCTCACGCTGTAATCGGGTCGCATCCTGCACACAGCTGTCAAGCATGGTCACAAGCGCATGACGGTTGGAATGTCCTGGAAGGTCGGCGAAGGCACCCGCCTGAATAAGGGTCTCGATAGTGGAACGGGTGACTCCTGTGCCGTCTCCACCAATTACGCGCGAACAGAAATCCTGCAGCCCTTTAAATATTCCGCCAGCGTTCCGTTCTTTGAGAATGGCATCAACAGCTGCCCGTCCCACATTTTTGATCCCTGCCAATCCAAAGCGGATTCCATTTGCCTCAGGATCGACTGTAAAATCGTGATCGCTGATATTGATGCTTGGTGGCAGGACTGGTATCTGCATCCTCTTGCACTCATCCATACAGGTCACAAGTTTGTCACTCTTATCCAGGAAGCACGACATAAGCGCCGACATGTATTCTAGTGGATAATTCGCCTTCAGATACGCGGTTTGGTAAGATACCATTGCATAACATACAGCGTGAGCCTTATTGAAGGCATAGCCAGCAAATGGCTCCATGAGATCAAATATCTCATTTGCTTTTTTCTCAGAGACGTCATTCGCCTTCGCACCTTCAAGAAACTTGGCGCGCTGCTGCTCCATCTCTTCACGTTTCTTCTTACCCATAGCACGTCGCAGTAGGTCTGCCTCACCAAGCGTGTAGCCTGCAATCACACGGGCAATCTGCATCACCTGATCCTGATAAACTATTACCCCGTAGGTCTCTTCCAACAGCTCCTTCAGAAGCGGATGTGGGTATACGATCTCCTCCAGGCCATGCTTGCAGCGGATGAAGCGTGGTATATGCGCCATTGGACCAGGACGATACAGGGCAACCATGGCTGCAACATCGCGCACATTGGAAGGCTGCAGCTCCTGGATGTAGCGGCGCATTTGCGGGGACTCCAGCTGGAACACTCCAACGCACTCACCTTTTGCCAGTAGTTCATAGGTTTTCCGATCATCCAGCGGCAGGTTGCGTACATCCAGTTTAATCCCTCTGGTCTGCTCAACATTCTTCACTGCCTGTGCAAGAATAGAGAGGTTTACCAGTCCCAGGAAGTCCATCTTGAGAAGACCGATCTTCTCCAGCATCCCAGCCGGATACTGCGTCACACAGCCGCCATCCGATGACCGGGAAAGGGGAGTGTAGTCCACTAGTGGATCGTGTGAGATGATCACGCCTGCCGCATGCACTGAAGCGTGACGGCTAATGCCTTCCAGTCTCCTTGCGGTATCTATCAGCTTACGGGATTCTGGCTCTCGAAGGTAGGCGTTATTGAACTCCTGATTCACTTCCAGCGTCTTGTCAATCGTCATGTGAACCGGTATGGTCGGGATCATCTTGCTGAGCCTGTCGACCTCATTCATCGGATAGCCAAGAACTCGCCCTGCATCCTTAAGCACTGCACGTGCTGCCAGTGTCCCAAACGTAACAATCTGTGCAACTCGCGCCTCTGTGGGATCGTTCTGGTTCGGGCTGTACTTTTTGGTGACGTATTCTATAACATCGGCACGACGCGCATCCTCAAAGTCCATGTCCACATCGGGCATCTGCACACGCTCCGGGTTCAGGAACCTCTCAAAGGTAAGCCCGTACTCGATAGGGTCAATATCTGTAATATCCACCAGATAGGAAGTCAAACATCCGGCAGCTGAGCCTCTCACGCCATAGAATATGCCCTTTTCCTCCGCAAACTTCGCAAAGTCCCGCACGATGAGTATGTACTGTGAGAAACCTGTTGTTGCAATGGTGTCCAGCTCATACTTCAGTCTATCCAGTACTTTTTGAGGGGGTGAGGCATTGTATTTCCGTGCCAGCCCTTCATGAGCAAGCTGTGTGAGATAAGTATGGGGCGATAATCCATCAGGGATTCCGGGCGAGGGCAGTGGACATCTACCAAACTCCAGTTCCACATTGCAGCGTTCCGCTATGCCAAGGGTGTTCTCAATACAGCCTGGATGCATCCTGCCAAACAGCTGCTTCATCTCCTCTGAGCTTTTAAGGTAGAACTCCTGTGTTGCATACTTCAGCCTGTCGGTATCGGCAACATTCGCGCCTGTACCAATACATAGCAGAATATCGTGTGCATCGGCATCACTGCGAGTGAGGTAGTGTACATCGTTGGAGCAGATAACAGGCAGGTGTAGCTCTCGGGCAATCTTAAGCAGCTGTTCATTACATGCGATCTGCTCTGGAATGCTATGGTTCTGCAGTTCAACATAGTAGTTTTCAGCACCAAAAATATCCCTGTAAAACGCACACGCATCCCTGGCAGCTTCATAATCACCCTTCATGAGGTGACTGTTTATCTCACTGCCCAGACAGGCTGTGGTAGCAATTAAGCCAGAACCATACTGCTGTAAAAGCTCCCTGTCGATGCGAGGTTTATAGTAGAAACCCTCCAATGCAGCAATAGATGTAAGACGCAGCAGATTCCGATAGCCCTCATTATTGCGAGCCAGAAGCACCATGTGATATGCCGCCTGATCTATCTTTGGCTGCTTGTCGGTATGCTTTCTAGGTGCCACATAGGCCTCTACACCCAGCACAGGTTTGATCTTTGCATCCAGACATTTGAGGTAGAAATCACCCACCCCGTACATCACACCGTGATCGGTCATTGCGAGTGCTGGCATCCCCATTTCAGCCGCCCTTGAAATTAGTGGCCCTAAACGGTTAGCTCCATCAAGAAGACTGAATTCGGAGTGACAATGGAGGTGAACAAAATCGCTGCTATCTGTCATGCGTGTGCCTTACCTGTTGAATTGGATTGGGAAATCGATCCATAAACAATGACTGTCATATAGACGAAAAAGTAGCGCAATTCGCTATATCTAGTCGCTCAGGCATTGTATCGTTTTATTTCTTTTGTGTATAGATAGACACCTGTATGGTACCTCAAGATCCTCCTTGAAACACCCAATGTGGAACTATTTTGAAGCGAGACATTGGACTCCTGAGTTGAAATCACACCTCTGCTAAATCTCATCAGCATGCTCGGCGGAGTGGAGTTTATACTGCTTCGCAACTGGGATTTGCACCATTGCAGATGTGTGACACCCAAACAAAAGTATCGGATGGTTAGCAGTAGCGGGAACTCATCCACGCAGGTGGGCTTAGGGATTTCAGCACGGTACTTCAGTGCCGTGCGCAAATGCGACTCCACCCCCCGGGCTGCGCCATCCCCCCTCCTCCGGGCAGATGCTGCTGCATGCTGAAGGAGGTGGAGACAGTGCGCCTCCAGAAGCGTATCCAGCATATGCTAATGCAAAGCAGTTCGCACTCTTACCCCTCCCTTAGCAAGCGTAGCGAGCGGTCGAGTAGAGCGGAGATGTCTCCATCTCCGCTCCCTCTAAGAACCGTGCTTGCGACTTTCACCGCACACGGCTCAAGCACTTCTAACGCCATAGT
>JAJZFJ010000217.1 GCA_021805395.1 bacterium
TCGGAGCAGGGGCGGCGTGGGGTTTATATGCCAAGTTATATCTCCAGCACAAGGAAATTAGCATATATATTATACATTATGCTGATTCATAAATCGATAACTGCTAATAATTCTTTCACAGTCCCTAAAACCGGTCGCTGGCGGGCTGACCGTCCGCCTACGCGGACGAGATGCGACGGACTGTATACTTTACATCGTCGACTGGTCGGCTTCTAATCTCATAAAGCACCAAATCCCACATTGTAATAGCTGGCACTCTGCCCACCCACGCAGGCGGGTGCTGTCTACCCAGGGAGGGGATTCATCCCCTCCGGGACAGCCGTATAAATGAGAAGCTAATGCTATCCAACTCGTACTCTTGCCCCTCCCTTAGCAAGTGGAGCGAACCGCGTGTCACAGCTTATATAGATAGCTAATGTTACAGTGGAAGCGGGAACTATCCTATTGAGAACTTACCACAAGACGATTGATCACGCCAGGGTTCACAGGAGGGTTTGTCCACTCGGCAAGAGGGTATTTCTCAATGGCTCCCAGTACGAGTTTAGCTGCTTCCTTTTTGAGTGCAACGGATTGTACATTCCCTCTGAGTGTTACCTGTCCACTATGCGTAGTTACTTTAAGGTGATCTTTGGCGATAGTGCTGTTTCGCCGAAGTTCTCGTGTGGCAGCTCTTTGGATAGCGGTATCGTATTTCATACTGCTGGAGTAAGCGTTAGAAGAGGGTGCACACCCGTATAGTACAGCTGTTATCAGGAATAACGCAATCGGGATGAATGTAAGGTTATGTTTCATTCAACAGCTCTTTAGTGGAGGAATTATAATCGAGATCGCTTAAAATGAAGAAATCGGGAGCTGGCATCATTGTTAAACTCAAAGGTGATCGTTCTACTACTGGTCTAATACAACATACGGATTATTCTATGCGTCACATTGCACATGTTCAACGAGTATTTTTGGGTGCCGTCAAATGCAAGTTCATTGAACTATCTGTGAGGAGTAAGAAGCATACTCTGGCTGTCGAAGGGGCCTGAAGTTGGGTGCAGGAGCAACGAAATTTAGCAACAATACAGCGAAAGATGTAGTGCAGGAGAACTAACCGGATCGGGGTGACTGGACTTGAACCAGCGACCACTCGCCCCCCAGACGAGCACTCTACCACTGAGCTACACCCCGCAGTGTGTTGATAATGTACCTCTGAGAGGTTTCGACTGTCAAGCTAAGGAATTTTAATGTGTATAGTAGACCAAGTTTTACTATACACATTCTCGGTTTGCTACTAACTGGATTTTGGAATCTGTGAAAGTGCTGCTTTAAGCCCAGTTTTAGCTGCTGCAGACGTTGGGTTAAGTTGCAGTGTTTTTTTGAATTCTACGATGGCTCTGGCAGTCTGTCCTGTTTGAAGGTACATCTCCGCTACGGCGAGGTGTGCCGCAGGATCTGAAGGACGGTTACGCACATCCAGCGTTAATCTTGCCTCCAGTTCGTTCTGTTTTTGTTGTTGTGCTGCCTGCGCAAGCAGTGGCTTTGCTTCAGTAATTTTGCCTTTTGCAACAAGTATTTGACCCAGCATGAGAGTAATCTGGTTATAGTCAGGATCGAGTTTATAAACCATTTTAAAGTCGCGTTCTGCCGCAGGAATATTGTTAAGTGCCCGCTCGGCTTCTCCACGTAATGCCAATGCTACCACGTTGCCAGGTGAGGTGGATAAAGCCGAGTTGCACTGTTGCAGTGCCAGAGTTGGATTATGCTGTGCCATCGAAACCTGTGCACCTTCAATATAGAGAGCTGAGGGTGGTGTGAATGTGGGCAGGTATTTATTGATGACTTGTGAAGCCTTTGTGAACTGTCCTGCTTTTCTGTAGCAATCTACTAGCAGCGGAATAATTGCTGAGTCATCAGGATTAAGTTTATAGGCAGTTTTTAAATCATTTTCCGCCTTGGAATACTGACTGCCCTGCTCGTTAACCATGGCGCGTGCTACATAGAGTGGTACAGAATTTTTATTTCGTTTGAGAGCCTCATCAAGCAGATCCGCAGCTTTCTGATTCCATCCCAGCGCAACATATCTCACAGAGAGTCGTGTTAGAGCGTGAAGGTTGTTTGGATTATGGCTAAGTGCCATCTTGTATGCATCTATAGCAAGATCCTCACGCTTCTCTAATGTGAGGCAGTCACCAAGATCAGCCAGAAGTTCTGCGCTGTTTGGTTTCAGCTTCACCGCTTTTTGCCAGAATTTCCCAGCCAGAGCATAGCTTCCATTTTGCTGTAGCAGATTGGCATAGGCAGCCTGAGCAGCAGAGTTGTGGGGATTTTGTTCTGCGGTACTGGCAGCAGCGGCGAGAAGGGCACTATTTTGCGCCTCCTGCGTCTGTACGGCTCGTTTTTTAGCAATCTCCGCATTGATCTGCTTAACCTGATTAGCAAGCCGTTCTCGAATAGGAACAGTAATAACATAAGCAACACATATAAGAACTAGCAGTGTAAGGAGGATTTTCTGTTGTTTAGGAATTGCTTTCATCAGGTGAATTCTACCTTAAAGGTTACTGAAGCAGTGCGTTCAAGATGTGCATAGATTATTGAATGCATTTTGTGAGTTGTGTTTGTGTATATTCATAATCTAGTTGAAGTGTATTTATTCTTTACTTGGAATTGCAGGCGTCACCTGGCAGCCATGCCATGGCGAACAAAATGTAATATAACTGATATCATGCTTGAAATATCATGGAGGATGACGGGGATTTCCATATCTCTAAACAGTAACCGCTGCATCCTGCCCTTCTGTAAGATTCCAGATCTTGTTCACAGCCACATTTGTGTGTGTCTCTTTTAGCCCGGATGGCCATTGCAAAGTGATTGTAACTGGAGCACTATTACTGCCAAGCCCAAAATGCAGCCGCAAGTCAGAAGCAGATAGGTAGCTTGATCCACTTCGACAGATGTCAAGCTGGGAAGAGCCATCGGCTGTGGTTACGGTGACCTTGGTTCCTAATCCACTTCGATTACTTTTAGTTCCAACAAGTTGAACTCCAATCCAGTTACCTAGTTTCCCGCTGTTTTGCCATAGATATGCCGGGCCACCGTTGGTGGTCACCAGAGTGACCAGTCTGCCATCGTTAAATAGATTTGACTTGGCAGCACCCCGCGCAACTATCGGAACTCCCAGCGGGCCAACTGGCGGCTGAACTGAAAATCGCCCACTTCCATCGCCGCTGTACAGTAGTGGGAGCTCACGGTAATGCTGATCAGGATGATAGGTGTGCACATTGTCTTGCACATGCCCGTTTACTACCAGCACATCTCTAATTCCCCGGTTGCCAAAGTCAGCAAAAAAAGCACCGAAGCCAACGTTGTTCTGGCTAGGTGGACCAATACCGTCGCTGCCGCCCTCATTCTGAAATAGACCCGGAGCTACTTCACGGTACATGCAGGTCTCAGCGTTAGTGTAATTACCCAGCACAATGTATGCAGCTTTATCAATGGTGGTTATATCAATTCCCATTCCTGAGTGTGGACCGCCGGTTGTATTGGTGGCAAATCCACTTTGCAAACCAACTTCTTCAAATGTGCCGTTGCCGTTATTATGAAATACCAGGCTGGGGACAGTATCGCAGGCGACGAATATATCGGGAAAGCCGTCGTTATCATAATCCCATACGATAACACCCAGCCCCTTAGCCATTGCAGAGGCTATTCCTGAGGCAGCTGAAACATCGGTGAATGTTCCATTTCCGTTATTTTTGTATAGTACACAATGTGTTGGTGGAAAAGCGTTTGGAACGCAATATGTGTCCACTCCATTTCCGAGTTTACACGGCATATCGTCTTTTAAAGAACGATATTTTACATAGTTACAGATAAAAAGGTCCAGATGACCATCGTTATTGTAATCCAGCCAGCAGCAGCTAGTACCCCATAAACCCCTGTCATCTGATATGCCAGCGTCAGAAGTTATGTCACGGAACCCTTTTCCTTTATCGTTCTGAAAAAGCCTGCCGGGACCTAATGCACATGATACATAGAAATCGGGATAACCATCATTGTCAAAATCTCCAACTGCAACCCCGTAGGCAAAAAAGTGGGAATTGGCAAGTCCCATAGAGGTTGTCACATCGGTAAATGTTCCATCTCTGTTGTTATGGAACAGGCGTAATGAAGGAGATGTCTTGGTAGAGAATGAGCCAGGAAGCGGATGTCCACTTAGCAGAAGAATATCCTGCCAGCCGTCTGAATCGTAATCAATAAATGCGCAGCCTGAGCCCATGGTCTCAATGAAATAGCGGTGTGAGGAATGGCCGTTAATTGCATCAAACCTTATACCGGCTTTCTGGGTTATATCAGTCAGTTGGATGCGCTCAGGTTGAGGCGTTGATGATAGCTGTTTCGAGGTGTGAGAACATCCGTACTCCGCAACCATGAGTGAAGTTGCAGCATATTTAAGGAACTGACGACGATTTACTTTGTTTGGCATTCTGGTATGTAACGGAGTGCCCGAAGAATTAGACTAGCAGAATGCAGCTCGTAACAACGAGCTGCATTCTAGAGCAATCACTAGCAAACTACTGACCGGATTTTTGTGCACCTCCAGGTGCTGCGCCCATAATGCCAGTTGGTTGCTTACTCAAGTTTTTATAGTGTTCAAGCGTTGCCTGCGTCTGGCCGGATGGGCCAGGAACCGAATTGATCGATTTATAGCCAAAATAGGCTATGATTAGAACAACCACAGCGACAAGTGCGATTATGGCTGGTGTGGGAATAGACTGCTTCATATTGCATTTCCTCCATGAAAGCGGACAGATTAAACTGGCACACCCTACCATTATCGGTTGAGTGTGCCATTTGATTGAATATGATTAATTCGCCTGCTGACCCATGAGCAGATCAACTGTTATCTGGGTATCACGCATCCACTTTGCGTGACCATCAGCGAAATCGATATTTTCACCACCAGAGTGTCGTGCCTGTGTGTTGAAAGCTGCCAGTTGTGCCGCTGTGTAAGGACCATAATCTCCTGCATCATCCTGACTTCCTCCGCACATGTTTGATGGCCCGTTGTAGAAGCAGTTTGCCCATGCCACGCGTGCTATGATCACCTTATGGTTGGGATCATTAGGATTATTGGGGTTTGGCTCATATTGAGTTGGGAAAGCACCCGATTCGCCGGTTGGTGTTCCATCCGCAATTAAAAATGTGCCTGCAGGGTTGGTGAGTTCAGAATCTGTTGTGCCAGAATTGCCATTGTTATCCCAATCGCCCTCCAGAACAGTCTGGTTGCCGATAACACCTAATGGCGAATTAACAAGGGCCTGAGGAACACCAGCTGTAACCAAATTGCCAGTAATCCATCCGAAGAAGCCGGTTTGTGCAAGTGTGGACTGATCATTGTTATCTGGGCAGTTATATACGCCTGCGCTCTTGACATAAGGAAAGATAGCATTAGACCAGAACGAAGAGATGTTGTTTGGTGCAGGTCCGTGCCCGCCGCTATAGCTGTTCCACCAGCTCCAGTAAGGGAAGGTCTCATCGTAATCCTGCTGATACATCTGCATCGCAAGACCTAACTGATTCATGTTAGAAAGACAGGAGATAGCGCGAGCCTTTTCACGAGCTTGTGCGAACACAGGGAATAGGATGGCTGCCAGTATGGCAATGATAGCTATGACCACAAGTAACTCAATAAGCGTAAACGCTTTGCGACTTTGCATAATTTTTGCACCTTCCAAAGGTTAGAATAGATAGCACGGATAAGGCGGATATGCCCTACCCTGTTGTTCCGATTAGCATCTGCACAGGCAGAACGGTCTCTTTTGCAACCTCTTTGCCCGCGATCCGCGAACAGAGAAGTTCAACAGCAGTGCGGGCTACTTCTGCCCAGGGCGCTCGCACTGAGGTAAGGACAAGCATACTCTCAAGAGGGGTGCTTAGTCCGTCAAACCCTATTATCGCCAGGTCCTCTGGCACCTTCACCTTATGTCTGTGACAGTGATGTAACAGATCATAGCCTGCTTCATCATTCCAGCAGATGACCGCAGTAGGTCGCTCTTCCACTTCATTACATAGCCAGGAGGTGATGCGTGAATCTCCTGGGAGAGTGACCTGTGGGAGTTCGCACTCCTCCACACTCATATTCAGACGGGTTGCAGCTTCTAAAAACGCATCCCTTCTTCGAACAGCAGATACCAGATGAAGTTTTTCTAGTGATCGGTAGATAACTTTTTTATGCCCTTTGGCATGCAGATACTCTGCAATGAGCTGGGCACCAAGCAGGTCATCTGCAACTACGGACGGTATGTCCTGGATTGCATCAACCACTGCCATCACTGGCAGGTCTCCACCTTGCAATAGGGCAATAAGTGGATCACCGGGTGGTGCAAGCACAATCAGACCATCTATCTGTCCGCTCATGCAGGAGGAGTAAACATCTTCTAAAGAGCGGCCACCCATGATGAAATGGAGTAGAAGATCCTGCTTATGCTGGGCACATCCCTCCTGAATGCCTCCTATGATCTCTGCAAGAAAGGGCAGGCGTGCTGTAAACTGTCCGTGTCCAAAATAGAAACCTATCACGTCTGTTTTTTGTCTCCTGAGTGAACGTGCAATTGCATTAGGTGTATATCCTAATGTTTCTGCTGCTTCTTTAATACGCTCACGTGTGGAGTCTGATAGCTTTGTTGAGCCATTTGTTCCCGAAAGTGCTGCAGATACAGACATCTTGCTAACTCCCACCAGATCCGCGACATCTTTAATTGTTACAGCTTTTCTTCTCAAAATATTCTCTAGAAAGTCAATTTATCGGTAAGTCTCAGCCTATTATACATCGATTCGCGAACAGTGTCAATCAGTTTTGAGAGAAATATCACAACAAGCTTAAATACCAGTCACTATAGTAATAAAATCAATGCTTAAATTTGCAATTAGTTGGATATATGCTATTGCTTTATCGTTTAGATTGTATATGCTAGCACTACAATTATTTGATTAATTCCAATGTCTTCTGTTTAATGAGGTTTTTCAGAAACCTGATTGCATTGTCGAATAGATTGCAGCAGTCGGAATTACCATCTGCTACCTAAGCTTGCTGGATAAAGCCACGTGGCAAGTGGCTGCGGAAATTCAATGAGTATTCTTGATGAAATAACTGAATATTATTCTCTCCCCTCTTGCTGTAAGAGAGAGAAAAGAGTACTTGGTATGCCATCTCCAAGGAATGGTTTCATTGCTTAAGTTAGATAGGAGTTAGTGGTGTGCTGGGCAATTAAAATCTAGGGGAGCATTTGGAATTTAATGATCACTCATCATCAATCACAGGATGAATGTGTCTGGCGGGAGAATCGACATGGCCTGTTCACTGCTTAATGGTACATGGTAATCTGGAAACTGCTACTTGGTTTAGTGCAGAGGTAGAGGTTTGAATACTTTACACAAAAAATAGAGGTGAGTACCACTTATGGCTTCACCTCCTTTTAGAATGCCTGACTACTCCATGCGGAGTTTATTGGAGTGTTTCAGAACTTTAAAGCTAACCAGTTTAAGTTCAGATTCATCCCACAGGTTGAGCCGCATACACTTGAAGCTTGTTTTCAGAGTAAGTGGTTCAACATTCTGGAGCTCTGGAACTTCATCAAAGCATTTTTGCAGATTATAGTTTGCAATACGGGATCGGAGGTGGTGAATATGGTGAAGTCCAATATTACCTGAGAACCATTGCAGAATGGGAGGCAGGCTGAAGTAGGAACTGCCTTCCAGTGCCGCTCTAATAGGATCCCATTCGTGATGAGGCGCCCAATACACCTTCTCATACTGATGCTGCAGGTAGAACATCCACACCCCAACCATGGCAGCCATAATTATGATAGGCAGCTGGATTAAAAGATATGTCTTCAATCCAAAAGCCCAGCTTCCAAGTGCGACCATTATGGCGATTCCGATGTTTGTGCTTATTACACTTCTCTTCTCAAGAGTTGTGGCACCTTTGTCGTATGTGCGCTGCATAATAAGGAACAGCAGGGGAGGACCAATGATAAACAGCATAAATGGATTTCGGTACAACCTGTATCCAATCTGTTTGCGTTTAGGGGCAGCTTTAAACTCTTCAACCGTCATAGTATAAACATCACCCATTCCTCGTCTGTCAAGGTCTCCAGCAGCAGCGTGATGTGCTGCATGGTGATGTCTCCATTCGAAATAGGGAGTGAACACCAGTAAACTGCAGAACTGTCCAAGTAACCGGTTAGCTTTATGAGAAGCGAAAAACGATCCATGACCACAGTCGTGCATAATGATGAACACTCGCACCAGCAATCCTGCTGAGAGAACCAGTAGTGGAGCAAGAAGGAGAAGCGAAAAATGATGATGCACCATATAAACCATCAAGGCCCATAGTGCGAAGTAAGGAATGAGAGTATCTGCAACCTGCCCTAAAGCCTTCTTCAAATCTGGTTTTTCGTACTTTGCAAGTGATTTGAACCACTCTGAGTGGACTACTTGCGTCTTTAAACTTTCAGTTGTTGTCATGTACACCTTTGCCTGAGAAGAAATTCAGAATTGAATTACATTATTGTAAATCAATTCGCAGTTATGTTCTATCGTTAAGAGCATCCGTTATGTTATACGAATGGATATCACAATACGGTATCGGCACTATTTATTCACTCTATCCTATATTAGCAACAGGATGTGTGAACTGCTCACAAATGCACAATATGAGCAGATAATAGAAGAGACTGAAATACTCTTACACAGAAGTTAACCAATTTCTCTGCACCGCAACTCAATTCAAGAGAATCCTGCCCGGTGCAGGATTAGACTTCAGTATCACCTATAAGGATACCTCAAACTCTCACTTTGTTTGTCATACAGCACATATGCCTTCACCATGCATGAAGACAGCAGCAGGCTAATTGAGCATATTAACATGCATGATTTGCATCACAGTATGTATGGATGGTACTGCAATGGAGTGCTTGTACACTTACTTAAGACCAACTCTCAGAGCCTTCAAAAGCCATATGCTTATTCTCGATATATTTGGGCCTGGGATTATAGATATTCACTCCTTCTACCGCTTTTCCTCTTAACAGAAAAGCACCACACCAAGGTGAATTTTCGCAATTCAGGATTTTCGTATGTGTTGGAATATATCTAATTGTCAACCCGCATCGGCGGTTGGGGGATGTATTTGCATTCGAGCCATGTATGATGTTCGGATGATGCACGGATACATCACCTTTATTCAGAATGCAGTCTACAGCTTTTGTCTCATCCACCAGCTGTGGATCAATTTGTGATCCCAGCACGCTCACTACGCTTGAATTCGTTTTCATCTCTCGCAGCTCTTCTCTATGAGATCCCGGGATAACTCGCATGCATCCATTCTCGGGAGTTGCATCGTCAACTGCCAGCCACAGCGTAATAACTTCCATGGGCTCCAGGGGCCAGTAGCTTCCATCCTGATGCCACAGCACTGGTCGACCATCATAGGGCGGTTTGCTTATATAGTGAGAAGCAAACAGTGCAATGTTTGGACCTATGAACTGTTCGGCAATATCCAGCAGACGATCATCACTTATCAGCCGAACCCAGAATGGGTCATTCGTGACAAGATGTGTATCAAGATTTTCAGGACGCAAGTGAGGATTCCGTCTCATAAGCCAATCCACGTGAACACTTGCCTCAGAAATAAGCGCATCATTTAATACATCCCGAAAGATAACATACCCTTCTTTGTCGTACTGTTCCACAGGATTGTTTCCATTAGTCACCATTTCACTTTTCACCATCCTTAATAGAAATAGCTCTTGTAATAGCTATATCTATTTCTTTCTTCCCCTGACGAGAATACTCCTTCTATTTCGACTATTACCCAGTGGGAATTAAAAACATGCCATTCGCTAGAGAAAGCAGATGTGGTGAAGCATAAGAAACAGATAAGATTAGTTAATCGTTATACTATATACGAGTTAACGAAAGGAGAGTCGACTTTGCATCTGAATTTTCCAACATGTCGGTCTCTATCTAAGGTTGGGTTAGTTTTCCTGACGAGTTCCATAATTCAGGGGGTTGTTTTAGCACAAAATACAACGGATTCCCCACCGGTAAAGCCGCTTCCAATCTCTTCAGGTGTAGTTCCGCTACCCTCAGGTTCTCCGGGAAGCAATAAACTTATGCCTTTGCCACACCCTGCGGTAAAACTGCGTCCGGCGTCTATGCCACTGCTGAAATCTCCTTCAATAGAGCAGCTCGACAAGGTGCTGGCATCTCATCCGCTCACAATGAAGCAGGCGGTTGCAGTTGCTTTAGCTGTTAATCCTCAACTGGAGAGTTCGGTCGCAAATCTCCTTACTTTGCAGGGCAGGACTTCAGAAGCTGCCTCAGCGCTGAACCCAGGAGTATCTCTAAACTCCAATCTAACAGAGTATGATGCTCCCACTTCAGTGAGTCTAGGTGGTAATAAAGTCACCTTTTTAAATCAGTTTAACCCCATTGTAATCGCAACGGCCAGCGTTCCTATCGACATAACTGGCATATTAAGAGATGCTGTCAGTCAGGCTCAGTTCGAGCAGGCTGCAGCAAGAATTGAAGTAGGGCAGGTGCGAAGCCAGGTAGTTTACAATGTCCAGGCAGCATTCTATAATGTGCTGGAGTCACAGGCTCAATATGCCGTGGCTGCTGGAGCTTTGAAATCCAATCTGTCTCAACTGGATATAGCACAGAAGAACTATGCTGCTGGAACTTCACCCCGATACGATGTCCTGGTATCTCAAACAAATGCAGCCGCAGCAGAAGATGCCTTTCTTCAGGCTCAACAGGGTGTAAGTGAGGCATTTATAAGACTTAAGCAGGCAATCGGCATCAATATAAACACTCCGCTTAGCGTCTCAGATATCGGAGCTGTGAGAACACCACCAGGTGTAGAGCCACCCACTCCACTTCCACCTCCTGTGGGACCCGCACCGGGAGCAGCACCCCAGGTTTTCAGTGGGCCAACCCCTGAGCAGCAGATCCAGAAGTCCCTGCCTTCCGCCGACCATGTGACAATGCCCAATTCAGCAGGTGGCAACGTTGTGTCAGATCCTCTCGACTTAGGTCCAGAAATCGATGGACTTATTACACAGGCTCAGGAACATCGCCCCGAAATACTTGCAGCTGAAGCACAGTTAGCAGCTGCTCGCAAGGGAGTGCAGATCGCAAATGGAAGCATGCTGCCAAGAATCTCGCTGGGACTTAGCTACACATTGAACCCAAATCCCGGCCTTGGAACGCGCTATAATCCGGCAGGAGCGACCTTGATCTTTGCCAGACCAATCTATGATG
>JAJZFJ010000097.1 GCA_021805395.1 bacterium
GAGGTTTCAGGGCAGCTTCCAGGGGTAATGGAACGGCTTGCCGATTTTATGGAACGAGAGCAGATGAGGCGCAGCCAGATAGCGGCTGCTCTCACATACCCTGCTGTACTTATGGTTGTTGCGGTGCTTGCAATAACCTTCCTCCTTACATTCGTTGTTCCCAAACTGTCAGGCATATTCAAGGATATGGGTTCCGCTCTCCCACTGCCAACCAAAATCCTTCTTCTGGTATCAGGACTCATCGGTCAATACTGGCTTGAGATCCTTCCTGTAATCATTGTGGCTGTTGTAGCTTTCAGATTTTGGGCTAAATCTGCGAACGGACAGATTGCTATTGATCGTTATCGCATGAGAGCACCTGTTGTAGGTACTCTCGTTCAAAAAATTGTGGCTGCCCGATTGGTACGCACTTTAGGGACTCTCCTGGCGGGAGGGGTTCCTATTCTTGAATCACTGGAGATTTCAGCAAGTGCACTTGGAAGTGTAGTATCTGAAGAAGCCCTAAACCAGGTAAGAGATGGAGTGAGACAAGGGGAAACTCTTCATGATTCCATGCAGAAATCTGATATCTTTTTACCTGTTGTTCTGCACATGACTGCAGTAGGAGAAGAGACAGGCAGGCTTCCTTCCATGCTGCTAAGAACCGCCAACACGCTTGATTTTGAAGTAGACAACACTATGCGACGCTTTACCAGCCTCGTCGAACCTCTTGTCGTTCTGTTCATGGGAGGCTTTATCGGCTTTGTGGTGTTATCCATCCTTCTGCCAATCTTTGAATCGACCAATCTGGTCAAATAGTTACAGGAGATATATTAATGTCAAACATCCGTAGATATCGCAATCCGGTACGGAGAGGCTTCACACTTATTGAGATCCTCGTTGTGGTTGTCATCATAGCCATTCTGGCTGCAGTGGTTGTCCCCAATGTCATCAGCAGGATAGGAGATGCCAAACAGTCTGCAGCTATCTCAACCATCAAGTCCTTCGAAACCGCAATCGATCAGTACAGATTGGATATGGGAACATATCCTTCCAGCCTGAATGACCTGATAACCCCGCCAAATCCCAAAGGCAAATGGAATGGCCCATATCTGCAGAACACACCTACAGTTCCAGAAGATCCATGGGGTCATCCCTATGTCTATACGGTACCAGGTGCAGATGGCAGACCTTATGATATCTCATCTGATGGTGCTGATGGCCAGCCAAACACCTCTGACGATATCGACAGCTGGAATATAACTGGCAAATAGAGGATGATCTCAAACCGTAGGGCATTCACACTCATCGAGATTATGGTGGTGGTGTTAATCATAGCCATTGTAGCGGGCATACTGGTGCCTGCATACAACAGGTTTTATGCCCATTACAGGTTTGGGAATATGGTTGAAAAGGTGGAGACCATTATGGAATGGACACATAGAAAAGCCATCCAGCTGGATGCTCCACTCACATTGCAGTTCAATGGCCAGCAAGAGGTGTTTGAAGTACAGCTTCCAGCACCCTTGCCGGCTCAGGATGAACCAGTTGCACTTCAGGCCTCTGATGCCCAGGCTCAGCAGTCAGTTGAAGTTACTAGAACTCTTCATATTTCAGGAAACTACAAAGTTATGAATTTCCAGCTGGATGGCTCACCATCGAATTCCGGATTGATATCATTAACTTTTCATGGTGACGGCACAGCAACAGGAGCGACTTTTCAGATTGTTTCAAAAACCGGTGAGACAGAAACGCTTTCTCTTTCGCCAACTACTGGCGAAGTGAGAGTGGAGCAGAATAACGAATGAGACATCTTCGCAATGGAATGCCTCAGGCAAACAGACGAGGCGGCTTCACACTCATCGAAATGATAGTTGCAACCATTCTGCTTGCAATAGGAGTTCTTGCTTCTGTTGGTGTAATTGATGGATCGGAACATGCTGCTGCCACCGCGCATGATCTGGAGATTGCCTCCTATCTGGCAAGCGAAAAAATGTCAGATGCTGCCATTCAGGCTTCGGAAGGACAGATAAATACCGATCAGCAACAGGGTAACTTCAGCCCAGAGCATCCCAATTTTCACTGGCAGGAGAGTGTGCAGCAGGGACAGTTTACTAATTTGTATCTGGTGACGATTGTTGTGCAATGGGGAAATCCGGCTAGTCCTCACTCTACGGAGATCACAAGTGATCTGGTTAATCAGCAGGCGAACAATGGGACAAATGGATCCTCATTAACCGGTAGTGCGACAGGTGGTTCGAATGGACTCTAGAAGAGGGTACCAAAATGCCTTCACACTCATCGAGGTTCTTGTGTCGCTCATTATTTTTGGAATCATAACAGCAGCACTCAGTATGGCATTTAGTGTATCCATACATGCTCAGCAGCGGTTAACAGCTTACAGAAGAGATGATGCAATTGTGCGAGAAATATTTGGTACGTTACAGACTGATCTTGCTGCAGCGTATCCTTCACCAACGGATCCCACCTCACTTTTCGTTGCAAATACCCAGCCACAGGGACAGACCACGCAGTTTGATGCAGGTCTTCTCACTCTCTCAACATTTACTGGACGCATTCAGAATACAGATCCTGCACTGGATCCATTGATGGCACAGTCTTCTTCGTCTTCATCTTTAACCAGTATGAGCAACACCCTGAATGGCAGCCAGAACAGTTCCCAGCCCCAATGGGATGAGCAGATAGTGAAGTACACTCTGTCGCCAAATGGCACGTTGCGAAGACAGGTAATAGGAGTGCCAAATCTGCAGTTACTGTCAAGTCAGGGAACAGATACTTCTACTGGCATATCCGACAGCGTTGCTCGCAATGTGAAATCTCTCACGCTACAGTTTTGGGATCCCGTTCAGCAGACATGGGTACCCACATGGGATTTTGAACAGCCACTGTATGCTCAGTATCTCACGCAGCTGAAACAGCAAAACAGCCAGAGTACACAGGGTAGTGGGGCAGCCGGCTCACAATCCAGTGTTTCATCGCTTACAAATGGTTCAGGAAATGAAACGCTGCCACCTTTTGTAAAAATCACCCTGGTATTAGTGGGTCCAGATGGTCAGCCTGAAACTTATGAAACTGAAACTCCAGTTGGTGGGTATGAACCTATTCAACCCAACATACCTCCTCCACCAACTACTTCAACGGGAACCCAGTCCTCAGGATCAGGATCAGGGGCTACAACACAATGAATCGAAGACAAAGTTACACTGGGCAAGCTCTAATCCCTGTTCTTTTTGCCATGCTGGCACTCACTGCACTTGCTGTCACAATCTCTATGGCAGTCCACAGATCCATACGCGCATCTGCCAACTACAGTATTAACAATCAGCGATTTTTTGCTGCCCAGGGTGCAATGAACTATGCAATGGCTGCACTTGCACAGAGTAGTAATAACGGGGATACCTATGGAATAGTGCAGCCTGATCCAACCGCCGATACAAACGGCTGGTGGAAGATTGGGCACTGCTGGGTAAAAATAGAAGTTGCTCCCACAGGGATAGGTATTAATTTAAACAGTGTGACTCTCACACAACTGCAAATGATGCCCGTATTCCAAACTAATCCCACATTAGCACAGGCTATTATAGACTGGCGCACCCCAACGTCTGACAGCCTCACAGGTATTGAAAACCAGCAGAACGGCAGTGCAGGTGGATCAGGAACGGCTTCGACACCCTCAGGCTCTGGGGGTGCTGGCGGTGCAGGTTCTGCCAGTCAGCAGCCCAGCGCCGAGGGGCAGTACTACACTCAGCTTCCACAGCCCTACTCACCAGTAGGAGCAGGGTATGACTCAGTGCGTGAACTGCTGCTGGTTGAGGGAATGACGCCAACAATACTCTACTCAACTCCTGCCGGGCAGATCGCACCACCACCAGCGTCAGGGGCGAATGGAATGGGTGCAGGCAGCCCATCCAGTTCGGTGGGATCGATGATGACACGGCAGGCTGCTGCACCAGGAGGTAGTGGAGCAGCTGGCGCAGGTGCTGGACCAGGTGGTGGCGCTGCATCAGCTCAATCCTCAGCAGCTGAACAGTTTGCAAGTATATATCAAGCGAGCACTTTGCCTCTATCCGAGCTGTTCACAACCGTCTCCAGATCCCTGAATGTTACTTCGACTGGAGCAGCAAGAGTGAATGTGAATAGTGCCACTGCTGCTGCAATGGAACAGGCTGGTATATCAGCACGATATGCTAATGCGATTGTAACTTACCGTAACCAACAGAAAAACGGACAGTCAGCTAATGTAGGGGCAGGGGGGAATGGTGGAGGACGACCTGGACCCGGCGGCGCAAGGCCAGGTGCACCAGGAGGTGCTCGACCTGGCTTCAGACCGGGTGGCGGTGGCGCAGTGAGACCAAGAGCTACCCCAGCCGCACCCGCAGCAGCACCTGCTGGTGCAGGGAACGGTCAGGTAGTTGCGGGAGGTGCTGGTGCAGCAGGGGGGGGAGGGGGTACCACTGCCAATACGCCGGTATTCGCAACCATTGGTGATCTACTAAAAGTAGGCGGCATCAATGCTCAGGCAATGCAGCAGATTGCTGATCTGGTAACGACCACAAACAACCCGTATCTAGTGAATGTTGTCGATCTTAATACAGCTCCCCAAGAGGTGCTGGCGATGGTACCAGGAATGGATACAACGCTGCTGGATGCCATTATGCAGTACAGACAGAGCGGACAGGCGTTTCAGACAATGGATGATTATTTCTCTCTACCTGGAGTATCGAATGCCACATTTGAAGCTACAGCTGGAAGTCTAACAGCAAAATGTTCTACATACCGCATCCGAATACTTGTGAGAACAGAAGATAGCACACAAGTCTATGCTGTTTCCTCAATTGTGGAGATAACTGCAAATGGTCCTCAGGTATTGCAGTGGAGACGTGTTCAGCGTGCACCCGGTTGGACTCAGTGGGGTGCACCTCCACCCCAACTACCTCCACCTACTACTTCATCTTCGCAAACGTCTGCTACGGGGCTTCAATAAAGATTTCACTACAGGAGAACTGCTATATTGGCAGCTAAAAGCACTTCCGAAAAAACTACAGGATCAGGATGTATAGCAATTGAGATAGCAATCTCATCCATGAGAATTGCTGAAATTCAGCGAGCTCATGGAACAGGAACACCGCAGGTGGTTAAGCGCGGTTATGCCACACTGGATGAATCTGTATGGACAGACACCCTTTCTGCTGTTCCTAAACTTACCAGAGCACTTAAGGAAGCAATACAGGTATCTGGCATTTCTGCCAGAGACGTTGTAATTTGCCTGCCTCGCAGATTTGCAACGCTTAGAAGAATCCGTTTGCCTCATGCCCCAGTTGAAGCTTTACGGGGGATGTTAACATTCGAAGCTGGTCAGTATCTTCTGTATCCTGTTGAGGAAGTCGTGCTGGGATATCAGGTAGTTGGAAATTCATCGGCGGACGACATGGACACAGTACTTCTTGCTGCAGCACGTAAAGATATGGTGAACGTTATTTTGCAAGCCTGTGATGCAGTGAAGCTGAATGTTAAGCAGATTTCGCTTTCGTCGATAGCACTTGTGAATCTACTGGGGAAAGAGGAGCCTCCAATAGCACTCTTCTCAGTTGAGAATGGTGCATTAGATATGGTTGTCAGTTCCGAAGGTAAAACTCTATTCTCCAGGGCTGTCGATTTGAGAGGCGCAGAGGATCAGGATGCACTACTGGCAACGGAGATTTCTCGTTCTCTTACAGCATTCCAGAATGAATGGAGACCATCTCAATTCCCTCAATGTTATCTTACGGGCAGTTCCCTGGTGAGAGAAACTGGAATTCCAGAGCGAATCTCCTCTCTTCTTGGAATGGATGTTCGACTTTTTAATTCAGATACGATTACACTTTCAGATCCTGAGTTGCAGAGCTATGCAACCGCGGCAGGAATGGCAATACAAGGACTAAAAGTTTCTCAGACTCAAATTAACCTGATTCCCGAGGAGCGATATGCCCTTAGAAAACAGTCTGCCAAGACTCGAAATATCATTATTGGGAGCACACTAGGTTTAGTTGCTCTGCTTGCCTTTGGAGATTATCTTCAGCATGTTTATGATAATGATGCCGCCTATCGTCAGAGACAACAAGCTGCGAATGCAACCTGGAAAGGTTTTGAACCCAGATTAAAAAAGCGTGAAGATGAAGCAGCTAAAGTTGAGGAACTGGCTGATGCTGTTAAAGATGGTTTAGACAGGGCACATCCAATGGTAGGAATTCTACTTGCGCTTTCCAATTCAATGCCTTCATCTCCGGATATATGGCTCACCGATCTCTCTTTGCAGAGAGGACAGAACTTTACGATAAGGGGAAGGGCAATGAGCGCTCTGCTGGCTACACAGCTTGTGGAAAAGTTACGGCAATCTCCAGATTTCAAAGCGGTTCGTCTCACATTTTTGGGAGATGAACATCTTTCTGTTCCTCTTGTCCAGAAACCTGCGGTACTACCTGGAATGTCAAATAATCCTCCTGTGACTTCAACTCCTGCTGGTCCAATGGGATTTCATGGTCCAACTATGGGCTTTCCTGGACATCCTGGCGCACCTATGACTCAGCCCGGAGCTGTAGTCATATCACCAAATGGAGCAATTCATCGGCCTGCTGGGAGTTTTCCACCTAATGGTGCACAGGGCTTCAGGAGTTTTAGAGGTGGTCCCAACTTTAGAGGAGGGGCGTCTCAAGGCACTATGGTCCCAACACAGCTTTCTCCACCACCGCCGCCGCCTCCATCAATGCCTTCAGGTGCTCAGGCCTCGGTAATTGCACCTCCTGCAAATTCAGTGACCGGATTTGTCATCACCTGTTCGCTGAATGGTCCTTCTGTGCCTGCGGAATCTGGGAGTACCCAGTAGTTATGAAAACAAAGCGAGAAAAAGTCCTTGTAGCTGTTGCTGTTATTGTGGTACTGATTGCTGTGTACTTATCGTCCAGTTCACCAGGCAGTTCAAGCTCAAACGCATCTGGTCCGATGCTGCCGCTTAGTCAGGCAGTTAAAAAATACGATGATGGCAAAACAAAATATGTTGCATTAGGCAACGAAGTCGATACACTTCAACCGCTTATATATCATC
Organism: bacterium; assembly: GCA_021805395.1. Taxonomy (GTDB): domain Bacteria; phylum Armatimonadota; class Chthonomonadetes; order Chthonomonadales; family Chthonomonadaceae; genus JAJZFJ01. Next base: position 7,082 of record JAJZFJ010000097.1, read on the forward strand.
TCACTAGTTCTAAAAGTGCAGATGCACTGTCTCCATTGATGGCAAGCTCAATTATGGACATGGCTGCAAAAGCTTCCATCCATATAACAAGCCTGCGTCCTCTCTCTCCAGAGATTGTGGCAGATGGTCAGGCTGAGAGAGTGCCCACAGAGATTCAGTTCGATGCACCATTTGAACCTAATGCCATTAAACTACTTTATCTACTGGAAGATCCAAAAGGGAAATACGTTGTGGATCAGGTACAACTGACTACTCATGAAAGGCATCGTAACATGGTGAGCGTAACGGCCCGCGTTAGTATGTTTACTACAAATGTTCCTCAGAAAGGAGCACAAACCAATGGTTCCTGATAATGGACAGATTAAGTCTCCACAAGTTTGTTTTGGAGCGCCGCTGGAAACCACAGAATCCAGGAAGATGCCTCCATTTCCACTTGTCTCCGCTGCCTCGGTTGGGGCGGCTCTTGCTGCTGTTGTGCTCTTGGGAAATTTTGCTCACTCAGCTAGTCCGACCAAGGAAAAATTAAAAAGCACTTCACATACCAGCATGAAAAAGAGCACTCAATCCTCTTCATCTACCACTTCTAAAGATGATCTGGCTTACTACCTCACAGCCATGAGAACAAATCTGTTCGAGCCTCCCGTGCCGAAAACGCCTACCGTTCATACGATCCCTACAGTACGTCCTATGCCAGTTATGCAGGCACCACCAGATCCACTAAGTGGATGGACATACACCGGAGTAGTGAATGTGGGTGGCAAGATTGATGCTTTACTCGAAAATGGGAGCAATCCTGGCATGTGGGTAAGTGCAGGAGACAGGTTTATGGGAGGCAAGGTAACTTCTGTCTCGAACCAGATGGTAGTGGTGAATCTGAACGGTAAGCAGAGCATACTCCCAATATCACAAACCGATAATCCTGTGCCACTTAATGCGGCCACATCATCGCCAGGTGCTCCTGCTGCAGGCGCACCTGGAGCTCCTGCAGCACCAGCTGTTAATACGACTACCCCCGGCATGCCTCAACGGATGAACCCTAGGATGATAAGACAAATGATGAAAAGAATGGCCAAGATGGGGGGGAACATGTTCTTTCCAAACGGCAAAAGAATCTTCACTGGCGCCAAAGGAGGCAAATAGAGATGCATAATCCTAAATCAGTTACACACCTGTACAACTCGGAAGGTCCAGATAAAGGTAGGAAGCTGTATAGTAGTCGCGCTCTACTTCCTCTTTCTCTCGGTCTAATATGTGCTTCTGGGCTAATTAGCGGTCAGAGTGTGAGAGCAGCTGCACCTCCCACTCCTCCTGCAGGTTCCCCCAAATTCTTCAATCGCTACAAAGGATTCAAGATTCCATTCAGGAGGCGGGGATTCAATCCCGGAGGTCCAGGAGGTATGCCTAACTTCCCTGGCAATAGTGGACAGACCTTCTCATTCGAATTCCACAATAGCAATATCATGGATGTACTGAGTCTGTATGCCCGAATGGCTAATCAGACCATTGTAGCTGATCCTTCACTATCTGGAACAGTCACAATCATCAATCCAAAGCAGGTTACTTTGGATCAAGCTTTTCTTATTCTTCAGCAGGTCCTCTCTGCGCGCGGTTTTTCTGCGCTTCAGGAAGGCAATGTAATCAGTATCCTTCCGTTTGCTACCGCAAGCAAGAACACTCCTATATTTAACCCTGGTGTAAATGAGAACGGAGTAACTCCAGTTGACCCACGAGATCAGGTGATGACACAGGTTATTCCATTACAGAATGTGGATGCCAGTACCCTTTCAACAGATCTCAAACCTCTTATTAACACAGGGGCAAGTCTCGTTGCAAGTGTACAGACAAATGCACTTATCATCACAGATACTGCATCCAATGTACAGCGATTTATTGCATTGGCACATGCATTAGACCAGGCGTCTGACAAGACAGAATTGAGGGTGTATCCGCTCATTCATGCGCAGGCAAATGATATTGCGAATATGATTAACAATGTCTATCAGCGGATGAGTCAGGCTGGAACAACAGAAGCACCTCCTGGACCGCGTTTTGGTCCACCTCCTCCTGCCGCTGCTAACGCTACACTTCCCAACCATCCATCTGTGTTCGCTATTGCAGATGCACGTACCAACTCGGTTCTGGTAGTGGGATCCAAAGACAGTCAGGCGAGAATTGCAGAGAACATCATAACTCCACTTGATGGCGGTGCACAGGATATGATGCACACAACACTTAGAAAAGTTGTGTATGCAAATGCAGATGATATTGCTAACACTGTTAATCAGGTGCTATCGAATCAATACGGATCTGGTCCTGGGAATCAGAATAATAACAATAACTTCAACAATAGAATATTCGGGTTTGGTGGTTTTTTTGGAGGAGGTAACCAGAATCAGCAGCAGCAGACAACTCAATCAACCGATCCATTCGGTAAGGTGGTTGCAGATGAAAGAACTAACTCATTGCTGATTACTGCAACTCCTGACAGACTTAGAACCATTAATCGTCTGATAGACAGTCTTGACCGTCCTGTTCCTGCACAGTCGACTACATTCATCTTCAAGCTAAAGAACGCACAGGCAGATGACGTAGCCGCTGCTTTGACACAGGCTTTTGGTACTCAGCCAAGTTTAGGGAACTTTAACACATTCAATAACACTGCAACGACCGGATTTAACACCACCAATGTGCCTCAGAAGATTCAGCGGCAGCCTGGAGGCTTGGCAAGTGCCGCATTTGGTAGAGCGCTGGTTCCTCCTCCACCAGGTGCTCCCGGTGATTCCTCTTCAGCATCTGGCGCTGCCGTTCCTGGTATAATGACACCTCAAGGTTTTGTGCCAGCAGATGCCGCAGGCAGCGCTGCTGATCCTACACGACAGTTTTTTGGCAGATTTGGTCAGCAACAACAGCAAAGAGGGCTAAGCACCACAAACGGACCTCAGTACGGACGTGGTGTGAATGGGGTGTATGCCAACCTGCTGCAGCTCCAAAATAATGTATTTGTAACTGCATCTCCAACAGGTGACAGCCTGATAGTTACAACTACACCTGATAACTACGATACCATCAAAAAGCTCATCTCCGATCTGGATGTTGTTCCAAGACAGGTAGAAATAGAAGTGATTGTTGCGGAAGTAACACTCACAAGTGACCAAAAGTTAGGATTTTCCCTTTCTGGTCTGTTCACAAATCTGTTCAGTCACTCGAATACTGCAACTGGACAATTGAACTTAACACAGTCTGGCTTCAATGCTGGCGCAAACGGTACGTCTATTGATCCAGTAGCCAATGGTGGTCAATTTGTGCTGAATGGAGCCAGTTATACAGCTCTGTTACAAGCTCTGCAGGCAGATAACCGAGTTCATGTTGTCGCAACGCCACGGATTTTTACCTCCAATGATCAGGAAGCTTATATCGACATTGCACAGCAGATCCCTTACTATGGTGGTGCACCTACTATAAGTAACGGTATCATTGTTCCAGCTCAGATCGTGAATGCACAGGTAGGTTATCAGCTAGATGTCACTCCACGCATTACCTCCAGTGGACTGGTTACAATCGACCTGTACACAATTGCAAGTGATCTGCAAAATTTTGAGACGCTGGGGTCAGGACAGTTCGCTACACAAGTACCTATTATCAATCAGAGAGCAGCAGATACGCTTGTCTCAATTCAGAGTGGACAGACCGTAGCAATTGGTGGACTTATACAGAAAAGTACCACCAACACCGTCAACAGAATACCGTTGCTATCCGATCTTCCTCTCATAGGTCAGTTCTTCAGATCGAGAGAACATAGTACTTCCAGATCTGAACTAGTGATATTTATGACCCCACATGTGGTAAACTCTGCTGCTGATGCTCAAACATTGACAGAGGATACTGCATCAAGTGTAGTGCGCGAAATCCCAAGTCTTAAGAAGGGGCATCCAAGTCTGGATTTCAATACAACTCACCCAGCAACTGACCATTCCAAGGCAGGTGCAACTGGAAAATAGTCTATGAGAACAAACCCGATTGCTTTTTGTGCACTTCTGCTCTGTAATCTGACTTTAGTCAGCACTTGCAGAGCAGTTTCTACGCCAACCTATGCGGATGAGTTAAGCTCATTGCAGAGCAGTTTAACCATCCCATTGAATAACTGGCGTTTTCATAACCCAGATATTTACG
>JAJZFJ010000099.1:0-741 GCA_021805395.1 bacterium
TGGGTGGCGGAATGGGTGGAGGAGGGATGGGTGGTGGAATGATGGGTGGCGGCATGGGTGGTGGAATGATGGGCGGCGGTATGATGGGCGGCGGTATGGGAGGCGGGTTATAAACCAGCCACTTCCCTCTTCTCTCAAGTATCTATCTGATGTGATTTCAACACCATCAGATAGATGCTATCATGATTGTCTCTAATTTTCAATTCACAACTTCTGGTTTAATATGCGTCTCAATACTGCGAAGACGCTATAAAAAAGGACACAGGTATGGACTCCAAATTAAGATTTCGCACTCGGCATACCCTGCTATCGCTAGCAGCAGTTGTCGGAACAGGCTACTTGCTTGCTCAGAGTTTCCCCGCATTGGCAGATGTAGATGCCGGAACCGATGCTTCTCTATCAGACACCTCCAGTAGCGTTGACCTTCGCATTCCACATATCAAACTACAGAATGCAAACCTGGAGTCCGCTGTTAACATGTTGATGAGCCAGACTGGTATTCAGGTTGTAATGCTAAATCCAGATCCATCTCACCCTTACGGACTGGTAAATCTTTCATTAAATCATAAGACCATCAAACAGGCACTGAAAGCTATTGCTACCTCTGCAAATGCTGACATGTGGCAGAAAGATGGCGTTTACTACATCGGACCTATTGGAAGTGCACCCACTCCAAAAGTCCGCTTCGATTCCCGCACGGCCAAGGTGCTGGAGCAGTCGCAGCCGATGCACGATCGGCCC
>JAJZFJ010000099.1:751-11207 GCA_021805395.1 bacterium
CCAAAAGTCCAGAATCTTCTACCTGTAACAACAACAGTACCATCAACCCCTGAATGGCATATTGCTAAAATCAAGATACACAATCTCAACCCATCTCAGCTCAAAATGGAACTTGTATCGTTAGCTACTGGCAAGCCTACCGAAGCAGAGAGAGCACAGCGATATGCAATCAGCATTATGGAACAAGCTCTTAATGGAGGAAATTCCAGAGAACTCGGTCAGAGACCAGTTTTCTTAACTCCAAACGGCGGAGCTATGGGATTTGCACCAGCTGCGCCTACATCGGGATATGCTGGTGGAAGTTCGGCTCCCGGCTCTGTGTCGATGACAGGAAGTCTGCCTGCATCCCAAAACTCTGCTACAAATGAGGTTATCAATTCAGGTGCTATCGACGGTGTGGCTCATAGAGATTCCTCTCTTGGTAGCGATAGCTTCGGAAGAGGGCAGGGCTTTGGCGGAGGTGGTTTTGGTGGTCGAGGTGGCGGCGGCTTCGGCGGGCCTGGCGGCGGTTTTGGTGGACCCGGTGGCGGAACTGGGGCAGGGGCACCTGGCGCTGGCGGTGCAAATCCCAATGCAAGGAACAATGCGCAAGGGCTGTTACCCCCCGGGATTACTCCTGGTGACATCTATGCCCTGGATGGAGATGGCAGCCTCATAGTACGATACGATACACCTCAGGATTTGCAGCAGTTTGAGGATTTGGTTCATGTTCTCGATATCAAGCCAAAACAGGTTCGAATTGTCGCACAGTTTGTGACGGTCTCCTCTAACGACGTTAACTCATTTGGACTTACATGGAACCTGTCAAAAGTCAACTTGGTTGCTTCGGCAGTCGCAGGCTTCTCAGCAACCAATACTGCCCAGGTTCAATACGCAGCTGGCAACGTTCAAACCGCTCTCAGCTGGATTTTAACAACAGGCAGCGGTAAGGTAGTAACATCTCCAGAGGCTACCACATTGAACGGTTCACCTGCGATTTTCCAGAATGTGACATACGAACCAGTCATCGAGCAGTCTCCAATTGTCGGAATCAATGGTAATGTTGTTCTCTCAACAAATATCATTCAGTTCCCTATCACTACCTCTCTTCTCATAACACCGTATATTGACGGTGATGGATCTCTGTACCTCAATGGTACGATCACTAACTCCTCAATTATAGGTGCTGTCACCAACCCTGCAGGAGGAAGCATTCCTATCGTCACAATTCAGTTCGCTGAAGTGAACCAGATAGTTGGCGATGGACAGACGATGGTTGTGAACGGTCTGACACAGAAATCAGATACTGAATCGCAAAATAAAGTCCCTCTGTTGGGTGATCTTCCGCTAATCGGAACGCTCTTCAGATCCCATAACACAACGACTAACGATTCAGATCTGCTTGTGTTTATCACTCCACACATTCTAGTTGATCACACGGCGACTGCTGTCGGATCCACTAACAATGGTCAGGCTGCTGGTGCTGGTGGTGGCTCACTGCTACCTTAGTTCTGAAACATAATCGGGTTTGAGGGAGGCTAGGAGAATAATATCTTCCCTGCCTCCCTTTATTATTATGTGAGGTCCAAATTGAACCGTTTCTCCAAGTTCACTATATTCTGTCTGTTTTTATGCCATTTTAATCTATCCGCAAATGCAAAAAATATACCCCTTGTTCTACTGAACGCTGCAGAACCTTCTGCAGCAACACGGGAGTGGAAAAATGAAGGCTCTTTACAGGATTTTTATGCGATTGGAGACCCTAAACGTTCAGAAATAGATGGCGTGCAGGCGGTTTCTTTCGATGGACTTCACGATGCTTATCAGTGCTCGTCTCTACCCTCATCTTTACTTGGTAACGCACCCAGAACCATAACTCTGTGGGTATATAGCCGCCAGGCAGTTTCACCAGAGTGTTCAATGGTAAGCTGGGGAAAACGTGGTGGTCCTGTTGCATCAATGCTAGCATTTGGATGGGGAACTGATCCAGGGTATGGAGCTGCTGCTCACTGGAGCGATGATTTGGGATGGAATGGTATACCACTTCCTGGTCACTGGCACTATCTTGTCTATACGTATGATGGAAGTACTGCAAGGGTTTATGATGATGGGATACTTAAAAATAGTCTGAACACCGTCTTGAATACATTGCGTGGAACAGGAATAGTTTTAGCAGCGGAATATAATTCGGCTGGAAAGATAACTTTTCATAACGAGTTTACCGGTGGAGACCTGGGAGGTCGAGTATCGATATCGTCAATTGAAATAGATGACTATGCCCAGCCGCAGGTTGAGATCCAGAACACATTTCAAAAGTTGTCTGGTTATTATGGTGCTAAAACTGCAGATGCAGAGGGCTATCTAGGTGATGGAACTACCTCATTTCATGTCGGCACTCTAAAGTTGACTGTGCTCAATGCAACACATACAGCTGGGATGTTAGAGGATGCCACCAGTAAGTATGATTTTCTTCCTGGCGATAGAATTGGTGAGAGAACCGGTCCTGAATACTACTATCTAGGTGATCTCTCCCTAAAAGTCAAATCGGGGAATGCTGGGTGGCAATCCTTCTCCTCTGCTTCACGATTATCCCCGGTAACTCAACTTCGAGTACCAGGTACCCTCATGGCTGATCTTCTTAATCCTGCGATGGGGAAAGGTTGTCCATTAACAGTCATCCGGGAATGGAAGAGGCAAAATAGAATTCTCACACTCTGTTTCATATTAAAAAACAGTACAAGGAATACAGTGACTCTGGGGGCATTTGGCGCGGCTATGGTGTTCAATAACCTAATTACTGGACGAACACTTAATCAGATCCATGACCTATGTTGTTTTGCTACGCCGTATCCGGGAGGCGATGGTGGGTACTTACAGGTGACACGGCTGAATGGGCATGGACCTGCACTACTTGTAATCCCTTCAGGAAATACTCCATTTGAGGCATATAGACCACTTTACAAAGATCCCACACCAAGAGGTGTAACCTTTGAAGGATTTTACGAGTGGATGACCTGTACCAAAGCGTATGCAGACACCTCATGGAAATCTGCCAGACACTGGAATAAGCCTACCGAAAGAATAATTAAACCTGGTCAATCTGTAAAGTATGCCTTTCAGTTTGTTCTGTCCAAATCCATTCCAGATATTGAAAAGACCCTGATTGACTACAGACGCCCAGTTGCCGTGGGAATCCCTGGTTATGTTCTTCCTACAAACGAAGATGGGCATCTCTTTATTCATAGTTCTTCCAGTATTAAAAGAATCTCGGTCTATCCTAAAAAGGCTCTGAGAATCTCCCCATCACTTAGAGAGTTGGCGAAGGGTTGGAAGGGAGTAAAGCTAAAGGGACTGCTTCGTGGCAGGTGCAGAGTTACTATTCAGTATGCGAATGGTCAGAGCCAGTTCGTTCAGTACTACATAACCCCTCCCGAGGCTGTTCAGGTTGCTCGATATGGAAAGTTTATGTCAGAGCATCAATGGTTTGTTGACCCTTCCGATCCTTTCCATCGTACAGATTCATTTATGCCCTGGAATCAGGATACGCACTCTATTGTGTTACAGCATAACAACTCATGGTTTGTAGGTCTTAGCGATGAGATTGGGGCCGGACCATCAGTTGGAATGGCAATGAAAAACAGTGGCCAGCTTGATCTAAAAGAAATACACCAGCTGGACCTGTATGCTTCGAAATGCCTCTGGGGACATGTTCAGAACAAAAACTTTAGTGTGCGAGCCGGTCTATTCTACTATGAGCCCAAACTGCTGCCCAATTATAAATACACTGTGCAGTATGGATGGGATAAAGCACGTGCTGAGACTACATGGCGTACATTCAACTATCCTCATGTAACGTGTGTCTATTATGAGCTTTACCGCATAGCAAGGTATCATCCTGAAATCAAGTTGCGGCATCCCTGGAACTGGTATCTAGATCACGCTTATCATACTATGATGGCAATACCCAAATTTGCACCCGGATACACAACAGAGGGCTTGATGGTGGGTTCAGTTTTCCCCAGGCTAATAGAAGATTTGAAAAGGGAAGGCTGGGACAATGATGCTAACAAAGCCATTTCATATATGCACAGTAGAGAAGCAGTATGGAAAACACTCAAATATCCCTTCGGAAGTGAGATGCCTTGGGATTCTACGGGACAGGAGGAAATCTACACGTGGTGTAGATACTTTAATGATAATTCGAAAGCCCGTACCACCATTAATGCAATTATGGGATATATGCCTACAATTCCCAACTGGGCATATAATGGAGCAGCACGCAGATATTTTGACGGTGCAGTAAATGGATGCAAATATACCCAAATTGTACAGATGACAAATCACTATGGTTCAGCCATAAATTCAATTCCAGTGATGGATGATTATCGCAGGCATCCCACAGATACCCTCCTGTTGCGAATTGGATATGCAGGACTGGATCAAATACTCTGTAACATTGCACCTTCCGGATTTGCCTCATACGGATTTGTCACAGATCCAGCAGTATTGAAATTCGATCCGAATACCGCAGATTATGGGATTGCATTCTATGGATATGCTAGGAACGCAGGAGCGTATGTCATGCATAGTACACGTTTTGGATGGCTCAATTTTGGTTGTAATGTGAAGCTTACCGGAAATGAAATGGTAGTACATCCAGTAGATGGATTCCAAAAACGGATATTCTTCGCTCCGTATCATCTGTGGATAACTCTTGATTCTGGCAAGATCGATCATGCCATCTTCAATTTGAAGACAAGGAAGGTTTATCTGGTTTTAAAACCAGGAACCAGCGTCACAAAACAGTGTTATTTACGGATGAAAGTAACAGGAACAGATATTTCACATTCAAAACCATGGATAACTGAGACAGGAGTTCCTATGACAAGAGGGGCTTATGTTGTTCCGCTTAAACGAAACAATACAACAATTGAGCTGAAGCAGTAATAAAGGCGAGGAAAAATGCAAAACAGGAGCTTCTGTAAGGAATTAATAGTGCCAGAAGCTCCTGTGCAGTAGTTAGTTCTTAATTATCTTGCACTGTTCTGTAAGAACGCCAGGACTAACTGGGACAGAGCGTGCAACACCACAGTATGCTGTAAGCAGAGTATTCACGTCCCTATTAGATAGCCCTGTGAGGGAATAAGTGCTTGGACCATCAAACATCACGTCTGTTGCCTGGTCACTATGGCCAGCAATTCCTAGTGCATGTCCAAACTCATGAGCAGCAACTGGTGTAATGTCTGCTACCTGGCTAAGGTATGTCATGTTGAATGTGATGGTGGCACCCGGTAGAATGTTGCCAGATCCATCTACCGAATAACTTGTGAGAGCACCATACCCGGTCATTCCTTTCGCTTCAAACTGGACCGTAATATCAGCCTGTGCTGGGTTATTCACTATTTGATAGGATACTAATCCAGATGTGGAGTTAACCCACCAGTTAAATCCGGTTTCAATTTGCTGTAGTAGCATAGGTGTGGTATAGCTGGAAGATTGAATATAGATAGTAACTGGAAACTGCTGCCAGTGATACAGTCTATTAGGGAGGCCATCTGCGGGGTCTATTCCATTGGCATAATTTGGAAGATAACTGGTACCCCTGCATGCCCCTACGCCAGAACTCGCGCCACTAGTAGTAACATCACCTGCTGTTTTATTGACTGATGCAACCAGGGCATAACTGCCTCCACCCGACCCGCAGCCAGTTGATCCTGCTATCACAATCGCAAAGCTGCAAATACGCAATAGATTACAAAATCGAATAGAAAGATTCATCTCAAACTCCTAAGCTGTATGAAGCATTCCGGGTTTGAGACTATTAATAGTAAACAATTTCATCCATAAAACCCGGTAATTTTTACAGTGTCCTTAGGAGTATCGGATGGTTTGAACTTATCTTGAGATCCATACTAAACAAATAATCGGGACGAAGAATATCTTATGAATGTCTTCCAATTCACAGGTTGTCAGAAGTTCAGAAACTTTAATGAATCAGTGGGTAGCTGCTATCAAAGTATATCGGCAAGCATACATTGCGGGAACAAATGTTTAGCATCACATAACCATATAGCATCATCGTAGTACTCTTGCAGTATGATTTGAGGAATACAAGTGCCTGAAACCGTTGAAACATCACAGCGTAGTTATTGCGGTGAATTATGAAGGAGACTCAAAGTTAATGAATGAAACCTCAAAGCTGGATGATCTTAGGGCTGAGTTTGTAGCAACAAGTACAAGGTCTTTGCCAGTCGCAGGCATGATTTTTTGGTTAATAATTGGGTGTTTAGGGTTGTATGTCACGACGGGGATATTGAGCTATGTTGTACTGTTTGGTAGTGGTATGATTTTTCCATTGGGTATTCTAATCGACAGATGTACTGGTCGAAGAATGAGACTGGCAAACAGGGCAAATCCTGTTACTGTCCTATTTTTGCAGTCTTTAACACTGGTGATCCTTATGTGGCCAATGGTAATCATTTCTGCCGCCATTGCCCACAATGCTGACCTCATTGTACTTGGAGCAGCCATCCTGATGGGTCTAATTTGGATCCCGTACGGATGGGCGTCTAATGATCCAGTAGGGATACAGCATGCAGTGGGAAGGTGTGCATTTAGCTACATAGCATTTATATACTGTCCACCTCCGTATAAAGCTACGGCAATCAGTCTTGTAGTCTGCATGGCATATCTCTATAGTTTTTTAAGGATGCGAAAATACTAATCTTAACCAAGCTTTATCCACTCTCATTGTCCAGAAGATGCTGTAACTCACTGTGAGTATTTTTGATTAGCGATGCGTATCAACCATTCTAAAACTTCTTCAATTTCCTGCATATTCTCAGGCTGAAAACTAATTCAGGATTCTATTTGAATGTGGTGACAGGCAGCCAGATGCTCATTATAGTAGGTTTTCAGCTGAGGAGTCTGGTTTGCACAGATCTCAGTAGCCAGTGAGCACCTGTTGCGAAACCTGCATCCCGATGGCAGTTCAGACAGACCCGGCACTGAGCCAGGTATAGTAGAAAGCGGTTGTCTGGGAGCAACGGCTTCACCGGGCATAGCTTTTAGAAGACCTTGTGTGTAAGGGTGCAGCGGTTTCTCAAACAGCTGGCCGACTGGTGCGGACTCCACAATATTCCCCGCATACATCACTGCAACATCATTGCAATTCTCAGCAACCACGCCAAGGTTGTGAGTAATGAGAAGTAGAGCTGTACCGGTATCTCTTTGCACTTTTCGCATTAGCGCGAGTATCTGGGCTTGCACTGTAACATCCAGCGCTGTAGTTGGTTCATCAGCAATCAGCAGTCTCGGATTTCCCGCCAGGGCAGTGGCTATCAGAATGCGTTGCCTCATGCCGCCGGAGAACTGATGTGGGTAGTTGTTCATGCGCTTTTCCGAATCTGTAATGGCAACCTGCTGCATGAGTCTCACAATTTCGGGTCTGGTTTCACTGGCAGACATTTGCCGGTGCAGCTTCAACGTCTCTTGCAGTGGATCTTTAACAGGATATAAGGGATCCAGACTTGTCATAGGATCCTGAAAGATCATCGCGATTTTGCCACCTCTTCGGTCTCGCATCTGTTTGTCTGATAGTTTTAGAAGATCCTCACCATCAAGATATACTTCTCCCTGTGAGATAAAGCCCGGATGCTGTATCAGTCGCATGAGTGATAGACCCGTTACGCTTTTTCCGCATCCACTTTCGCCTACCAGTCCTAATGTTTTGCCTTGTGCAATCTCAAAACTGATTCCATCAACGGCTGTTACCGGTCCATTCTGCGTTTTGAACTGAGTTTTCAATCCCTTCACACTTAGCACAATCTGTTTTGAGTCAGCCATTATCTCAGCCCCTTAGGATCTAGCGCATCTCTAAGTCCATCGCCAAGTACGTTCCAGCCAATTACCGTTATGAAGATTGCAATTCCGGGGACAAGGATCCATGGATACTGTGTGAGTGCTTCAAGGTTCTCTGCTGAGGCAAGCATGTTTCCCCAACTGGGTGTAGGCTCTCGTATTCCAAGGCCAAGAAAACTCAATGCAGCTTCCGCAAGTATATAGCCAGGAACCGCAAGCGTTGCACTAACAATTGCGAAGGTAGAGGTTTCAGGAAGAATGTGCCTAAGAATAATTCTCAGGTTACTCACACCAAGAGCTTTCGCAGCTTCCACATAAGATCTTTCTCTAGTGGATAGTGCTATACCTCGAATGACACGGGCTAATGCTGCCCACCCAACAAAACTTAATATCACAATAATCAGGGTGTAACGTTCCGTAGCACTCAGAGAAGTGGGCAGTACTGCAGTGAGAGCTAGTAGAAGATAGAAACCTGGAACTGCCATCAGCACATCACACAGCCTCATCAGAACATTGTCTACTGCGCCACCATAGTAGCCAGCAATCCCTCCTACAAGCAACCCAAGTGTGTACGAGATAGCAATTGCAATAAGCCCTACCGAAAGCGAGATTTGTGCTCCATATAACAAACGGCTGAAGATATCTCTACCCAAATCATCGGTGCCGAGAATATTGATAGGATATCTGCATTCAAAAAGGTGAATGGCTGAAGGGAAGATCCCAAACAGTTTATATGCATATCCGTGAGCAAAGAATATTACTGGAGCACGTTTCTGAGGTGATAGAATGAATTGATGGCCTGGAGTTGGGATATCTGGTGCAACATACGGACGAATTGAGAATGAACCTCCCGGATCAGACCAGAAGAGTTTTGTGGGAGGGTGATAATAGTCCTGCAGCCTCTGTGTTACTGGAGAATAGGGCGTGAGGAAGGGAGCGAATAGTGCCGTTAGATGCAGAAAAATTAACAGAATGAGTGCAGAAACTGCTACCGGATTTCTAAATAATCGGTTGGATATAATTCGGATTGGTGAAAGTGTTGCTGTAGCTAAACTGGCTGAGGTGTTACCGGAATTAGTCATGGATGACAGCCTCTATCCTAAACGGGTACCCCGTTCTGCATCACTTCGAGAAGCGAATATCCACAAACAATTTTCATTCCCCATGCTCTTGCGGTGTTGATCGCAGCCTGGTCTTCACTACCCGGTTCTAACCATACCACAGGTAGATTCAGATGAGAAGCACTCTGGATCGTACGCTCGGCATCGGATGGTGAAGCAAAAATGACAAGACAGTCGATTGCTTCGCTGACATTGTCCAATAGTTCGTAACAAGCTTCACCATCGATTTCAGAAAGCTGTTGTGAAACCGGATAGACTGTCTTTCCCTCGGATTTAAGTGATCGGATCAACTCTGAAGCAGTGTCTGAATATTGTTGAGAGGAGACAAAGATAACAAAAGTTTGCTTAAGCAGGGTCTGTTCTATCAGTGTATGGAGCGACATGTATATCACCTGTATGAAGTAGGATTATAGTGTAGCATATTTCAGAGGGTAATATGGCATGGTCAATAATCAATTACATGAGGAATGATTGTATTGTAAATACATCGTTTGATGGTAGAGTTCTGATATCCATGGCTCTCTGTTCCAGCGTTTTTCGGCGGCGGCGACGTAATCGTCAAAAAGAACACATATATTTACCCGACCAGGATAGCTGTTATACTTAATTTAGTGCGGTTTCGGGGTATGGTTTTGCATTTTAATGTACATTGTTTCCGGCCAGGGCATCAGGCATCATTAGAGATAAGCTTCTAATATCTGATATTAGGCAACATATCGATGATATTTTAGCGATTGCGTATGTGTTTACATCATTCTCTTTAGCTGTCACAAAGTTGTTAAAGTAAATAGGAGATATTTCCGTGTCTTCTGGTGTGCTAGCAAAGTGTCAGCTTACGCGTCCAAGCATATAATTTTTGACTGTTCTGTCAGCAACATTTTTGTTTATCCCAAATCTCTCCTACTATCCTTGGAATAAGCCAGCAACTTTGAGAAATTGATATGGTAAATTTCAGATCAACCAAGCTTACTGTTATGAATCAACATTAGGGTGGTTTTATCTTAGAACAATGGCCCTCCAATTAAAATTAATATGTACGCTTAATTAATCCACCTAAGATACTTGCATAGAGTATTTAGATAGTTTTAGATCTTGTATTAAAATCCTATTCTTCTTCGGTAAATTAGTTGTCTATCTACTCAAAAACTCATAATCCCTAAATTCAAGCTGGCCGTACTAATGGGAACGACAGCAGGACATTTTTCTTAATCGCAAACACTTTTTCATAAATCGCTTGACTTTTTCTGAAGTGTGTGTTAAGATACCCACAATACTGCTGGCATTACCCAATTTCTTTCGCTATAGCACATATCACAGTGCTTAGCATACAATAGTTGAGGGTTTATTAATGAAGATTAACAAAGATCTCTGCAACCAGAGAGTAGACACCTAAACATCTGAAGTTATGCCCCCCGCCAATGTAGAAAAACGTCTACATAAACATCCATTATGGATGCGGGCGATGTCAATTTTTACACTTTCATGTACTATATGGA
>JAJZFJ010000139.1 GCA_021805395.1 bacterium
AGTTGAAATCTGCAATCCATTATTGTTATGTGGAATATTGGTTTAACATGGGACTTGAGGTAATATAGTCGAAAATGAATTTGGCATTAGATAACACTGCGGTTGAGGGAACAATGGATATCACTGAAACGGTAATTAGCTCTGAAAACCTGTTTAATGGTCGCATCATCAAGCTGCGCAGAGATGAAGTAAAGCTTGCGGATGGTACCAAATCTGCTCGTGAGATTGTGGAGCATCCAGGTGCAGTCTGCATTGTGGCATGCCTAGGTAATGACATATTGTTGATCAGGCAGTTTCGCCTGGCAACAGGAGGACCGCTGCTGGAACTGCCAGCTGGTACACGTAATGGGAATGAAACTCCAGAGGTGTGCGCAGCACGTGAACTTGAGGAGGAGACTGGTTACAAAGCTGAAAACCTGGAACTGCTGGGGTCGTTTTATGTAGCACCTGGATACTCATCTGAGCTGATATATGCATATCTTGCTACCGGTCTAAGTCCTCACTATGCAGAGCAAGATGAGGACGAGCGTCTGCTTTTGGAAAAGATAGATATGGAAAAACTGGTTGATATGATATATGCCGGCGAGATAAGAGACGCCAAAACAATTGCCGCTACCTTGATGGCTGTTCATAAAATACAGCAAAAGGCTTAAAATCACACTTGAAGCCACACAGTTTTTTTTGTCCAGATTGCGGAGAAGCTGTAGTATAAGCACACACCGCAATCTGATTTTTCGAATTATTTTTCCTTCAACAGAGACTTTACAATTCCTTCAAGAACATTGAGATGGTTTGAAGGATCATATCCACTCATCTTGTCAACAGCACGTCCTTTTTGGTCAATCACATACATCTGTGGAATGGCATTGTGCGGAAAGTATTTTTCAATCTCAGGCTTATCCAGTGCAAGCATAATTGGATAGGTGATGCCGATCTGTTTGGTGACAGCATTCACCTGCTGAATGGTTTGTGCATGTTGAGCTGAGGACATGCCCATTGTTCCATCCTCGGAGACACCTATAACCTCAAGGCCCTTGCTCTGATATTTTTTATACAGTGCTTCCATGTCTGGCATACTCATCCTGCAGGGTCCACACCATGTAGCCCAAAAATCAAATACCACAACCTTTCCACGCAAAGCTGCCAGTGTAGTTGGTTTATTGGGCGGAAGCAGAGGCAGGGAGAAATTAGGCAGTGTTTTCCGAGCGGACGGGGCAGGAACATTGGCATCTGATTGAGAAGTGTTGGAGGTAGTAACAAATATAATGCCTTCGTACAGGGCAAGGAAAGATACACAGGTTATTAACATCCCTGTTAAAAACTTATTAGAACTCATGATTATAATACCTTTTAAAAGCTCGATTATTTGACTAATATGGTCTTTATTATACCCATGCTGTGCGGCCAGATCCCACTTTATTAGTGAGTACTATTGTAATTACGACCATAACCACACATTCATCCTCATGCTGCTGCTGTTTGCAATGCCATAGCATCATCTTATATGCTCCATAGTAGCTCATGAGATATCAGATAATAACAACCACATTATGGTTAAAGCTCTCAACGGAAGGATTGGTAGAAATGCATGATTTTAGAATTAGTTATATGAAATGTATTTTCTGCTTTTGCTCTATTTTGAACTAATAGTTTATTTTTTCACTTCCGAAAATAGAGGAATAATCCTGTTTGTTAATGAATTTTATCTCAATATGCGAATTAGTGAGGTGCATTTCATGAGATTATTTCCCCTGGCTGTTGTCCTTGGTTTCGCATGTATCACTTGCCATTCTGTGAAAGCAAGCCCGCCTGTCAAGGCACAGATTGCCATTCATTTCAGCCAGTCAATTAGCAGAATTGAAGGATTGGGAGGTAATTTTGCCCAGGGCTATATCGGAAATCTGAGTACGGAAAATGACATCATAGGCACTCAATGCCTAAAAGATCTTCATCCTGTAATAGCGAGAATTGGTTTGCCAATGGCTGTGTGGCGACCGACTGCCAAGCATACATATCACATTGAAGGTGCTGCCCTTGGTGTAATGCAGCTCATGCAAACCATGCACTCCAAACATGTTCCAGTCATATTAACGATCTGGAACGCTCCAAACTGGATGGTATCCAATCCGAATGCTTCAAATCAACGGCTTCTAAAACCTGATAAGATTAGCAGTTTTGAGAAGGCTATTGTCGATTTTGTAGTCACTGCGAGAAAGGATTATAACGCTCCGGTCAAGTATCTGTCTTTCAACGAAGCTGATGGGGGTTACAGCCTTCTCTTCACTCCTGAACAGGAAGGGGAGATGATTGCAGCAATTAGCAAAAAACTGTCGGAACATGGATTACAGGTGCGCTGGCTGGCAGGGGATACATCTAATGGCTCGACTGTTGCTCAGTATGCTAGCTCCGTGTTGCAGCAAGTGAATGCGCTTCCATATCTTGGTCCTATTGCATTTCATAGCTGGGGCGGACTTCAGGCACCACTTGCTCAGTATAAGGCAATTGCAGCCATGCATTCAGAGTATCACCGCCCAATCTGGTGCACAGAGGTGGGTGTCGATCCTTCAGCATGGAAGGACAATCCGCCAGTTTGGCCATCCTGGAAATATGCTTTCCAGCTTGCGGAAATATACTACAGGGTGTTTGTGATAGCCCACGCATCAGTTGCCTGCTACTGGGAATACCAGAATGACTATCCATTAATGAGCAGCGCAGGTGAGAAATATCCCTCTTTTGTAATTATTAAAGAGCTCTCCTCAAACCTTACCCACGGCAGCAGACTAGTTAAAAGTTCCTCCACTGACTCTAGCCTGTTGGTTATGGCCACCAGGAATACAGTAAAGAATTCCTGGATGGTTGAGGTAATCAACACTGGTGGAAACGAGGTTGTGACAGTATCAGGACTGCATGGAATAATTGAACAATCTAAAGTATTAACTCAGGCGGGTAATGTGAAGGACTCAAATCCTGACGCCGTTATGAAGAGTTTTAATTTGTCACTTCCCGCTGATAGTGTTGCATTCTTGAGTGGGAAACTTCATAAATAAGGTTGATGTTAAATCAGGTTGAGATGTGTGTTTAATAATGATTGAGGGCTGATGGTCATACTAATTTCAGCCCTCAATCATTCTGCTAGAGATAAGTCACACTCTAAATGCAGTGATGGTTTCTGTTTGTGGCCCGCCAAATGAGACATTCATCATATACTTAATTCTAACCTCGCCTCCGTGGAAATTGAATGTGAACATAGGGCAGAATGGCGTTTCTACGTAGCATAGTTTAGCTGAGAATGTGTAAGGATCTGTCCAAGCTCCTGTGATGGCTACTTGCCTGCTGTACCAGTGATCAAAAGAGGATTCTCCATAGTGCCACTCACCATTCAAGCCGGCTGCAAACTGATGCTCATGCCCTTTCTGTTTAATAGTGAACAGTACCTTACCTTCTTCGAACTCAAAAGAAATAGTCTCATATCCCTTTTCGTTGTTGCCAAACAGGTAGGTGTCTATGTGCAGTTCAGAAATTGCAGGTGATGTGTTTGTACCATGGTGCTTCTTGATCTCCATTGGTATCTGCAGGCTTCCTTCAGAATCTTGTATGGCCACAGTTGATGTGCTCTTTCCATTGAGTGCTGGCAGCAGATGATCCCAGATGAGATTTAGCACCTTACCCATGTCATTCGTTCCAGAGGTTATGGCAATCACGGCATCCTGGTCTGGCATAACTATGCAGAACTGACCAAAAGCTCCATCCCCTCTATAGCAGTTATGTCTGTTGCGCCAAAACTGGAAACCGTAGCCCTGGCACCAGTCGTTGTCAGGATCATTACCGTTCTCTACCTGTGCAGATGTTGCCATATCGATCCATGCTTCCGATATGAGCTGCTTTCCTTCCCAAACCCCTTTCTGAAGGTACAGCTGTCCAAACTTTGCAATATCCTCAGTTTTGATGTTTAGTCCCCAGCCCCCAACATTGATTCCTGATGGACAGCTATCCCACGTGGCTTCTTCAATACCAAGAGGCTGGAAAAGTCGGGGAGTTAGGTATTCAAGAAGAGTCTTTCCAGTTATCTTTTGAATAATGGCAGAGACCATGTAAGTTGCCAGGCTGTTGTACAGGAAGTGTGTGCCCGGAGTGAAGTCAACGGGAGCCTGCAGAAATGCCTTCACCCAGTCATTACTATCGCGTGATGGCTCCTCTTTATGTCCGGTAGACATTGTGAGCAGGTGTCTCACGGTCATGGCTGAAAGATTGTCAATGGTATGATCTGGAACCTGGCCAGGGAAAAATGAGATAACCTTGTCATTCAGGGAGAGCTTGCCCTCTTCAACTGCAAATCCTGCTGCGGTGGAGGTAAAACTCTTGCTCAGTGAGTAAAGCATGTGTTTCCTGTCTGGAGTATATGGTTTCCACCACGATTCTGCTACTACCTTTCCACCTTTAAGAAGCATGAAACTGTGGATCTCATACACTTCGTGATCCAGCTTTGTAAGAAACGAACTGATTAATTCTGACGATAAACCCTGTTCAGCAGGGCTGCAGCGAGATAGATCGGGCACTGTGTTAAAGGATGTCATCTTTGTTACTTTCTCCGGTTTGTTGTCTTCATAGTGTTACAGAAGTAATACTACTCCACATCTGATACATAACTTTACCAGATACTCAGATATTCAGTTGTTATATTGAGTATTAAAACTCCTGAATTGTGCTTTAAGTGAATAGGTTCATTAAAAAATGTTGATTAAGCCTCTCATAAGACAAAGGGATGATATGTCTGTATTGCACCTTTTCTCATTAACAGTTCATATATGCGGATATCAGCCGATAATCAAAATAGTAATTACTGTCTGAAATAACCCCAGCAGTTAACACAGCTTACATATCAGAGTGCACTTAAGCAGCAGGGGTACGTAAGTTAAATTTGCCCTCTTTGAGGTCGAACAGGAACTCGAATATCCTTGAAGGCGTTCTAAGAATGAGAGGCACGCTACTGTTGTTACAATGCACAGGAAGCGTAATAAATTGACTCAGGTTCCATGGTGCGGGTATACTTCCAAAATAGATTGTGAAAAATTCTACGAACTATACGGCGCATCGTAAAGGGAGTTGATCATCGTGGTGCGTCTTGCTGGAGATCCAGCTTTAAAACCGATTGAAACAGGTTACCTTTCAGATAAAGAGCGACGCATTAAAGCAATGTTTGATGCGATTGCGCCTCGGTATGACCTTCTGAATGATCTTCTCAGTTTCAGACAGCATAGATACTGGCGAAAATTAGCTGTGAAGCTTGCGAAGATTCGACCTGGAGATGTTTGTCTGGATGTGTGTACCGGTACCGGCATGTTTGCTGCTCAGATAAGTGCTGTAGTTGGGAAGTCAGGAAAAGTTGTGGGTACAGATTTTAGTATACCGATGATGTTACGGGCAGACTGTTCCACCAAACATGGCGCCAATGGTACAGTTCGTATGACAGCAGGAAATGCCGAGCATCTCTCGTTTCCAGATAACTGCTTCAATGCAGTTACTGTAGGATTTGGTGTGAGGAATGTGAACAACGTACGCGCCGCAATTTCTGAAATGATGCGGGTGGTGGTACCGGAAGGGGCAGTAGTCATTTTAGAGTTTACAAAACCAGACAGTCGAAGGAAGTTCGTAAATTTTTATCTCAGTAAGGTTCTTCCCCAAATAGGTGGTCTTCTAAGCCGAAAAGAAGCATACACATATCTGCCTGAATCCATGAAGGAGTTTCTGAATAAACAGGAGATGTCTGCATGTATGGCTGAAGCAGGTCTCATAAACATATCGGTTAAAGAGTTGAATTTTGGCACAGTATGCATTCACACAGGTTTTAAGCCAGCCATAAATCCGAAAGGATTAAAAATATGAGCGCATTACCCTACACAAACTCGGTTTCGCAAGCGGGCATGTTTTCTTTTCTTGAGATGATTAAACCAGATTTAGAGGCTGTTGAAGAGAAGATGCATTCCGAGATAGGATCCGATGTCCGTACGATATCCGATTTGACAGGAAGGCTGATTAATGCTGGCGGTAAGCGCCTGCGGCCTGCCATGGTATCCCTTGCAGCCAGAGCTACAGGATCAGTTGTGGACAGGGGGCGTATCGCCACAGTGGGTGCTGCTGTAGAGTTTGTGCACATGGCAACGTTAGTGCATGATGATGTTGTGGACGATACTTCGCACAGAAGGGGTATGCCAACAGCCAACTCCATCTATGGTAACGGTGCAGCAGTATTAAGTGGTGATTACGTGCTTGCCAGAGCTATGAGACTGCTTGCGATTGATGGCGACCTGCGAATTATTCGAACTGTTTCCGAGATCACGATCGCTATGAGTGAAGGCGAAGTGATGGAGATTGGAGCAACTGGCTGCTCCGAGCTTTCTATTCCTGAATACTTTGAAATCCTGCGTAAAAAGACTGCGGTATTCGTGGAGGGTTGCTGTCGGGTGGGTGCAATGCTGGCATCAGCGTCCTCCGAGGTAGAAGAGGCACTGGGCAACTACGGCTATAACCTGGGCATGGCTTTCCAGATAGCGGATGACCTTCTGGACTACACTGGCAACCCTGCGGTGACCGGCAAACCGCGAGGCAGTGATCTTAAGGATGGCAGGGCTACACTGCCTCTACTTATTGCACTCCAGGATTCCCCGCCTGCCGAACACTCAGTGCTTTTAGCGGCATTTAACAACAGCAGCCTGGATGAGAGAAATGTGGATGCAGTATGTAATCTGCTGGAAGGGCATAATGCATTTCAGCGAACTATGCTGCTTGCAGAAGAGTTTGTTGAGTGCGCCCATAAGTCGCTTTCTGTATTGCCTTCATCCTCCGCCAAGGACTGTTTTAATCTGTTAACAGATTACGTAATACATCGGAATATGTAGCATAAACAGGCTGATCGGCAAACTACCAGGCATGAGTCATGGGAATAACAATCTCACCTGAAACACACTTCCACGATTTCCATTGCGCTTTTCGTGAGATTTCGTAACTTTCGTGTAATTTCGTGTTTAAAACTCTACCGTATTTCCCTCTTAAATCTACACGTACAGTACTTAGGTGATACCGCATCACAACTGAGAAGTGCCCTAATATGTGTACAGTTGCCAGACATTTATAAACCTGGCACCATTCTAGATCTAATCCCTTCAGTTATGCATGCACAGCGTTAACCAGCTCGTCATCCCGGTGAGAACCATAGCGTCCTCGAAGAAGGTCATCGAATACTGCTTTAATTTCCTGTATTGTGTCGGCACGGCGCATGGTGTCACGTACTTCGGAAGCACCTCGAATATCCTTTATGTAGTGTGGAAGCTGTCCACGGAGATGCCGTACTGCAGGAGACTCACCGATTTTACAAGCCAGATCTTCCACATGGACCAGCGCTGTCTCTACACGTTCCTGCGGGGTAGGGGGGTCTGGTACGATGCCGGTGAGCAGGTAGGCGCTGATGTCCCGTAGAAGCCATGGGTTGCCAATGGCAGCTCTACCCACCATCACACCGTCACAGCCAGTCTCGACCAGCATGCGCAGGGCATCCTCGGGAGATTTTACATCGCCGTTGCCAATAACCGGGCTGCGGAGTGCCGCCTTCATCTCCGCAATCAGTTTCCAGTCTGCATCGCCAGAGTGCCCCTGTCTGGCGAACCTGGCATGCAGAGCAAATGCGCTCACACCTATCTCCTCCAGCTTCCGGGCAAGACCAGCCGTTGCCAGATGTCCGTAGTTCCAGCCAGCTCGCATCTTTACTGTCACTGGCACCTTAACAGCATCCACAATCGCCTGCACGATTCGGCAGGCTGCATCCTCGTCCTTCATCATGGCTGCGCCAGCGCCAGTCTTGCAGACTTTAGGAACCCAGCAGCCCATATTGATATCTATAATCGCTGCACCCTGACCCTCAGCTACCACAGCTGCTTCAGCCATCATAGCTGGATCTGCGCCAAAAATCTGTACCGCAACTGGTTCCTGATCCGGTGTGATATCGAACATCTGAAGAGTGCGCTTACTGCCGTGATGAAGAGCAGCTGTGGAGATCAGCTCAGTCACAACCAGCCCAACACCTCCGATGTTTTTCACAATTCTGCGGAAAGAGCCATTGGTGACATCTGCCATGGGGGCAAGCACTACGGGTGGGAAAATGCTGAGTGCTCCGGCAAAATATGGCTTGATAGCATGGATCATGGGGTGTGACAAAACAGAAGCCGGTTGGAAAGAATGTTCCAAGCCGGCATCTATTGTTATATTCTCGGTATTAGAATGGTCAAACATTCTTTAACTGATCGCGTATGAAAGGTTAAGCGTCGGCAGGGGGATTCTCTGCGGGCTTCTCGGCGCGACGTGGGCGAGGAGCGGCAGTGCCGCGTGAAGCTGGGCGTGCTGCACCGCTTGTGCGTGCTGCAGGTCTTGCTGGGCGTGATGCTGAGGAGGCTTTTGCGCCACCTGAGGATGCACCTCGCAACACCAGAACCTTGGCATGAAGCTGCTCTTTGGCTCGTTTACGTCTTTGTCTGATCTCTTTATGTCGGATTCGCACTACACGTGCCTCCTATTTGATATACACTTTAGATTAAAACAGTACTTGAAGTAAGACAGGATACACTATTAAGAACAAAAATGTAAAGAACACACTGGTAGAAGCGTTAGCGTTCTGGTATCCAATCGCATAGAATGCATTGGTGAAACATTTTCTCACAATTCTTATGAGTATTCTCAGATTTAATTCCGAAAGAGATATAATAGTTTGCACTAAACAGCAATCGGTACCACAAAGTGAGGATTTGTTATGCAGGTACAGGTGATAGAAAATCTGGATTATCACAGTTTGGCTCTGCTCCTTGCAGAGGCTAATAGTGAAGGCTTTGATTTCATAGCGCGACTTCAGGATGAGTATCGATCAGGGCTGAACAGGTTCAACAGACAGGGGGAGATCCTCTTTGGAGTGTTTGAAGGAGAGAGGATGGTTGCTGTGGGTGGTTTAAATAATGACCCATATCTGGAAGATCCTTTGGTAGGAAGAGTTCGGCATATCTATGTGCTGAATGCATATAGAGGAAAAGGAGCAGGAAGGATGCTTCTTAATTCAATTATAGAGGAAGCTAAGAGACATTATGCAATGATTACTCTGAAGACAGAAACTGAAGAGGCTTCTTTATTCTATCAATCTCTGGGATTTGTAACTGAACCTGCGATTGAGAGCGCTACACATCATCTTTCCCTGGTTTAAGTCACTTGCAGTTTTAAAGTACAATTGTTACAGGAAATACTAACTAGTCCCAGTGGGAATTAAGACTCGCTTCTAATACTGGCTAGCTAAAGAAGAAGAGATTTAGAGAGTGGATACTTGTGAAGGGCCTCACTCTAAATCTCATTTGTGATTCTGAGGCTGTCTAATCCACCATGGGTTTTGCCAGGAAATAAGCCCGAATGCGATAGAACAGCCCACCTTGCAAGGCTCTCATGATTATTGGTCTGTTTTGCTGTATAAACCGGTCAAATGCTCGAACCGCATTTTCAAGGTCACTGCTGTAGTCATCCAATCGTTTGATGTCGTTGGCGGTTAATTCCCGGTCTTCTGGTAACAGCCTGGATTTTAATTCGTCAATCTCCTTGTTTATAGAGATGAGGTCACTTCTATACCTGGAGTTTAACTTCTTTATCTCCCTATTTTTGAAGGTGACCCTTACCCTCGCTTTCGCTATCTCGCGGCAGAGTTCTGCATTAAGCTTCATGAATCTCGGATCCTGATTGAGAGTGATAACCTGATGCGCTATTCTCTCCTCCATATTTTGATCCAGATCAGAGTCTGGCAGGAAAGTATCCTCCTCAACGGATTTATCTGCAACGAATGTAGCTGGAGTGGCTGCCTCCTTTAATAAAGCATGCTCTCTGCGAAGTGCAATATCCTGGATCTCTTTTTCCAGCCTTGCTTCTGACTGGATGACTCTTTTAGCATGCAGATCCTTTGCAATGGTGTGAATTTCCTTGCTCTGGAGATTCAACAGGTGATCATCCACAACTTTTTGTCTGGTTTGAGACCATGCTTCGCTTGTGTGCAATACAATGAATGGCAAGCCTGCCATGAGGGCAATAGCCCAATATGTGAAACCACCAGCATGAGATGCTGCGCTGCCTAAATGTCCTGAGAGAATCAGCTGATTAACATCTCTCATCTTGAAGTAGTGTGCAATACCATTCCTTTCCACTACTGCCTCGATGCATAGCATAATGATGGCAGCAAGAATGGTAATGAATGAAAGTACCGATACAGTTTTCTGAATGCGCTGCCCCATAGCAATGTTGTTATCACGAATCTGCGCAACAAAGCCACTAGTATGAGCTTCAGAAGCTGAAGAGGCTAGACTTCTTACCGCAGCTCCTATGATGGAAAACAGCAAGGTTCCGATGAATGTGAGGACAATAAGCGGATTGATATACCTGGAAGGTTGAATGGCCATCACCTCAGGGTCCACCATACCTGTTATTATCCCGATGCTGAAACCAAATACCGATCCACACACCAGCGTTGATAGCGCCATTTTGAAGCTATGCCATGCTTTGCTCAGCATGAGCGATCCTGCTGAGTAGCTGGCTGCTGGTCCTCGTGATGGCAAGCCCTGCTCGATGGCAATGGCATGCACATTTCGAGCACGCTGTCTCGCCTCCTCCACTGGCAGTGGAACCCTGGTGGGATCTTCCGATGGATGCACTGTGACGTAAGGTGAATGCTGTGCTGCCAGAGAGTCCTCAGTTACTTCTGAGGAGGTGGGAGTCGTCTGCTTTCTGTTTAGCGAGAACACCTTCTTCAAACCAGATCTGAGTGTGGACCCGAATGGCTGCCGAGCAGGAAGCTGCTGCTGGTGAACCAGTGCACTTTCGGATGAAGCCGTCTCGTCATGCTCATAATCTTGTGAAGTTGGCAGCGGTTCTACCGGATCGGGAACGAGCATCTCTGGCAACAGCCCTGCCATCGCTCTTGCTTCTTTGTAGTTTTCCATCGCTACCATATAACAGTTATGCAGTTCCTTGAAGCTTGCCTCATACTTCTCAGTTAGCCTGTCACGTTCTGCCTGTTTTGCCTTGATCTCAGCCCGTAATTGTCGATTTGAGGATACTGCATGGTGATATGCATTTGACCGTTCGGTTACAATCT
>JAJZFJ010000133.1 GCA_021805395.1 bacterium
GCATCAGTCGTGATCGTAGGAACCAATTTGGGTGCAACAACTGCAACAGATGGTACTTTTGTTATCAATAACGTCCCACTCACTGCTACACAGCTTCAGATCTCCAGCCCAGATACCACAAAGTATTACAACTACGGCACCTATAACTCACAATACTATCAGTTCGGAACTGGTTCAGGAGCATGCAGCATTGCACTGCCCAAGTTAACAGCCGCAAGCGTGGCCACAACTGTGCTTGCAACCAATATCGTTCTCTATGATGCCGGTGCAACCAACCCACCACCACCACCACTCACCAACGGCTGTCCTTAAATCCACAGTGGTGCAGGATACATTCTAATACTACAAAAGCTCCCTGGATGAGGGGGCTTTTGTGCTTACGAGAGTAGATACAAAAATAAAACAACTCACTACCGACACTTTTTAATTCGTCCTGGCGTCAACACTTTCAGAACACAATATTTAGGAGATTTTCCATCATGGTTATGGCACCGGTTGAAATAGAAACAAGTTTGAAAGCAATATGCCCCAGAAAAGATCTGTTTGCGGCAGTACAAATTGTGGGACATGCAGTTACAGGAAGAAGTTCACTTCCCATCCTGGGGCATATTCTTATTCAGAGTGAAGGAAACAGCCTGAGACTATTAGCCACTGATCTGGAACTGGGTATATCCTGCCGACTGCCAGCGCATATCGAAGAGCCTGGCTCTCTCACCGCCCCTTCCAAACCCATTGCCGAAGTGCTGGGGAACCTTCCCGACAAAAGCGAAGTTGCACTGTCGGTAGACCGCAGTTATACCACCCGTATTCACTGCGAAAAGTCTGATTACAAGATACTGGGTCTGAGACCTGAAGAGTATCCCAGACTGCCGGAAGTGAAAGATACCACATGGTTCAAGATCTCCCAGAGCGTATTGAAGGAGATGATACGACAGACCCTTTTTGCAGTCTCCATGGACGATGGCAGGGCTGTACTTACCGGAATCTATATGGAGTTCCAGGAGACTTCACTGCGCTTTGTTGCAACAGATACGCACAGACTGGCAGTGAAAGATACCACCCTGTCTGAAGGTAGAGGATCACAGAATGCTATCATCCCCTCTAGAGCAATGATTGAGCTGACACGTCTTCTCTCAGACAGTGCCGGAGATGTTACAGTTACACTCTCACCTACTCAGATACGGTTTGATATGCCAGGGGAAGATCAGATTCAGATTATCTCCAGGTTGATTGAGGGGCAGTATCCTAATTACTCCCGCGTGGTTCCATCCGAGTGCAGCAGAACAATCAAAACAGATACCGCGCCACTTCTTTCCGCTGTACGCCGTGCCTCCATTGTTGCGAAGGATGCTACCAACGCCAACCGTGTTGTTCTGAGAACCGAACAGAACTCCAGCCTCATTCTCACTGCAGAAAACCAGATGGTTGGCAGCGCATTCGAAGAACTGGAAGCCAGCTGTGAGGGTGAACCTATTCAGATTGCCTTTAATGCAAAATATCTCATGGACGTACTGAGTGTTTTCGAGGAAGAGAGCATCACCATTGAACTCACAGAGCCGCTGCGACCTGGAGTTCTGAAGCCTGTTATTCCACCAAAGCAAGAGGACGACATCCCTTCCAGCAAGCCTGCTGGCAAATACCTCTGCGTACTTATGCCAATGCAGCTCGCCTAGCTCTTGCTCTCAGCAGAGGATATAAGGTGGTTGGCCGGACAGGAGGGGGAGCAGTGGCTGAATAAGGCTGCAGCTCTCCCTAACGACACCCTCCAGCGCATCCAGACCCTGCGCTCTGGCATATCCCCAAGCAGGGCTGCAGCAGTGGTGGAGATGCTGGAGCTTCGACACAAAGCGGGTGGCAGGTTCGCGAATGCCAGCGCCATGTATTTCACTGCTTCAGGTGTTGA
Source organism: bacterium (assembly GCA_021805395.1). Lineage (GTDB taxonomy): Bacteria > Armatimonadota > Chthonomonadetes > Chthonomonadales > Chthonomonadaceae > JAJZFJ01. The sequence goes on from JAJZFJ010000133.1 coordinate 1,904, forward strand.
ACAGGCAACAGTGCCGGAGATTGCTCGCTATCATGCTTCACAAATCCCACCAGGCGCACAAAGCATCGACCTATGCTGCTCCATCGGCTCGGACCTTAGAGCATTTGCTGAACGTGGATCTGTGCTGGGTGTGGATCTGAATCTGTCATCACTGCTCTGTGCTCGCTTCAACACCCTCGAGACACACTACCGCGTAACACTGCTTCAGCAGGATGTGTGCTCGTTAGACCTGGACAGAATTGCGCGCGCAGATCCCCAACTGCTGTTCTGTGATCCGTCACGCCGTAAAATCAGCAAGTCTGGCAGTGAGGTGCGGGTACGTGCAGCATCAGAGTACAGCCCGCCGCTCTCGTGGCTTACAGAGGTCTCAAGCCGTTTTCCTCAACTTAAGCTTAAACTCTCTCCTGCCATCCACAACGATGACCTTGCGTACTTTGGCGGTACCGTTGAGTTTATCTCGTACGGGGGCATGTGTCGAGAAGCACTTCTGCACCCGGGCACCAGGCCTTTGAAATTGCAAGCCACACTTATAGATTCAACCGAAGAAGTGTATCATCTGGATGGTGAACAACATGAAACTGCCGAGATTTCCGGTGTTCAGAAATGGCTCTATGAGCCTGATCCTGCTGCAATCAGGGCTGGCTATGTAGACAGTCTTGCCAGAATGCATGGAGCATATAGACTGGCCGAATCCATTGCCTATCTCACTGCCGAAATCGAAATCAGATCCCCGTGGATGCAGCGATACTCGGTAATCCACTCCATGCCTTGTGATATCAGAAGCATGAAAGAGTGGCTGCGCAAACACCAGATGCGGGTTGATGTGGTGAAAAGAAGAGGGGCAACCCCTGAACCTGAACAGATGCGAAGTGATCTGAAATACGATAGCAGAGAAAGACTAGAGCCAGTGATATTAGTCCTGGTTCGTCTTGCTAAAGGTGTGATTGCAATTTTTTGCCATATAGACTGACATATATGACTATGTTATATTTTGATTGAAAAGCAGGTTATAGGTGTGTTTCTGAACAATAAGTGTGTAGAGTGATCAGCCTGGAGGAGGATGTTATGGGGAATCCCGTTGCACTAACGGATTTTGGGGCGATTAAAATAGTAAGCGATCCACATATCGCACCCAACGGTGAGAAGGTGCTGTTTACAGTCCGCACTACAGACTTTGAGAAAAACAAGTATAGAACTTCTGTCTGGATGGGTTGGACTGATGGCAGTTTAAGTGCATATCAGCTCACATCACCCGACCATAACAGCAGCTCAGCCAGATGGTCACCTGCGGGAGATCAGATTGCTTTCCTGTCAGACAGAAATAAACCGATATCACAAATCTATCTTATGTCAACCAGTGGCGGCGAGGCAAGACCAGTAACTACGCTCACAAACGAAGGCAGTATCTCCGGCTTATCATGGTCTCCAGATGGGAGATATATTGCATTTCTGTACAGGAAAACATCTCTTGTAAACACAGAAAAGGCTGTAGCGGAACGCAGGGAAAATGGCAAATCCAGCCCTGTGAAGAAACACACCTCGTTGGGATATCGGCATGATGGCTCAGGTTATGACGACGGTGAATATACTCAGATCAGGATAGTGAATATTGAGACTGGTGAAACCAGAGAACTCACTCAGGGTGATTTCAATTGCGATGTACCATGCTGGCTACCGGGCAGTGATGCGCTGGCATTCATTTCAGACCGCAGACCCAAAGCAGACATTCTCCCCATACACCACAAGATCTACACGATCTCAATTGAGGGAGGTGACCTCAGTGAGATTTACGCTCCAGCAGGATCCAAATCAAACCTCGCTGTCTCGCCGAATGGTGAATTTTTTGCCTTCACTGGTAACCAGGATGAAAAAGATGTGTGGGGAGTTAAGAACAGCAATCTGTATCTCATTCCAGCAGCGGGCACAGAGAATCCAGTTGATTTGACTGGGGCTCTTGATGAATCGGTGGGGTATCTCACTCTTAGCGACTGCAGTGATGCTGGTGTGGGAGATGCCATCTCGTTCTCCTCAGATTCACGTACCATATATTTTCCAATAAGCAGCAATGGAACCACCAGGCTCTGTAAGATAAATCTCAATAGCCCCAAACATATTCACACCCTAACACCCCTTGGATGTTGCGCTGGTTACCATGTATCGAAAAAAACCGAGGAAGTGGCATATATCTGGGGCGATGCATCCAGGCCGCATGAGCTTTTTCTTCTGTTTCAGGAGTCTGGGATATCCTCCAACATCACCTATCTGAACTCAGACTGGCTGGACGACACAGATATCGAGGTGCCCGAAGTGGTAGAGATAGCTCATGCGGATGGCGTGGTTCATGGCTGGCTAATTCGACCTCCTGATTTTGATATCTCGAGGAAGTATCCACTCATTCTGTATATTCACGGTGGTCCTCACCTGCAGTATGGCGATTCGTTCTTCCACGAGCTGCAGTGGCTGGGTGCTTCGGGATATATGGTGCTGTATATTAATCCAAGGGGCAGCAAAGGGTACGGAGAGGCACATACCGGGGCAATCAAAGGTGCGTGGGGCACTGTGGACTATCAGGATCTGATGACTGCTGTGGATTTTGCATGCACCCTCCCGGAAGTAGATTCCACCCGCCTGGCTGTAATGGGTGGATCTTATGGCGGCTATATGACTGCATGGATTGTGGGCCATACCAACAGGTTTAAATGCGCTATTGCTGACAGGCTGGTTGCGAATTTGGTGAGCATGAGTGGTACCTGTGATTTCCCCTGGCATCATGAGTACTACTATACTGGTAATGCATGGAGCAGCATTGAGACGTTATGGTGCCACTCTCCCTTAGCCTATGCTGGAAATATAGAGACGCCTCTGCTGCTTATTCATAGTGATGGGGATCTGAGATGTCCTGTTGGTCAGGCTGAAGAGATGTTTGCCGCAATGCGTATGCAGGACAAAGTTGTGGAGTTTATTCGTTATCCAGCCGAGACATCCCATGGGATGTCTCGTAACGGACCTCCAGATCTCAGAGTAGACAGGTTACAGCGCACGCTGGAATGGCTGCAGTCCAGATTGTAAACTACTCTTCCTCTTCAGAGGGTTCAGCCGGTTCCACGTAGATAATCACTTTGGCGATACTGCCCAGCTGAGGCTGTATGATATAACTCACATCCACAACCTCCCATCCTGGTGACAGATCGTCACTGCCCGCCACGCTTTGAAGAAGCAGTACCTCACCGATGTGGGGTACGTGAGGGCTCTGGAGACTGCACAGTACCTGGGGAGAATCGCTTTCATCTGGAAAGTAGATAATCTCAATTTGCAGCATAATTTTTCCTTTGTTATAGTTGAAAACGAAAGCAGACTAATGTTTTTCAACTTTGTAATAGTTATAGATAACCCTCTGCACATACTGCCCGGGGCCTGCACGGTTGTGAAACCAGCTGGAGGTGAAAAGTGTGTGCGGGCTAAAGAGCGCCTCAGCCTGCAGATACCAGGGCTGCGATTTCACCACACAGATAAGATGCGGATCTGCAGTATCTCCCCACGATGCGATGCGATGCTCATACTGATTGCGTACAAAACCCTGTGCATCTATGGTTTTAATGCGGATTGCGCTAACCTGCCCCATTAGAATTCCGCCTTTGGGAGCTTTGGTATGTTCACCAAAACGGATGTGCAGAAGCGGAATTTGTGCTGTAAAACCATCGGGATGCCGGGAATAGTCGATCATATAGTGCCCGATCGTTCTGGTGATGGGTGTGGATCTGAACTGAACGGCTATACCAGAGTAGTCTGGTTCTGTACGTTTGTGCTCATAGAAAACACCCACATTGAACTCTCCAAGCTGTTTTCCCAAGTAGGCACTGTATCCTGGCTGTCCTGCCTGACCAAGCGGTAGTGCGCGCACTGCCAGATCGCCGCCTCTCACCTCCACGTGCCAGCTGTGCAGAAAGTTGGTACGGTAGAAGCCGTAGGCATCAATCACCGTGCCAGCAGGAGTTTCCCCTCCAGAGAAGCCTGCAGCCCTTCCTGTCCAGTGCAGACCGAAACCGCTGTGAGTAGCAAAATCGCCCTCCAGGACCACACTTCTGTAGTCTGTTTCAACGGGGGAGTATTGGTCCTGGGTTCCAGGAACGCTGTCGAAAAGTGAGAGTGCATCTGGATAGGGGATATGAAGATAGCGGATATGACCAATTCGTAAGCTGAAGGACGCATCCCACGAAGGTGCCCGGTAGGCATCGTATCCTTCCAGATAGATCTCATCGGCATCGATGTGAGGAAACTCGTTCCCTTCTCGATGTCTGAAAGCTATTCTGGCACGTAAGCCTGGAAGGATATCTACCTGCCCTCCAAAAACAAAGTTGTCCAGACTAAAGCGTGTCGGCCATGCCTTTATTCCCACGGACATATCGAAGTTGCCGCGCAGAAATCCTAGATAGTCTGTATGCCAGCCATATTGTGGAGTTTCATCTAACGGCAGTGGGCGTACCATAGTGTTCTGGTTATACGGACGCCATGGACCAGGCTTTGCCTGTGCAAAGGCATTCTGGATACATAATTGAAAGAGACAGAGGGTTAAGAGGAGTTTCAATCGCATGTGCAGAACATCTCCTTAAAACTTAATTCAGGAAGTGGGAATGTGAGCAGAGTTCAAGTCTGCTCACAGCTGGAAGCCAGATCAGGTTTAGCTCACTAGATGGTACCTGCAAACATCCATAATTAACGCACCTATCTGGAATCATCCAGAACAGCATGCAGAGTTGGAATAAGTTGTTTCTTGCGGGATACCATATTTTGAAGATCGAACTCATTTTCACTCAGATGGGTGAATGGAAGAGAGGTTAATATCCAGTGCTCCCCCTTGCACAGCAAGTGGCTGGTTCCAGTTACAATGTCTGTAACCATCAACCCGGCAAAGGAGAGATTTTCGCGTTTGCAGCGGTCCTCAAGGATTTGCAGCAGTTCGTCGCTGCGTTGCTGTAATCCTTCCATTCCCGTTACTTCAACCTGGCCAATTGAGATGGAAACCTCACCGATCTGATACGATTTTCGATCGGAGTCCACAATGTCATCCGCACTGCGTCTGCTCATGCCTGGCGCAGCATGCAGCAGATCGTGCCCATACTTGTCGAGATCTACCTGTGCGATTTTCACCAGCCACTCCACAATCAGTCGGTCTCTATCGGTTGTGGTTGGAGATCTGAGCACAAGTGTATCTGAGAGGAGGCCGCTAAGCAGCATGCCTGCAAGCCCTCGTGTAGGCTCCAGTCCTCTCACCTTGCAGTGCTCGGCAACGAGAGTGCTGGTACTTCCCACAGGATCCACCATGAAGGGAATTGGCATGGCCGTTGGAGGGTTGCCAAGTCTGTGGTGATCCAGAACTCCCACGATCTCCGCCTCTTCGGCATCTGCGACCGCCTGCGACAGCTCATTGTGGTCAACCAGAATGAGATTGGCACGCGGTGGCTGAAGTATGCGGCTTCTGGTTGCCATACCCACATATCTCCCGGATTCAGAGACCACCAGAAAATCGTCTGCTTCACTTCTAAGCAGCTGTGCCCTGTGATCACTGATACGATCGGATGTGGCAAAAGTGGGGGTGAAATCAGCAATTGAGATGCACGACTGAGCCAGCATTGCCGCCATGTTCATGGGCGCTGTGTAGGCTCTTGCGAGTGCAAGGGGAGTCACTATCCCTCGGGGCTTGCCCTCAGCATCCACCAAGGGTACCACTCTGTCGCCTTCTGCCACATGTGCCATTGCAGCTGGCAGCGAGGCCTCTGGCGGCACGCTGGACTGTGGTCTGGCACAGTGTCCAAAGGTTGGTGCCACTCCAGTGAGAAGCAGCGGGGCAGGTACGCCGAAATGGTTGAGAGCAAACATTGCCTGCTCTCCCGGCTGACCAGCGCGAGCAGCCATAACTGGGGTACCAATCTGGTTGAGATACCATGCATAACCCATTGCAGATGCAATTGCATCAGTATCCGGGCGTTGATGTCCAATCACATAGGTCACACCAGGGTCCCAACGATCCATACGTTCCTTCATATCTGATAATTTATCCTGTTCATCCTTAAAAAAGAAAACTCACTCGGGTGAGCAGACTCTGATAATTATAGTTATTGGCATCTATTATACTGGATATCTACTCTTGTATTTCGCGAATAATCTTCTCCACCATCGCTTTGTGTTCTGGAAGAATGAGGAATAGTTTACGAATCTGCTTTGTGGCATACACAATTGTTGCATGATCCCTTCCTCCAAACGCCTCACCAATGTGTGTTGTACTCATTTCTGGTAACAGCTCTCTACAGATATAAATGGCAGTCTGCCGCGCTAAAGATACGTCTTTATGTCTTACAGGACTGAGCATTGCAGACTCCGTAATTCCAAATTTTTCTGAAACGGCTTTAATAATGTCAGAAACTTTTATCACACGTGTTCGGAAAGGTTTATCTATCAGATATTCTGTCAGGGCACCCTGTGCCAGTTCCAGAGTAACCGGAACCTTCATAATGGATGAGATTGCAACAAGTCTTGTTACTGCCCCCTGTAGAGCACGAATACTGGATTGAATGGCACTGCCTATATATTCCAGCACCTCATCCTGAATTGGGGCTTGCTCAACATCTCTGAACTGCTTCAGGATGGCTATTCTTGTCTCCAGCTCTGGGGCACTGATATCTGCTATCAAGCCACTCTGAAATCTCGATCTCAGCCGCTCGTCCATGCTGCTCAATTCTCGCGGGCTTCTGTCACTTGCAATCACAATCTGTCGGTTGCTCTGATGCAGTGTGTCAAAAGTGTGGAAAAACTCCTCTGTGTTATGCCCTTTTCCCATAATAAACTGAATGTCATCCACCAGCCAAACATCAATCTGTCTATAGTTCTTACGAAACTCTTCGGTGGTATGCTGTTTAATTGCAGTTACATACTGCTGAACAAAATTCTCACATGAGACATAACATATATTTTTATCTGGATGTTTTTCTCTAAGTGCATGTGCTGCAGCCTGCAGAAGGTGTGTTTTTCCCAGTCCTGGGCCGCCATAGATATAGAGAGGATTGTATGCATCCCCTGGCTTGTCCGTTATGGTGAGAGCGCTGGAGAAGGCAAGACGGTTACAGTGCCCAACCATATACTTGTCAAAACTGAACTTTGCGTTAAGTGGAGTGCCAATTGCTATTCTATCTGAAGTTTTGGTATGTCTTTTTGCAGAGCTTGCTGGCTGTTTAACTTCAGATTTGGCTGGTTGAGGCAGTGTATTCTGGACTGCTGTTCCTGTTTCAATCCCGCTGTATGAGCTGTCCTGGGGTTGGGTGTCCTCGTCAAGTGGTAAGGACTGCTGCAAGCCGTTTGAGCGGTCTTTTTGAGACCTTCTGGAATGCTGCTCATTACCCGGAATAAGGGTTACTTCCACCTCAATCCCACTTGTATCGAGATGGAACTCAAGTGCGCTTCGAATTGCATTGGCTGCTTTTCGTGAGATATAGTCTCGTGCAAATGGCGTGGATGCCCCTAGAACAAACACTCTTTTGGCGAATCTAACCGGTACAGCATCTTTGAGGAAACCGCTGAGGACAACTTCACTCACTCTGGAAGAGAGCATAGCGAAGCAGAGCTGCCACAGTTTCCCAAGGCTTTCTGCATCGTATTCATCTTCAAACTGGAGTTGTTCGCTCAACCAATTCCTCCGGATGTGGGCAATCTGGTAGTCTATCAGGCAGTCTACTGTCTCGTTTTAATGGTTCCAACGATGTAAGAATGAAGAGGGACGCGCCGATTATAGCAAATATAAGAGGTTGTGCGCAAGCAGAATGATGACTTTTTTATAAAATAAGTAAAAAAAGCTCAAGCCAACTTTTGCACTATATTTAGTGGTGCATTATTGATATTTATCTATATATAGATATATCCGAGGAAAAATTTGCCGACTCTCTTCAAGCTGCTCACTTAACGGCGTCAATGCTTAAGCCTGTTATTTAACTCCAATTCAATATCTTCCATCTTTATCTGTTCTTGAGTCCGTGTGGCTTGATCTTTCAGCTGTACGGTTCCATTAAGTACTTCATCAGATCCTAAAATCAGGAGGAATGCTGCTCCCAGATCATCGGCATGTTTCATCTGTTTGCGAAAATTTTTACCTGTAAAATCCATGTCCGCGGCTATTCCTGCTGTCCGCATTCTGTTAAGAAGCTGCATTGCAGCAATCTTCACTTCAGGTTCACTTCCTGCAGCAATCACAAATGCTGTTGGCTTTTCATTCACCGTTGGAGTTTCAATCCCTAAAGCTTCCAGTGCCAGCAAACACCTCTCAATTCCTAATCCAAATCCAAAGCCCGAAACCTGTGGGCCTCCACACTCTGCCACAAGGCCATCGTATCTGCCTCCACCACCCAGTGCATCCTGCGAACCTAGCCCTTCCCCCCTGATTTCGAATACAGTGCCTGTATAGTAGTCGAACCCGCGTACCAGGGCAGGATCCACTATGTACTGAATATCCAGTGCTGTGAGGTACTTCTGAAGAGCATCGAAATGCTGTCTGCTCTCCTCATCCAGAAAGTCTGTAAAGATCGGGGCATTCTTCAGCAGTCTCAAATCCGTTTCGTTTTTGGTATCCAGCATGCGTAAGGGGTTCACTCTATAACGCACCTGTCCTTCCTCACTCATCTCCTGCAGGAAAGGCTCCACATAGCCTTTCAAAGCAGTTCGATATGCCTCTCTGCTCTGTTCTGAACCCAGCGAGTTGATGTGCAGCGTAAGTTTTTGGATGCCAACAGCCCTATAGAACGCCATTGCAACAGAGATTACTTCGGCATCCACCGATGGATCTGAACCCCCGAACACCTCAATTCCCAGCTGCTGGTGCTGCCTGTATCGTCCCTTCTGACCCCGTTCATACCTGAAGTTCTGACCAACATAGTAGAGTTTTAAGAGTGAATGTTCTCCAAAAAGCCCATGCTCTATGCAGGCTCGCACTGCCGGAGCTGTTCCCTCGGGCTTCAATGTGAGAGATCTGTTTCCTCTATCTGTGAAAGTGAACATCTCTTTACTCACAATATCTGTGGATTCACCAATACTCCTGGTGAACAGCTCGGTCTGCTCAACAATTGGAGTTCTTATCTCCCTAAAGCCATAGAGACGTGCAGTCTCTCTAAAGATGTTTTCAACACCGCGCCATTTTGCAGTGTGAAGCCATGGCTCTTTCTGGGAAGGGAAGGGCAGCACATCGTACATG